>DASPVO010000039.1:0-22781 GCA_035622335.1 Nitrososphaerales archaeon
CCTTCTCGCAGCGTCGCGAATCGGAGGGCCTCCTCCGGCTCTGCGGGCTTTGGAGGCCCATAGAGCACGCCCAGAATCCTCGCCTCGTCCTCGTCTTCCTCTCCTGTCGCGAGGACGGGTATCCTGGCCCCGAACTCTTCAGCTCCGCTCTCCAAGGCCTTCGGAGAGACGCCCAGTGTGGCCCTCATCTCCTCGGCCCTCTCCTCTGCGAGCTTCCTCGCCTGTTCGACTAGCTCCTCGCCGCTGTCCGTCTTGATGTCAAGCGATATCGAGGGCGACACGTTCCCCATCTCGCTCATCGTCTCGCTGAGGGCGCTGTTGATGTCTGCCGAGGCCTGGTCGAGCGAGGGAACGAGACCCTGGACGGTCCTGTTGACGCTCCTGAGCACCTTGAACGCCATGCTCATGTGCATCATGACCTCTCCCACGTCTACGATGCTCTCCAGCCTGAGCACGACCTGGGTGAGGGCGAGCTCGCTCGCGTACACCACCTTGACGACCTTCTTCAGCTCCGCCCACTCGTTCGCGTAGACCATGGCCTTGGACTGGTCCTTGGCGTTCATCGCCTTCATCGTGACGTCGTACAGCCCCTTGCGCCTCTGGTCCAGCTTGACCCTGAGGTTCTCGAGCTCCCTCCTGTGGAGTTCGATCTCCTTGATCGTGCTTGCGACCTTAGGTCGAATGCTATCATCTCTACGGAGCCCCACAACCCGCAATGGGTTCCTCGCGGACAATTACGGAAATCCGAGCTCGCCGAGCCGTAATCATATCCTTAGTCAAAAGTTTTGACATAATGCCGTGAAAAAGTATGAACCATCCGAGCGCAAGGACGTCACTCCATTCAGAGAACAAAAGAAAAGAGGTGGAACTGCGCCTCTCGGCCAGTTCCAGTCCAGCCTCTCTAGTATGTTGTGCCTTCAGTCCCGGCTTCCGACGAGGGTAGCGTAGCGGGCACCTCGGGGAACCTCTCCTTCATCCTCTGCTCCGCGACCGCAGACGCTTCCGCCATGATGCGTTCCGCGTCCTCGTTCGCAGCTTCGAAGTTCAGTGAGTACCCACCCACCGTCCCTGCGTCTACCAGGATGCTGCTCAACAGGCCCGATATCTCTCCGATCTCGTTCTCGGCCTCGGGCAGTACGCCCACCAAGCCCTGCTTGACGTTGCGTATGACCGACATTGCCGGAGTGAGGGTGACGACGATGTCGCCGAGCTCTGTTATCGTGTTGAGTCTCAGCACGATCTGCTCTAGCGCTAGCTTTGCTTGTGTGACCATCTTGTTCATCTTTCTGATTTCGGCGAGTTCGTTGGCGAAGACAGACGCGTGTTGTGTGTCGTGCTTCTGGAGCGACGTGACCACTTTGTTGAAGATCGAGTTGTCTCTTTCTCTAAGTTTGGTGGAGGTTGTGTCGAGCTTGGCTACTTGGACTTGGATTTGTCGTATGGCTAGGTCTAGTCTCGGCTTCAGTGGCCCTGGATTCTTTACAGAATCCTTGACCCTGTCCCCGAAACCTTGGCTGTTTTGTTTTTCCCATTTTCCTGCAAACGCAGACATTGATAGCTTCGAAAATCATTCGGGCCAAAATTCTGTTAATGGGGTGTAGTGAAGATTTGTTAACAAGTTGCATCAACTCTCATGCAATTCTGAGACGCTTTCACTGGAAAGATAGAAATAAGATGTTCAGACGATTGGCCGACTCTTGACCTCCTACGCGTTCGTGTCTGACATCCACGCAAACGCAGAGGCTCTGGATGCCGTCATCTCTCAGCTCCACGGCGAGCGGGTCTACTGCCTCGGGGACATAGTGGGGTACGGCGCCTCGCCGAACGAGGTCGTCGCGAAGCTCCGAGAGGTCGATGCGGTCTGCGTCAAGGGTAACCACGACGAAGCCGTGGTGACAGGCAACGTCTCGGACTTCAACGCCCGCGCCGGCATGGCTGCCCAGTGGACGAGGAGGACGCTCGGGCAGGAAGCACTGGCGTACATCGCATCACTACCCACGAGCATCAGGGTCGCGCTGGAGGACGTCGAAGCGTACCTCACCCACGGCAGCCCGGACGACAACCTCTGGGAGTACGTCGACCCCGCGACGCACGGAGACCTCTTGGGTTACTACCTGAAGAGGCTGGGAGTCGGCGCGATAGCCCTGGGGCACACCCACCTTCCCTACGTCTGGAAGGGGAAGGAGGGGACCGTCTTCAACCCGGGTTCGGTGGGCCAACCCAGGGACGGGGACAGGAGGGCGGCCTACGCCATCGTGAGCGTGACGAACGACGAGCTGAGCGTAGACCTGAGGAGGGTCGAGTACGACTACGTCGCGTCCGCGGAGAAGATCAGAAGGGTCGGTCTCCCTCCGCAGCTGGCGGAACGCCTCTTGCAAGGGACGTAAGCCTCGCAAACTTAAATTGCCAGTAGCGCCAAGGCGACGGTGCGTTGAGTGGTTACAAAATCCGTTCCCGATAGCGGACCCGCCCGGAACCTCAGCGCAAACTATGACTGGAAGCAGGTCGAGCCAAGAGTAAGACGTTTCTACTCAGAAGCCGGGATAAGGAAGCAGATAGAACGTAGGTTCCAAGGCCAGAAAGCCTACGGCTGGGTGGAGGGACCGCCCACTCTCAACAACCAGCCACACATAGGCCACGTCAGGGGGAGGATAATCAAGGACCTGTACTATCGTTGGTCGACGCTCGAGGGCGTCTACGTGGTCTTCAGGGGTGGATGGGACACGCAGGGGCTCCCCGTCGAGCTCCAGGCCGAGAAAGAGCTGGGCCTGACGGGCAACAAGTGGGAGAACCTGAAGCAGGTCGGGGAGGAGAAGCTCGTGCAGGCGTGCAAGGACATGATAGCGAAGTACAGGAGGGCCTGGGAGGAGGCGGACGACCTCACGGGGCTGCTGATGGACCAGGAGTCGTCCTACATGACATACAGAGACTCGTACATCGAAAGGGAGTGGAAATACCTGGAGGTGGCGTGGAAGGCAGGGATCCTCAACGAGGGGTTCAAGGTGGTCCCATACTGTCCTAGCTGCCAGACGTCTCTCAGCCAGGCAGAGCTCGCCCTCGGAGGCTACGAGATGCTAGACGACCCGAGCCTGTACTACAAGGTCAAGGCCAGCGACGGCTCCTACCTCGTCATATGGACGACCATGCCCTTCACCGTGGTGACCGACGAGCTCGTCGCGGTCAAGCCCGACGCGCAGTACGAGTACGTCGAGGTCGGAGGAGAGTCATGGGTGGTCGGGAGCGAGAGGAAGGCGGCTCTGTCCAAGGAGATAGGAGTCAAGTTCGGCAAGTCGGTGAAGAAGGTCAGGGGCTCAGAGCTCGAGGGGCTAACCTACGTCCATCCGCTCCTGAGCGAGATACCTGGGCTTCGCTCGCAAGGGTTCGCTGGAAAGGTCCACAGGGTGGTCGCCGAAGAGTTCGTGGATACGAGCACGGGTACCGGGTTGGTCCACCTCTCCCCTGCGAACGGCGAGGACGACTTCGCCGTCGCGCAGAGGAGGAAGGTCCCCGTCTTCGCCCCCTTCGACGGCCGGGCGAGGTTCACCGCAGAGGCGGGAGCGTTCTCTGGACTGTTCGCGAGGGATTCGGACAAGGAGGTCTCGAAGAACCTCGAGAAGGAAGGCGCGCTCGTCTTCGAAGGCAGGGTCGACCACGAGTACCCCGTCTGCTGGAGGTCGGGCCACAGGCTCCTCTGGCTCGCCAGAAGGGAGTACTTCTACTGGGTCGACAAGATGCGGGACGAGATGGTGGCGGCGGCGGAGAAGGTCGAGTACTACTTCGAGGCGCCCAAGAACAGGTTCATGGAGTTTCTGAGGGAATCGCCGCCCTGGTGCATAACGAGGGAGAGGGTCTGGGGGACGCCGCTGCCAGTCTGGGTCTGCAGCAAGTGCGGCGAGAAGACGGGCGTCTTCTCCAGGAAGGAGATACTCGCGAGGGCAGAGTCCCTCCCCGACGGCCCGGACTTCGAGCTCCACCGCCCGTGGATCGACAGGGTGAAGCTGAAGTGCCCGAAGTGCGGAGGGTCATCAGAACGCGAGCTCTTCGTCCTCGACACGTGGCACAACAGCGGGTCCGCTCCCTACGCCTCCTTCACCGACGAGGAGTTCAAGGAACTCGTCCCGGTGAGATTCCTGACCGAGGGCATCGACCAGACCAGAGGCTGGGCCAACACGCTGCTGGTGCTCAACGTCATCATGAAGCGCAAGCCCGAGCCCCCCTATCGCGCCTTCCTCTTCCAAGGGCACGTTCTAGACGAGAAGGGGAGGAAGATGAGCAAGAGCCTCGGGAACACGATATGGGGGCTGGACCTGCTGAGGTCCAGGTCAGTCGACCTCACCAGGTTCTATCTGATGTGGAAGGCGTCGCCCGAGGACTCTCTCAGCGTCGACCTCAAGGAGATGAACTCGAGGCCGTATCAGGTGCTAAACACCCTCTACCATCTTCACGTCTACCTGCTCCAGAACAGCTCTCTCGACGGGTACGACCCCGGCGTCCACACCGTCCCCTGGGCCGAGAAGAAGGGCCTGCTCGGACTGATAGACCACTGGCTGCTCAGCAAGCTCGCCGGCGCAGAGGGTGCTGTCGAACAGGACTACGACGGGGCCCGTTACAACGAAGCGTGCAAGGCCATAGAGGACCTCACCATTAACGACCTGAGCCAGAGCTACGTGAGGCTGGTCAGGTCTGAGCTCTGGAGGGACGACGAGGAGAGCAGGGAGAGAAGGCTCGCGGTCTACGCGGTGCTCGGGACCGCGCTGAGGACTCTCGACTACCTCCTGCAGCCGGTCTCCCCCTTCGTCACCGAGTTCGCATACCAGGAGACTTTCTGTTCAGAGTCGAAGTGGACCGTTCCGATGCTCGTGAGAGGTGTCGCAAAGTCCGGTGCCGCCATATCCCGCGAGAGCGAGCAGGTGGTGGAGTTCGCCCTCGTGGTAGAGGAGGCATGCAACTCAGCGAGGACGAAAGCCAAGTTGAAGAGGAGGTGGCCACTCCGGTCAGTCAAAGTTCTGGTGCAGCCTTCTCAGAAGGAGACGGCCAGGAAGGCCGCGGAGACGACCGCGAACCTGTGCAACGTGAAGGAGGTGGAGATAATCACGGACCCTGCCAAGTTCCCCGCGGCGTTCTCCCTGACACCCAACAGGGCGAAGGTGGGCGCATTGTTCAAGAAGGAGACGGCAGAGGTCCTCGCACAGCTAAAGCCAAAATCTGGGCGAAAGGCGCTAGAAGACTACTTGGGTTCGAAGGGCTCCATGGTAAGACTCGGGGGTGTCGAGACGAGCGTGCCCCTGACCGCATTCGTCTTCGAGACCAAGCCCGCGGCGGGGTACGAGTGCTCAGAGAAGGGAGGCGCCTTCGTCGCCCTGGGTAAGAAGCGGGACGAAGAGCTGGTGGCGGAGGGTCTAGTGAGGGACGTCGCCAGAAGGCTGCAGGCCTTGAGGAAGGAGAGAGGGTTCTCTCCAACGGAGGTTCTCCCCACCGCAAAGGTCGCGGGCCTCGAAGGCGAGGAGGTCGCCATGCTGAGGAACAGGAAGAAGGACCTTGCGTTCCTCGTCCGCGTCAGGGAAGTGGATGTCCTCGAGGAAAAGGAAGGCACAGGCTGGGCCGAGGATGACCTCGACGGCAGACCAATCTATCTCTTCGTCGGCTAGAGGAGCTTCCTCGCGAGGTCGGAAACCCACGAGAGCCAGCCAGGCATGACCTTCTCGATGAAGTCTATGTCGGCCTCGCTGAATCCCTTGAGCAGCTTCATTATCACGAGGTACAGCGCGAATCCGACTGGGATCATGACGAGGGAAGCCACGACCACCTCAGCCCTGCCGTTGACCGCGTAGGTCTGGATCGAGTAGAGGATCGCGAACACGATCGCGGCCATCGCCGAGGCCGAAGCCATAGACTTCACGTACGCGCCAGCGTCGAGCACGAGGCTTCCCGCGAGCTTGGCGAAGTAGGCGAAGAAAGCGAGCAGGACGAAGAGCATCGCCGCCCTGCCCAGGGCGATGCCCAGGAGGCCGAGGGTCGGGACGGTTAGGAGCGCCACCGCGACGAGGGCCAAGAGCCCCATCACGCTCCCGGCCGAGAAGTGGTGGGCCCTGTTCTCGACAAGGAGCGCCGAGGAGTAGACCGAAGACACCGCCGTCAGCGCGATGGCGACCGAGATGACGGACATCGAGGGTGCGCCCGCGACGTACGCCTCCCCGAAGAGCCTGAGGAGGAAGGGAGAGACGGCGGCGAGGCCGAAACCCATCGGAGCGGCGATCACTGAGACATAGCGGGTGTAGGCCTTCAGCACCTCCCTCTTCCTCTCGGGAGCTGCTCCGTAGGATGCTAGCGCGGGCACGAGGACGTTGGTCGCCGCTGCGGGGGCGAAGGACGCGACCGCCGCACCGACCGCAGCGATGTTGTAGATGCCCAGGTTTCCCAGCCCCTTCTGTACCACCGCGAGGAGCTTGTCCGTCTGCGAAACACCGAAGCCCACAGCGCCCGCAACGAGCACGGAGAGCATGTAGGAGAGCACGGGCTTCGCGGGGAAGCTCCCGAGCCTCGCTCCGTTCACCGACCTGAACGCGACGAGATTCGAAGGAGCCGCGAGGACCAGGTCCCCCACCGCGAACCCGATGAATATCCCAGGGATCCCGAACTTCAGCAGGAGCAGTGCACCGGCTAGGATGTATCGCAGTAGACTCGAGCCCGTGATCAGGGTCCCCGCCTGGGTCGTCCTGCCGGCCCCGAGCATCGAGTAGGCCCCCAGCTGCCCGAAGGAGTAGACCACCACGTCGAGAGCGGCGTAACCCACGATCTTCGCGTCCAGCGGACCGGTGATCGTTGATGCGACCGATGGGAGTGTGATCGCTAGTGCGACGGCTATTGAGACGACGGCGCAGACCGCGAGGGAGAGGAGGTAGACAGTCCGCGCCGTCTTCTCCTTCTTCTCGATGGCCTCCGGGAGGAAGCGGACCACCGCGGGCGGAGTGGCCGATGCCCCTGCCGTGACGATGGGCAGAGCCAACACCGCGAGCGTCGCGCCCCCGACCACGACCACGTTGAGGAGTGACACCAGGCCGACCTGGGTCAGGCTCATCTTGTTCGTCACGAGCACCAGAAAGGCGGTGTTGAGGGCGAGGGTTGTGATGTTGGCCACGTAAAGAGCCGCGACCCCCTTCGCCATGGTGGCGTCGGTGCTCAAGGAAGAAGCAGAGCTCGGCGACCCCCACGGGGCATATTAATGGTTAGTCCGAAGCGTAGTCAGAGAGCGTGCTCTGATACGGGCTGAGGGGCCTTGCGGTGAAGCCCATCTTCCTCAGGTCCCCCGCGAACTCCTCCGCGAAGCCGTGGGTCGTGTAGACCATCTCGGGGGAGACGTCCTGGACCAGCTTGACGAGCTCGGGGTAGTCGCAGTGGTCGCTGAGGGGGAAGGCGTAGTCGACCCCCATCGAGTACCTGTAACCCTCGCCCATCGCCCAGCCGCTGAACGCGACGAGCACTGCGTTGTGCTTCTTCTTGAGAGAAGACATCACCCTGCTCCTTCCGCTGCTCAGCGGGGAGATCATGACCCACGGCCCTGTCGGGAGCTGCTCCTGCGGTCCGTCCGGGTCGTACCTCAGCCCCCGCTTTAGGGAGACGCCGTGCCTAGAGTAGACCTCGTTCATCTCCGCGACCCTGGTGTGGTAGACGAGCGGGCTCCAGCTCGAAAAGAAGTATGCCAGTAGCTGCGCCTTCCCGAGCGGGTAGCCCATCAGGACGACGGGGCGTCCCCGGTCGAAGGCCGCACCGATGAGCGTGTTGACGCTCTTCACGAGCTGGGCCGTCTGAGGAAAGACGTACTCGGGACTGCCGAACGTGGTCTCCATGACGAGTATGCGGGCCGTCTTCGTCTTGCACTTGCCCAGGAAACCTCGCTCGCGACCCGACGCGTCCCCCGTGTACAGCACGTCTTCGCCGATCCTTATCGCCCTCGCCCCGAGGATGTGCCCCGAATCGAGGAGCTCGATGTCATCGACGCTCTCGACCGTCTCCCCGAGGTCGTACCCCCTGGCGCGCGCTAGTTCCGCGGTCTCCTGCGACGCGATGACCTTCTCGTCCTTGGCCGCCTCGTGCATGTGGTCGACGTGGGCGTGCGAGACGAAGGTGTAGTCGGCTCGGGCCCTCGTCCTGGGGTCGAGCGCGAACCTTCTCCCTCCCCTGTCGACCTGTATGCCTTCGTTGGCCGTCACGCGCGCGGTCCCCACGACAAGCAACCTCCCGACCCGAGGATATTAGCTTGCGGAGATCTGGAACGCTTTCCAGGAACGAGGCTCGAGAGCGAAGTCGACGGACATGAGCGGGACGACCCTCGCTGTCCCCACCCTCTTCCACTCCAGCGTCTTCTGGTCCAGTTCGCGGACTTCCGCGGAAATCTGTTTCGACAGGCCGGGGTCCATCGGCTTGAACTTCAGCGTCCCACGCACTAAGGAGCCCGAAGAGTTTCCAGCCACCAGCGCCTGTCCAGGGCCGCAGAACGTGCCTGCCGCGATGGCTGGGTCGCCGACATCAATCGACTGGAATGAGGTGAAGACCCGGCCAGCCTTCGTCTCCACTGCCTCGCCCGCAGCGAACACCGTCCTCGCCCCTTCTCTCCTCCCCACAAAGACAGAGGCATCCGACCCTAGCCAGACCCTCCGGAACAAGAGCCAGCCCAAAGTGGAACCGGCGGGAGGGTTGACCTCCGTCGTGCTGCTGGTCACCGAGAGCCCGAGCTCCCCCGAGGAGAGCGCTTCGACGAAGCGCGCTGCGGCCACAGGGTCAGACTCGAAGCCGTGAACCTTTCTAGACTCAGGGTCGAGCCAAGTCGGGAACGAACCCGGTGACCCGCCCATGGTGACGACGTCGTGGCAGACCAGGCGGGCGAGCTTCTGAAGCTCGAGGCTCCCAATCCCTGGATACCCCGAGGAGTAGCTCAGCAGGGCGTGAGCGACGGCAGCCCTCGTCCAGTAACCCCCGAGCAGGCCGCCGCCGTAGCTCGGGTTGAACAGGAGCCTGTTGGACGTCGGTATCGTCCTGGGGCCGTACCCTGTCTCGAAGTCCTTCGCGAGGAGCCTGTGGACGACTGCAGAGCAGACCGTCCTGTCGAAGGGATCCCTGTAGCAAGCCACGGCCTGGTCGACCGTCTCCATGAAGTTCGCAGAGCCAGACGGCTGCAGGTCGAGGGCCAAGAAACCCTCGTCGTTCACCAGCTTCTTCCTCACCGTCTCGAGCTTCAGCTCCGCCTTCTCCTTCGCCGCCGCCGCGTCCTCGGACTTCCCCAGCGATGCCGCGAGTTCGGAGAACGAGGTGAGCGCGGACGAGACGGCGAGCAAGACTTCGGACACGACTCCGTCCGGGTAGCCGCTCCCGATCAACCTCCGCCAGCCGACGGGGAGCTTCGAGACAGAGGCTGACTCCCCGGAGGACGCGAGGTAGACCGCGCAGCGCTTGAGTGAGGGGTACGCCCTCTTGGAGCTCTTCTTGTCTCTGGAGACGAGATACATTCGTGAGGAGACTGAAAGGAATATGGCCGTCTCGAGGAGACCAGGTACAGACCAGTCGAGGGAGTGCGGGAGTGAACCGTTCCTACCCATGAGCGCTCTCTGGGACTCCACGACCATCCTCGTAGCCTTCGGGTCGAGGTAGAGCGCTCCGACGGCTTCCTCGAGTAGCTCGAGACGATCCTGCCCGAACTCGTAACCTCTGAGCGCGGACTTCGCCCACTCGAAGGCGTAGTTCACCGTAGGGTCTGAGCAAGCGAAGGCCTGTTCTGCCGGAGCGTCCTGCTTGGTTTCGAGTGAGCGCTTGAAGTCCGCGAGCGCGTCCTCGAGCTTCGTGGGGTTGTACACCGAAGCGAAGACGACCTCCTTCTCGGCACCCGGAGGGACGTCAAGGTCGACCAGAGTCAGCAGCATCACCTGTCCTGACATTCCCGTCGTAGAGTCTGGGACGTCGAAAGTCCTCATCGCCTCCTTCGCCCTCCCCTTGTCGGTCGTCATGTAGATCGACCTGGGCTGAGGCGAGCAGCCCACGACCCTGGCACTAGGGGGGTTCGCGAATTCGTCCATCGCCACGTGGTTCAGCCTGTTGAAGGCGTTGACCGCAGCCGAGCCCCAGCCCGCGTCGTCGCCGTGGAAGTTGGCCCCCGTGGGGTCGCTCAACTGGAGGAGGCTCACTCTGAGCGGAGTTCTTCCTCCGTTGCGGAGGCGGACGACGCGCGTCATGCCTGGACAGTCGCTCCTGAGAGCGAGGGTCTGTGAGACGTCCACAGCATCGAAGAGTCTTGCGCGCAGGCCTATCGACCTTGGCGTGCAGCTGATCACCCAGTCGGGTCGAGGGGCGACGACCTTGATGCCCGCCTGGGTCTTGCAGAAGGAGACCGACTCTCTTCCAAAGATGCGTCTTCGCTCGGGGAGCGAGAGAAGGTAGTCGACGGAGCCGTCGGAAGCGACTCGGATGCTCCGGTCAGCCCCCCTCAGGAACATCGGAGCTGAAAGAGAAGACGTCTTCAGCTCGGTCTCGCGATCATTTCTGCTCACCAGAGCCGGGTCCACAGAGACGATTCAGGCGAGCCGGGATATTACGCGGATGACTTAGCTTAGTTGAGCTTTTGGTCTTTGTTCTTAACCAGACCCCAGCTTCCACGAGGTCCCGGTCGGGCCGTCTTCGACAGTCACGCCAATCTTTCGGAGCTCCTCCCTCAGCCTGTCGGCCGTGGCGAAGTCCTTCTTCGCCCTCGCTTCTTCCCTCTGCTTCATGAGGAGCTGCGCCTTCGCGGGCAGCCTCCCCGATACGAACTTCAGCACGCCGAGGACCGAGTCGACCCTCTTGACCTCCTCGACCAGAGCCTTCGCCTCTCGCTCGCCTACCTGCCCCTCGTCGAGCCTGCGGTTCACTCGCTTGACGGCCTTGAAGACAGCCGCGAGCGCCGCTGGGGTGTTCAAGTCGTCGTCCATCGCCTCCTCGAAGTCTCTCACGATGCTGTGGGCCACGGGAACGCCCTTGCCCTGGCCTTCGCCCTTGACGGACGCGAGCCTGTCGACGAAGTCCTGGAGCCTCTGCCTCTGTGCCCTCGCCTGAGCGAGCTTCTCTTCGTTGAGGTCCAAGGGGTCCCTGTACTTCGCCGAGAGGAGGAACGTGCGGATCGTCGCCGGCTCCCACCCCCGTTTGACCAGGTCTCTGAGGTAGACCACGTTCCCGACGGACTTGTGCATCTCCTCTCCGCTTATGTTGAGGAACTCGGAGTGAAGCCAGTACTTCACGAACCTCTTCCCCGTCGCCGCCTCGGACTGCGCTATCTCGTTCTCGTGGTGCGGGAACTTGTTGTCCATGCCCCCGGTGTGGATGTCGAATGTCTCCCCGAGATACTTCATCGACATCGCCGAGCATTCGATGCTCCAACCGGGCCTCCCCTTCCCGAGCTCGGTCTCCCAGAAGACCTCGCCGTCTTCTTCGTCCCACGACTTCCAGAGGACGAAGTCCTGGGCCTGCTCCTTATCGTAGTGGTCCTGCGAGACCCTCGCACCTGGGATCAGCTCCGAGGGCTTGATACCGGAGAGTCTCCCGTACCTCTTGAATTTCGAGATCCTGAAGTAGACGGAGCCTTCATCCGCCCTGTACGCGTACCCCTTCTTCAGAAGCACGTGTATGAGGGCTACCATCTCGGGGATGTGCTCCGTCGCGCGCGGGTAGAACTCAGCCCTCTCGACGTTGAGAGTGCCTAGGTCCTCCATGAATGCGCCCTCGTAGAAGGAGGTGAGCTGCTTCAGGTCCATCTTGAACTGCTTGATCCCCTTGATGATCTTGTCTTCGACGTCCGTCACGTTCATCACCTGCACGACCCTGTACCCCTTCAGCTTCAGGTAGCGCCTCAGCAGGTCCTCGAAGACGAACGTCCTGAAGTTCCCGATGTGCGCGTAGTTCCAGACCGTCGGGCCGCACGTGTACATCCTGACCTCGCCCTTCTTCAGCGGGACGAATCGTACTACCCTCCGTCCGTAGCTGTTGTAGAGCTTCAGCGCCAATCTCTATGCGGTCAGCACGCCGCTTCTGCGGATAAAAAAGGGAAACGGGAGATTAGATTACTTCAGCTTGCCAATCCTGAAGATCGGCTTGCCGCATGAGGCGCACGTGCCCTTCACCGCGGGGCGGCCGTTCTTCAGTTTGATTTGCTTGGGATTCTTTATCTCCCTGTTCTTCTTCTTCTCGTACACGCAGTAGCCAGTTACCACTTGCGATTCCCTCGCCGAAACGGAGCATTTCTTTCTATATAAACCTGAGCCAAACGCCAAGATTTGGGTTCTGTTTGTCAAAAAACACCGCCGCAGGGGAGATGAGCCTGCTGGAGGCCAACGCCCGCGGTGAGGGGGGTTCAGAACTGCAATTTTAGGCCGTCCATTCGACGTCTCGACCGTAAGAAAACTCCGTCCCAGTCAATCCGAGCAAGCCTCTGCAGATACGCTGCCCGACTTTTCCTTCGATGTCTCGCCCCGATAGCGCCTATAGTCTTGTTTTCTGTCGAGCTTCTCCAAGTGGGCAGATATAGCGGAGATGAAGGCGCAAAGGAGACGATATGGCCTCAGATGGTCGCAAGGTTATAATCCATAGCGGGAGGAGGGGCCCGGAAAGTCATGTCTGGAGAAAAGAGTGCGAAGGGAGTGCTGGCGGCTCTTGCGGTAGCCAGGGTATTCTACGCGCTGAACTGGCTGAACATAGGCTCGGTCTTCCCTCCCATGGCTGCAGAGTTCGGCAAGGGAGTGACCGACCTGGGCGTGATAACTTCTTCGTTTTACTTCGGCGTGGGAGTGTTTCAGCTACCAGGCGGTGCCATAGCTGCGAGGTGGGGAGCGAAGAAGACCGTGTTGGCGGGCATCTCGATCTACTCTGCCTGCTCACTCGCGACGGGGCTCGCGCCCGACGTGCTCTTCGTGGAGCTTCTCAGGTTCGGCGTAGGAGTCGGGATGGCGCTAATCTTCGCCCCTATGGTGGTGATTGTCGCGGACGCGGTCAGAGGAGAGAACTCGGGTGTCGGCGTAGGCGTCCTGAACTCTGCGTTCGACGCGGGTGGGATTCTGGGCCTCACATGGGGAGTGGTCGCGCTCTACGTGGGCTGGAGGTACAGCTTCTTCATCAGCGGGGCGCTCGGGTTCTTGACGCTGCCCTTCATCTACTTCATCGTCCCGGAGTTCCGGAGCACTGGGTTCAGGGTCACCCGAAGAGGGCTCACCAGGATACTTCGAAACAAGAACCTCTTCCTGATAGGGCTGGGGCTCCTCTCGCTCGACTGCGGCAACACCATCCTGGGTGGCTTCATGGTCTACTATCTTTCGCAAAAGTACGCGCTGGGTCTCGCTGAGGCCGGAGGGATAGCGAGCCTCATCGTGATAGTGCCCATCTTCTTTGCGATAATAGGTGGCCGCGCCTACGACAGACTGAGAAGACCAAAGCTGCTACTCCTCGGAGCCGACGTCGCGATGGGTGTTTCCCTGTTCGTCTGCGCGGTGGGCGGCGTGGGGACGGCCGTCGTCGGTACGCTGCTCGGGGGCGTCGCGACGGGGATCGGCTTCACCGTGGGATTCGCCGCGGGGCGGGAGGCGAACCCAAACGAGCGCGAGTATGAGACGCTCGCTGTGGGCTGGGTGAACGGCCTTTCTCTGACTGGCTCTGTCTTCCCACCTCTCCTCTTCTCGTTCGTGACCGCGGGCTTCGGTTACACTACCGGGTGGCTCGTCGGGGGTACGGCGACTCTCCTCATCGCGGTCCCGCTATTGCTCATGACCGAGTTCCCTCGGTCTACAGCGGCATAGCGATTATCTCGTCGCCCTTCTTCACTTTGACCTCCAAGCCTTCGACCCCAATCTCCTCTATCTCCGGGAGCGGGATGCCCAGCCCTTCGATCTTTGACCTGTGCCTCTGAATCGCGGTCATCCAAGCCTGTGACCGCTCCTCGACCGGGGGGACCCCTAGGCCGGACTT
This sequence comes from Nitrososphaerales archaeon, assembly GCA_035622335.1. Taxonomy (GTDB): domain Archaea; phylum Thermoproteota; class Nitrososphaeria; order Nitrososphaerales; family Gagatemarchaeaceae; genus DATJAJ01. The sequence goes on from DASPVO010000039.1 coordinate 13,975, forward strand.
CGCCGCGAGCTCCTCGAACTTCTGGTCGTACTCGAAGAAGTCTGAAGGGAGCTTCCAAAAGTCGTCCATCGGCTTGAAGAGGAGAGGAGATAGGTAGATGAAACCGTGCTTGAGCTGCCGTGAGATCATCTTCTTCGACTCGTCGCTCATCCCTTCAGCGAGCCGCTCCAGCATGGCGAGCGTACCGGTGAGGTGCCTGGACTCGTCCCTGGTGATGCTCTTGAACGCTGAGGAGTAGACCTTGTTCGTGGACCTGTCTCCGACCTCCCTGAAGATCAGCTGCGCCCCTATCTCAGCGAAGAAGAAGCTCGAGAAGATGAGAGGGAGCGGGTACTTGTCCCAAGCGCTCTGGAACGCTGACCAGTAGCGCCTCCCGTTGTCGTAGAGCGCGACGATGTTCCTCTGCGCCTTCTCTTCGAGCTCAGACTGGGGCTTGAACCTGTACGGGAAGCCTGGACAGACCCTCGAGCAAGCGCGCCTGCAGACCTCGTCGTGCCTGCACTCGTCGAACGCTACCGCAGAGAGGAACTTCTTGGTGGGGTCCTCGTAGTTGTGCGTCGCCGCCTGGACCGACGCCAGGCCAAATGCGCCTATCCCGCTCTTCTCGAAGAGCGCGAGCTTTGACATCCAGTAAGCCTGGGCGACCGCCTCCTCCCTCGAGAAGTTCTTCGCGTCGCACTCGTCCCAGGGGAGGTCGAGTGGGTTCCAGTTCTGGGGGAACCACAGCTCGTAAGTCTTCAAAAGAGTCTCGGAGACCACGTCCCAGTTGCCAGGGAAGACGTTCGGCTCTCCGTTGGGATCCTGTTCCAAGAGAAACCTTTGGCCGGAACGTCTCGAGGGTAATTAAGGTGTGGGAGATGTCACGAGGTCCCGTTCAGGACAACTATCTCGGCTTCCATCCAGATCGGATGTATGGTGCAGTAGTAGTGGTAAACACCCGGCACTGTGAGCGTCAGAGTGAAGGATGACTTTGGGTTTATCGACCCAGAGTCGAAGGCAGCGGCCCCAGCGGGTATCGTCTTGGATGTCACGGTGTGCGCGACGGCGTCGGCGTTGACCCAGAGTATCGTGTTGTTCACTCCTATCACGACGGTGACGTTAGAGGGGGAGAAGTTGAGCTGTGAGGAGGCCGCCCCCGAAGGCATCGAGATGCACGTCGTGGAGCTCGGTCCAGACGAGGTGCAGGAAGGAGGGCCGACGAGCTTGGGTTGGACTCGGAGCGCGAACTCGGCGACGAGGGATGCGCCGACGACGACCATCACCGCGCCAAGAGCGTACAGGAACTTCGTGGAGGGTTTTGGTTGTTCTACTTCCAATCTCCCACCTATCCCAGGGTCGCCAGCATGGCGATGAGCAGCGCGGCAAGGAACATGATGGGGATGAGGGCGAAGACGCGGACCGACCCGGGCTCGTCCTTGAGGTCCATGTAGAAGAGCACGACGGCCATCGCCTGGCTCGCTGCGAGCACGGAGCAGATCGCGATGAGGGCCGACCCGCTCCCGAGCGTGTAGAAGGAGTAGACCTCGGTCGCGACGGCCAGCATCATGTACGCCCAGACGGAGAAGAGGATTGTGTTTCGCATCTCTGTCGCCTTAGAGCAGGTAGAAGAGCGGGAAGATGAAGCACCAGACTATGTCGACGAACGCCCAGTAGAGGGCGAAGTTCTCGATGGTCTCGTGGTTCTCCTTGGTGTATGCCCCGCTCAGGGTTCTTTTCATCAGGTAAGCCATCATGAGCAGCCCGACTATGACGTGCGCCCCGTGGAGACCAACGAGGAAGTAGTACGCGCTCGCGGCGAGCTGTGTCGTCGGGTTCGATGAGTAGATCGTGAATCCGGCCGAAGTGAGGTTGGCCCACTCCGAGAGCTTGATCCCGATGAAGGTCGAGCCCAGGACGAAGGTGGTCGTGAGCCACATCATGAGCCCCCGCTGGTCACCCTTCTTGATCGACTGGACCGCGAGGGCCATCGTGAGGCCGCTCGTCACCAGTATCATGGTGTTGAGCGTACCCAATGGTATGTTGTGGATCGAAGCTGGGAGAGGATAACTCGGGAGTGCGACCGCCCGGATGAATATGTACGCGGCGATGAAGGAGCCGAAGAGGACCATCTCCGAGGAGAGGAAGATCCACATCCCGAGCTTCATCTTGGTTACCCTCTCGAAGGGCCACTTGTCCCCGATCTCCTTCAGGCCCGCAGAGAACCTTCCGCGGACGTCGTCCAGCCCCCACTGGACCATCGAGTAGCCGACCAGTAGGATGCCTCCAAGCAGAGAGAGGTCGCCGAGGATGTAGGGGTAGAGGCCCGCGCCGAGCAAGACGAGCGTGGTACCTATCGACAGCTCCAGGGGTCTGCTGCTCAAGTGGCTGGGGTGCTCTTCGTAACCGGACGCAGGAGCGTGGGCAGGCGGGGGTGCGGCTGCGACCTGAGCCGTCATGGGCGTGGCGATGTTGGTCAGCTGCCCTATCCAACCGCCGGAGATGGACGTGTCAGCCTCGAGCGCCGGCGAGGCAGACGGGACCTCGGTCTTCCACTCCAGGTCGTCAGAGTTCCACGGGTTGGCCGGAGCGACCTGTCCCCGGAACCAGCTGTGGATCACGTTCCACGCGAGCAGTATCTGAGCCCCCGCGAAGATGAACGCACCGATGCTCGCGATTCCGTTGAGCAAGGGCCAGTTGGAAATGTTCTGGTAGGTGAAGATCCTCCTCGGCATGTCCAACAGGAGGCTCATCGGGAAGTAGAGCACGTTGAACCCGATGAACGAGATGACGAAGTGGACGTTCGCTAGCCTCTCGTTGTACATTCGTCCCGACATCTTGGGGAACCAGTAGTACAGGCCGGCGAAGAGACTGAAGATCGCTGCGCCGACCATCACATAGTGGAAGTGGGAGACGACGAAGTACGACCCTCTGAAGACCCTGTCCAGCACGGGTGACGCGAGGAAGACGCCCTCGACCCCCCCGATTATGAAGAGGACGACCGCGCCGAGCGAGAAGAGGAGCGGCGCCTTGAACCGGATCCTGCCCCTGAAGAGAGACTCGATGAAGGCGAGCGTGATCACGTCGAAGGGTACCGAGATCGCTATAGTGGAGACGCTGATGACGTTCTCGAGGGACTCGGGTATCCCCGTGAGGAACATGTGGTGCATCCAGACTCCGAAGCTGAGCGGGAGCACGACCAGTCCCGTCGCGATCAGGATGGCGTTCTTTGCGGCGATCGGCCGGCCCGTGAAGACAGGCATGACGTTCGCGATGACGCCGAAGCCAGGGAGCAGCACTATGTACACCTCCGGATGGCCGAAGAACCAGAAGAGGTTGTCCCAGAGTATCGACGGCTCAACCGAAGGGTTCGAGAAGAAGACGGTCCCGAGAATCCTGTCGGAGGATTCCAGCGCGAAGGCCGCGATCAGCGTCGGGAACGAGAAGAGCATAGCGACTATCGTGAAGAGCATGAACCAAGTGAACATGGGGAGCTTGGAGATCGTGACTCCGGGTCCCCTCTCCCAGAAGACCGTCACCAGTATGTTGACGCTGCCAAGCGTTATCGACGCCGCGAGCATGACGAGACCCAGGTAGACGAGGGTCGGGCCCGCGCCCGGTTCAAACTGCGTGGTGGCGAGGGGCTGGTACGTAGTCCAGCCCGCGTTCGCAGTCCCGCCCGGCACGAAGAAGCTGATCACCGCGAGCATGCCGCCGCCGAGGAAGAGCCAGTAGCTGAGTGCGTTGAGCCTCGGGAACGCCATGTCCTCCGCCCCGATCTGCAGGGGGACGAAATAGTTCGCAAGCCCGATAGCGAGAGGCGAGAGGAACCAGAAGATCATGATGAGCCCGTGCATCGTCACGGCCTGATTGTAGTAGACGGCCGTGAGGAACGTGTTGTTGGGGACGGAGAGCTGGACCCTCATCATCAGGGCGAGGAGGGCTCCGATGAACCCGAAGTAGCACGCGGAGAAGATGTAAAGAAGGCCGACATCCTTGTGGTTCGTCGTGAAGAGCCAGCGCTTGAGCCAGGCTTCGGTGTTTGTGTCGCTCATCTACTGACTACCCGGCCAGCTGTTCCATGCGGCCTGGCTCACCACGGTCAGGTTGGCAAGCATGTATGCGTGGCCCACCCCGCAGAGCTCGTAGCACCTAACCGCGTCCTGGTAGAAGCCGGTCTGCGTCGCCTCGAACCACATCTGGTTGTACTTGCCAGGTATCGCGTCCTCCTTGACGTCGAACATTGGTATCCCCATCGAGTGGAAGACGTCCTTGCTCGTGATGTTCAGTATGACGACCTCGTTCACTGGGACGGTCAGATTGCCGACGTGGAAGCTCCCGTTAGGATACGTGAAGTTCCAGCCCCACTGGTAGGCGAGGACGTTGATGTGGACCGGGTCTCCCGTCGTGGGTATCTGTATGTTCGACTCGCTCTGGAAGGTCTGGTACTCGACGACGGTGAGCAGGGTCAAGCTTATCAAGACTGTGACGAGGACTATCTTCCAGCTCTCGGGCCTGTGGTGCAGGGGACCCTTGTCGGTCGGCCTAGCCCGGTACCTTACTGAGAAGAAGACCATCATCCCGATGACCACTACGGACGCGGTCAGCCCTATGTAGAAGTACAAGTTGAAGAGGTTGTTGAAGGTTACAACGGTGGGCGGTTGGGCAGAAAGCACCGACGAAACCATCACATCGAGCCCACGAAACAGCCGCTAGTGACGATTATAAGCTTTGGGAAGAGGGTCTGAAGACGAAAGAGGTTGCGGACAGATTCCAGGCGCAGGAATTCCGAACACCCGAGGCACAGGTCGATGCCACAAGACCCGTTGTTCCGGTCCTTGAGTGCGATGATGAGCCGAAGCGGTCGCTTGGCTGTGCAAGGCGTTTCAATTTGGTGTGCTTACAGTCGTCGGCGGACACTGGGCGCAGATCGCAATCGGTTGCGGGTGCGCCGTTGGTTTTGAAGGAAATCGCTTAGTTTCCTAAGCGAATCTCTTCCGGCCCACAGTTCTATTCGATCAACAATAGAATTCCCTGTTGCACACAGGATCTCAGGAAACCAAACCGAACGTTAGTTCGACGTCACGTCACTGAGCCGAACACAAATCAGAGGTGTCGAGGGCCCTCCACAGACTGTATGATCGGGCAGGTGGAGAAAGGGATAATAGGTACTTATGTCCTTTAGAGCATATGGGAAGCATGAAGGTGATCATAGATGACGAAGTTGAGAAGCAATTCCGCCGCGTCGCCATGGAGAGGTACGGATACGGGAAGGGCGCGCTAAGCGAGGCTGCCGAAACGGCGTTGGACCAGTGGAGTTCCAGAGAGGATTCTGAGATTGCAATTCCGCCAGGCTTGGATGACCCTGTGTCCGCGATTGAAGGTCTGTTGAAGAATGTCAGGGCGACTTCGGTCGAACTGCAGCATGGGGCGAGCGCGTTGAGAGTGAAGAGATCGAATGTCAAGGCTTTTGGTTGATGCCAACATCTTCCTAGAGCTCGAACTAAGCCAGTCCAAGGCGAGAGATTGCAAGGCGATGCTGTCGCAAATCGCGTCTGGCAAACTGAAGGCGATGACCACGGATTTCATCCTGGACAGCATAGCAGTCGTCATGGAGGACAAAGGCAGCCCTCCCGCAGACATCAGGAGGTTTTTCGCGAGCTTGCTTCTGTACAAAGGGTTGGCGGTCCATAATCTCGACCTAAAGGGAAGGGTCACGGCGACAGGAGAAATGGAGCGATACGGACTGGGGTTTGACGACTCGACTTCGGTCGCCGTAATGAAGCTACTGAAGCTGAAAGAGATAGCTTCCTTTGATCATCACTTCGACCGCGTAGAGGGGATAAAGAGGGTTGAGCCGAAGACAGTCACTCAAGTCGGGCGAGGGAAACGGGAAGGATCCGCTTAGAATATTGAGCGAATCCCACACAGACGCCAACACTGCTTGGAACCCATAATTACTCAGGAGAGTCGGTGGAACGGCGGTGGGGTGGCGGAACGGTAACGCGTGCGCCTGCAGAGCGCATTCAAGAGGGTCCAACTCCCTCCCCCACCTCTATTCCGATTAGCCTATTTCAGCCTATTTCAACTATTCCAGGCTCGTTCCAAGCTATTCTGCCATGGTTGCGCTCCTTTATCTGAACAGGCTCGAACTAGAGAGGACAGCTTCCTCGCGATAGAAAATTAGACTTTTTCGACAGCTTAAATCGGCTGGCTGGCATGACCTGGCCGGCGATACTTGAGCTACGGAAATTCCCCCAGGGGTTCTCCTGGCGGAAAGGGCTCGAGGGCGAAGAAGTCAGTCAAGAAAAAGAAGCAGGAGTTCCACAGGTCGAAGATAAAGCTCGCAGAGGAGAAGACCGTCGACATATCAGAGCTGAAAGCCAGGACCGTTGCCGCCCTCAATAGGATGGGGGAACAGAAGATATCGCCGGAACCCGGAGGCTACGGACTGGAGAATTGGATAAACAGCGTCAACGCTCTTCTCGACGACTTCCAAGAGAAGGTTGGCGCCGCCGGCCTGCCGCCAGAGTACTACAGGAAGAGGAGGGAGTTCACCAAGGAGGCTCTCGAGAGCAAGTCGGAGGCGGACGTGGAGTCGGAGCTCGAGAAGCTGCGGCTGGAGATAGGGACGGCGAGAGAGAAGGAGAGGGCTCACAGAGAAATGGGGCGCTCGTCGGCGGCGCAGACGAAGGCGGAACTCGAGGCGAGCAGGAAGGAGCTCGAGGAGCTGAAGGCTAGGGTGGACCGCGAAACCGCCGAGTGGAAGAGCGCGTCGTTCTTTGGGAGGCTCGTCGGGAGGAAAAAAGCCCCCGACGCAGCGACGATGCTGAGGACAGGCGAGCTGGAGAGGAAGGTCGACGAGCTGGAAGCAAGGCCCAGGGAGACGGGCCAGCCCGAGGGGGAGGGGTCGGAGCTGGAGGAACTCGAGGAGAGACAGTCCAGACTGATGGCGCAGAGGGAGGAGTTACTCCAATTGAGCGAGACGAGGGCGAAGGCGGCCATGGAGTTCGTGGTGCTGATCTCGGAGGTACAGGAAGGTCAGACGAAGAGCGCGTAGAGTATTATCGCCGAGACGAAGACGATTGAGACGGTGTTGAGGACCTTGATCAGCGAGTTAATCGCGGGGCCCGCGGTGTCCTTGAACGGGTCGCCGACAGTGTCGCCCATCACGGCAGCCTGGTGTGCGGGAGACTTCTTCCCCCCGTACTGACCAGTCTCGATGTACTTCTTGGCGTTGTCCCAGGCGGCGCCCCCGTTCGTCATGAGGAACGCGAGGAAGACACCCGAGACGACGCTCCCGATCAGGACGCCTCCCAGCGCCAAGGGTCCCAGCACGAAACCCACAACGAGCGGCGTAAGGACCGCGAGGGCGCCCGGGGCCGCGAGCTCTCTGATCGCGGCGGAGGTGCTGATGTCGACGCACTTCGCGTAGTCTGGCTTCGCCGTCCCCTCCATGATCCCAGGTATCTCCTTGAACTGTCGCCTCACTTCGTTCACCATCGCGAATGCCGCCCTCTGGACCGCGGATATGAGGAAGCTGGAGAAGTAGAAAGGTAGGAGCCCGCCGATGAAGAGACCTACGACGACCAAGGGGTCCGTTAGGGTGAAGGAGAGGGTGCCTCCAGCGGGGAGGCCGTACTTTGAGAAGAGGCCGTGAATCGAGATCTGCCTGTTCGCCTCCGACTGGAATGCCTCGAAGATTGAGACAGCTGCGAGGGCCGCTGACATGACGGCGAACGCCTTCGTGGTCGCCTTCGTAGTGTTACCCAGGGCGTCGAGCTCGTCCGTCACCTCCCTCACGCTCTCGTCCATCCCGGCCATCTCGGCTATCCCACCCGCGTTGTCGGTGATGGGGCCGAAGGAGTCGATCGACATTATGATTCCCGTGAGAGAGAGCATCGACATCGTGGCGATCGCGGTGCTGTAGACGCCGATGAGCTGGTCGTTGCCAGAGCCCACGTAACCGAGGTAATAGGAAGTTATCAGCGCGACGACGAGGACGAGCGCGGAGGGAGCGGTGCTCGTCAGACCTGTGGAGAACCCGGCGAGGAAGTTGGTGGCCGCACCCGTCTGGCTCGCCCTCGCAATCTCCCTGACAGGCGAATAGGAGTAGGAGGTGAAGTAGTTCGCGACGTTCTCGATCGCCACTACGACGACCACACCGACGACCGCGCTCGCGAAGAGATAGTCCCCGAAGGAAGACGAGCCGAAGAGGGTCCTCCCCAGCGCGTAGTCGATGACCACGGCTATCGCCGCTGCCAGTATCAGTGAGATGTTGAGCGCTCTGAGCGGGTTGGACTTTATCGAAGACCTGATGTAGAGGCTGGCTATGATCGAGCCGGCTATCCCCGAGGCGCCCAGGAGGAGGGGGTAGACGAGCAGTTGGTTCGAGCCGATGACCGCGAGCGCCGCAGAGCCCGCTGGAATGCTGGCCCGGTCAAGGAAGATGAGCACCCCTAGGATTATCGCCGCGATCGAGGTCACGACGTACGACTCGTACACGTCGGCGCCCATCCCCGCGCAGTCTCCGACGTTGTCGCCCACGTTGTCGGCTATGACGGCCGGGTTGCGGGGGTCGTCCTCGGGGATACCAGCCTCGACCTTGCCGACCAGGTCGGCGCCGACGTCGGCACCCTTGGTGAAGATGCCCCCGCCGAGGCGCGCGAAGATCGAGATCAGAGAGCCGCCGAAGGCGAGGCCCACGAGCGCGTGCAGCGCCACGTCGGTGTCGCCCGAGAGGCGCTGGGCCAGCAGGTAGTAGCCGGTCACGCCCAGGAGCCCCAGGCCCACCACCAGCATGCCGGTGATGGCGCCGCCGGGGAAGGCGA
>DASPVO010000040.1:0-31937 GCA_035622335.1 Nitrososphaerales archaeon
ACCTCCACCTTGGTCTTGGACTGGAAGAACCTTGGGACGGAATGAGCTAGACTGCGTGAGAAGGACATGCCCCTGGAGGCCAGGCATTCGAGCATCAGGGCGGTTGTCATGGCCCCGTCGCGGACTGAGATGTGCGGGGAAAAGATGAAACCGCCGTTCTCTTCAAACCCGAAGAGTCCCTTCCGTTCGAGGAGCGTCCTCGAGACGTCCACGCTCCCGACCCTGGTCCTGAGCACCTTCGCCCCCCTCCTCTTAGCTATCACCTCGGTGGCCTGGGTCGAGCTCACCGGAGTCACCATGGTGGCTCCTGGATTCCGTTCCAGGAGGTAGTCTGCGATCAAGCAGCCTGATTGGTCCCCCCAGAGTACCCTCCCTTCTTCGTCGCAGAAGATCGACCTGTCACCGTCTCCATCATACGCCACGCCGAGGTCGGCTCCGACCGACTTCACAGAGACCGCGAGGTCCTTGAGGTTTGCTGGCGTTGGTTCAGGGCCTCGTCCTGGAAAGTTGCCGTCGACCTGTGAGTTTAGTGTGATTACCTTGCAGCCGAGGGACTCCGCCAGGTATGGAGCGGCCACGCACTGAGCCCCGTTGCCGAGGTCCATTATGACGGTGAATTTTCTTTCCCGTATCGAGCTCGCGTTGACCTTCGAGGCTATCCCTGCGATGTACCTGCCGACCACCGACGGCTCCTGTCTCGCAGTGCCCACAGACTTCCAGTCCGCCTTCTTTTCGGAGCCCTCGAAGAAGATCTTCTCTACCCTCTGCTCGTCCAGCCTCGGTATCTCCACTCCGTCTTCTCCCATCACCTTGAGACCGTTGTACTGCGGCGGGTTGTGCGATGCCGTTATCATGAGACCGCCCCTAAAGCCGAGGGTCTTGGCGGAGTACTGCAGGGCCGGGGTCGGGACCAATCCTGCCTCTGCGACGTCTCGCCCCGAGCTCATCAAGCCCGCTATAGCGACGTTCGCGATTGCGGGACTGGAAAGCCTTCCATCCAGTCCGACCAAGATCTCCCCCTCGCCGAAGTATGTTCCCAAGGCCTCGCAGAACTCGATTACAAAGTCCAGGTCTCTAGAGACGCCAGGTACGAAGCGGACTCCGTTGGTGCCGAATAGGCGCTCTTGAGATGATGACAACTGCTCAGATTCGCGTCAGTGCTGATAAAACCCTTCCGAGGACGTTGCTCGATTGCAAAAGCTTATGTCGAATCTCCATGGGTGCAAATTGGGCCCGTAGCGCAGTACGGATAGCGCGGCAGAGCGTCTCGCCGATCCTTCTAAGCTGTAGAGAGCTCGTCTCGCAGTGGCCGTGGGTTCAAATCCCACCGGGCCCGCTGTAGAATGGCTCACAGTGAACTCTGTTCGTCGAGGGGCCTATTCGTCTGCCCAAATCAGTCACTTCAAGCGGATTCCAGAAGGCAACTCCTTCGTTGGAAGAGTCTAAACTTGTCAGCAGCAAAGATACTGGATTATTCGGAGCGGATTCGTCGGTTATCTCTTTGAGCTCTTTGCGTAGTCGACCATGCCTTGGAAGTCGACCACGGTGACTGGCTCGACTCCTACCACCCACGCGTCGTGCCCAGGTGGGAGCATCGAGACTTCCCCGGGACCGACGTCGAATTCTGACCCGTCATCCATTTTGACGTGAAGGACTCCTGTCACGTGGTATTGGAAGTGGGGCGCCTCGCAACTCTTGGTCTTTGCCATGGGTTTCACGTGCTTGGACCATCTCCATCCGGGCTCGAAGACGGCTCTTCCGACGGTCCCTTGGCTGAACTTCACGAGCTGGAGCCGTCCCTTCTCGAACTTCCTCACCTCGTCGGGCTTGCCGAGTTTCTTGACCTTCGCCTTGGCCACAGCAGGCGTTACACGAAAATGTCAGATAAGCATTGCCGAGCGGAACGTGCGTGGAAAGGATTGTTCTTCGGAAATCACGTCGTGATTCCGGTCGCTACGTGGATGACGTATCCGAAGAAGTAGAGCGCGATCGTCACACCCAGCATGATGCCCAGTATCTCTAGGAAGTCCCTGGCAAACGGCTTGCTCGTGATGATCGAGCTGTAGTAGGTCGAGGCGGCTATTATCGCTACGGCAACCACGAGCGAACTGCCTAGGGCCACGACCATGTTCTTCGTCAGAAAGTATGGCGTCGCCAGGAACACAGCCGTGATGAAATACGATACGCCCGTGTAGACCGCCGACATTCTCGCCGAACCCTGGAAGCCCTGTTTCGCCTGGGCGAATGCCGCAGAGGCCATCGACAGGGAGGCAGCCGCTCCGGCCACTATCCCTGCCAATCCAGCAATCTCGGTCTTATTGTATATACCGAGCGAGCCGGCGTGAATGCCGGTGATTTCGACGAGCGCGTCCGCGAGGCCGAGGACAATGAAGGAGATGTACCGGACCGCGGAGGTCTCTATCCTCGAGCTCAGGGCGCTCTCGTGCTCTTCCTCGTCTGCCATCATCTCGTCGAAGGCCTGCTTGTCTTCCTCGGGTATCAGATGAGCAACTGACTTGTAGGTCTCGATGCCGTCTCTCTCGTGTCTTCCAAGATATCTTATGGTGAACGTGATGCCGAAGATTGTCTTCAGGAAGAGGGTCCAGTAGATGGTGCGCGAGCTCACCTTGGGCTTCGCGTCCGGAACGTATTTGCGCCAGAAATCGTAGTGCCTGTTCTCCATCGCAGCGAACTGCTTGAGGGTGGCGGCGAAGTCTGGGCGCTTCTTTACAGATTCAGAGAGCCTCTCGTACAGGGTGCGATCGGTGAATTCGTCCGCAAGGCCTGCCTCGGCTGCCCTCACCAGCTCGGGATTGAGAGTCTCTTGCAAGAATGAACGCAGTATTTTCGGCTTGGCCTGGTCTATTTGAACCCTGTCAGGGTCTATTCCGATGAATGATTTGCGAATTGTTTTCGGCTCGCCTGCTTTAAGCTTGCAACTCCCCTCTGCCTGTCGGTGAGATGACGTGACCATGGCATACTGTGTCAAGTGTAAGGCGAAGAGAGAAATCAAGAACCCGCAGAACGTGACCATGAAGAACGGAAAACGAGCGGTGTCAGGGACCTGCCCGGTCTGCGGGACTAGAATGTTCAGGATAGGCGGATAGCCGCCATCTCTGAACGCTGAGATTTCACTCGACGTAGAGGGCGGGCTTCAAGGGCAGCGCGCCACTAGCCTTGCCCGACGGGTCGATGGACCCGCGGTCCCCCGCTTTTTGCACCTTCACTGCCACGCCTAACTCTCTGGACATGAATCCTGAAGCTTCGCTCAGAGCTGCGAACTCGTCGAAGCTGGGATTGGAGGCAAGCTTTCTCAGCAGTTCCTCGCCGACCTCGTACTGAATCTTGAAGACCCGGTCGGGCGTTATTCGCAGCGACGAAAATCTCTTCACAACCTCGCCGACCTTTTCGCCCTTCTCACGAGACTTCATGAGCTGGTCGAAGTAGCTCCTCGCCGAGTCAGACGTGGTGTACACGTTCAGAGTCTTTTTCTGGGACTTCACGACCTTCAGGACGTTTCTTGCGTCTTCCAGGACGCGGTTGACCACGCTCTCCGAGAGCTCGGCAAGCTCGTTGACGGGGTAATCGGCAGGGGACGGCCAGTCAGCCTGACAGACCAGCCCCTTCGCACCCAGTTCCCTGTTCAGCTCCTCTGCTACGAATGGGGTGAAGATCGAGATGACTCTGACCCACGCAGTGAAGAAATCGACCAAGGTCTGTCGTCTGGGTTCGCATCTGTGGACGTACCACCTTACGTCGTTCCACATGTCCAGGTACGCTTCAGCCGCCGCCCTCCTGACCTTCATGCCGTCCATAGCCTCGACGATGGAACCGATTCTCCTGTTGGTGAGGGAGATCAACCATGAGTCCAGAAGGCTAGGTTTGCGCGACTTCGATTCTGAGAGAGTCTTCTTGACGAAGGGGATCACCGAGTCTACCCTTGCCCTCGCGTCCTCGGCGCTCTTCGCCCTCCAGTCAGCGTCGTCCATGCCGTCCGCTATCAGGGCCAAGGAGAGCCTGTAGGCATCCGCTCCGTAGGTCTCCAAGGCAGACTTCCAGGTCATGAAGTTTCCACGTGTCTTGCTCATCTTCTTTCCTTCGACCTGAATCATGCCGTTAACGCTGAAACATCTCGGCCATAGTTCCTCCTCGAAGAGCGCGACGTGGTGGTAAGCGAAGAAGGTCAGATGGTTGGGGATCAGCTCCTTCGCGGAGTTTCGAAGGTCGACCGGATACCAGTACACGAATTCCTTCCTCAGCTCCTTGAGCGTCTTCTCATCTAGCCCCACCGACTTCGCCAGGTTCGCCGGAGAACCGACACCCAGAAGCACGTAATCAAGGACCTCCCGCGTGAGCGACTCCGGTTTTACTCTCTCCTGATTTACGAACTTGCTGATAGTATAGAACGCCATGTAGATGGTCGAATCGCTGAGCGTCTCCACTATCCAATCCTTGTCCCACGGGAGCTTGGTCCCCATCCCCGACCTGCGCGCGCATGGACGGTCGTCGAGCCAGTCGATCGTCGAGTAGTACCACTCCCTGGACTCCCGGGGAAGAACGTTCGCTTTCTCGATGAGCCCCCTAGTTCTGGTCTTCCACTCTGGATTCGAATAGTTCAGGAACCACTGGTTCTCCAAGAGCTTGACGTAGCATCTCGTTCCGCATCTGCAGACGACCTTCTGCGGAAGGTCGAGCATCATATCGAAGCGGCCCTCCTTGGAGAGGAGCTCGACCACCCTCTCCTTCGCCTCTGCGACCTTCAAGCCCGCCAGATGACCGGAGGCGTCATTCATCACTCCCCGGTGAAACTCGTCGCTGTAGAGCTCCTCTGTCGCGGGGTCCAGCGCAGGGTCGCCCGAGTCTTTTGCCTTGAACTTCCTGATCGCCTGCTCGGCAGGAACTTCAGAGTAACCCTTCACAGTGATCACTGGAATCGGCTTTATCGAAGCTGCGATCGCGCGAACTTCACGTTGCGATTTCGTCCTGCCCTCAGAGATGTCAGTGAGCCCCATCATGTCGTAAGGTGCGTGGGCTGGGACGCTGAACACTACCCCCGTGGCCAGCTCACCGTCGACGAAGGAAGCCGGAAGAATCGGCAGCTTCTTTCCCGTGAGAGGCGCCACGGCGTTTCTTCCTAGCAGGTCGCCGCCCTTGAATGACCGAATCGGCGTCACTTCGTGGCCCTGCTCGGACAACCTGGACATCGCCGACGAGCTCACCACCCAGAGGTTTCCATCGACCTTTCCTTCCGAGTATTCTTCATCCGGATTGACCCAGAGGTTGGTCGCACCATAGATGGTTTCGGGACGAAGGGTCCCGGCGACGAGCGCGAACTCGCCGAGCTGGAACTTCACCAGGTTGAATTCTTGCGGGGTGACGCCCTCGCCCTCCATCCTGTCGTGGTCGCCGGTGGGGCTCTTGTCGTGGGAACACCACACCACAGGATGACTGCCCTGGACCACGTAGCCAAGCTCGCGCAGGCGGAGGTACTGCCACTCGACGAACTTCTTGAACGCAGGGTCTACGGTCCTGAACTCCCGCCGCCAGTCGATCGAAAGGCCTGTATCCTTCATCACCTGTCTGCTCAGTTTCGTGTAGTAGGACGCGAGGTACTCCGGGTCCACGAACTTGTCCACCTCCTTCTCTGGAACACCGTCCACTTCGACGAATGCGCGCCGTGCGCCGGCGTCGCCTGTCTTGAGCCTGTGGCTCATCCCGACGATGGTCTGACCCGTCCAGTGCCATGCCCAGGGAAAGAGCACGTTGTAGCCCTGCATTCGCTTGAATCGTGCGTACGCCTCGACCCGCATCGTCGTGAATCCGAGCCCCACGTGCACCGGCCCGTTCATGTAAGGGAAGGGGACTGTGACGAAGACCTTCTTCTTGCCCACTATTGGGTCGGACTCGAAAGCGCGGCTGTCGTTCCACGTCTTCAGCCAGAACTTCTCTCTAGCGGACATGTGGGTCAGTCCTTTCCTGGGGAGAATATCTCTTGGGCGGCCGAGAACGCTTCCGCCAGCCTTTCGGCGAGAGGTCCCCCTCCCTGGGCGAAGGCCTTTGAGCCTCCGCCCGAGCCTCCCAAAATCGCGGAGAGCTTCCTTGCAATCTCTCCGGCCGAATAACCAGCCTTCACGGCTTCAGGGCCAACGAAGCAGAGGACTCTGGACGTCTTGGGTGTGGAGAACAGGCTGACGTAGATCAGCGAAGGGTCCGCTGCGACGCTCTTCTCTCCCTGAGCAATAATCTGTTCCTCGCCCAAGCTGGCCTCCCTTGAGACATAAGCCTTTACGGGTCCGACCTTCTTCGCAGATGACACGACCCTGTCGATGGAAAGGTCTACGAGCGCCTGTCCCAACGCTTTCTCGCGGGCTCTCGCAGCCTCGAGCTCTCGGACCGTGGTTTCGACGACTCTGGGAAGGTTCTCCCGCTGAGTCTGGAGTGCTGTGGACATCGAGTCCAGGCTCCCGTCCATCGATTGGACGTACTCGATGGCGGGTTCTCCCGCGTTGAACTCTATCCTTTCCACGCCGTCTTGGACGCGCTCGACCTTGACTATCTTGATCAGACCGACCTCGCCGGTCCTGCGGACGTGTGTTCCGCCGCAGGCCTCGATGTCCCAGTCCCCCACGTTGACCACCCTGATGGTCTTGGAGGGCACGACTCCCCCCTGGTAGAGCTTGAAGCCGTACTTCTCTTCGGCCTGTTCCTTGGGAAGGAAGGTGATCGTTACCGGAAGGTCTCTCCTAACCATTTCATTCGCGAGGCTCTCGATCTGCCCCACCTGTTCTCTCGTGAGGTGCGCGTAGTGAGTTATGTCCAGGCGACCGTAGTCTTCCTCCTTGAACGCCGAGTGCTGCCAGACCCATGGTCCGAGCACCTGTCTGGAAGAACCGTTGATGATGTGCGTCGCCGTGTGGATTCGGGTGATCTTCGTGCGCCTTCGTGAGTCGACGGTGCACGAGACCTGCCCGCCGACCCGAGGCGCTGGCCCCTCGAACCTGTGGAGCACGATGTCACCATACTTGATGACCTCGACCACCTTCGCTTCGTCGATGGTCCCCCTGTCAGGCTCCTGCCCGCCTCCCCTCGGATAGAAGAAGGTCCGGTCGAGAACGATTAGCTTTCCCTCGAGGACCTTCAGCACCTTCGCCCTGAACTCGAAGCTGGGAGCGTCCTCGTAGTAGAGCAGCTTCGTGTCCGGCAGACCCGAGACGTCAAACTTCTGCTTTTCATCCTCCGTCTTCTTCGTCTCGTGCCTCGCCTGCACCTTCTCGTAGAAGTCCGCGGGCGGGTCGACCTTTGCACCGGCTTCTTCCAGCTGTTCAGGAGTGACACCGTCAGAGTCATAGAGACGGATCAGGTCTTCTGTCGTCAATTTCTTCTTTGAAGCCGCCATAGAGGAGACGATTCTCGAGACCCTTTCGGAAGAGGAGGCGTACCTGGCCATCTCGACACCGAGGATCTCCTGCACGTCGCCGCGGTGCTCCTCGAGCTCCGGGTACATCCTGCTCAGGTCGTCTATGTGCCAGTTGACGACGTCAGCTAGACTGAACTGGAAACCGTAGTGCTCGATGAAGTTGACGGCCCTCCTGAACAGGACCCTGAGGTTGTATCCTCCCCCTGCGTTGCTCGGCAGCATGCCGTCGGCTATCGCGAAGAGGAGGGTCTGGGCGTGGTCCGCTACTGCGTACATCGCCTGGATCGGGCCGAGCTGTTCCTGCAGCCTGCCTGGAGGGATGCCCAAGCGCTCCGCGATCAGCTTCAGCTGCGTCACCTGCGACCCGAACTCGTCCGCGTTCATCAGGCCGGCGAGCCGCGAATACTCCAGGAACAGCTTGTCGTCGAAGCTGACCTTCTGAAGCTCCTTCATCCTGCCGAGCTGAGTGGAGTAGATCGAATCGTAGACTGTAGGCGTGCCCTGGCTGAGCCACGAGAACTTTTCCAGCCCCGCCCCCATGTCCACGACTTTTTCGCTCATCTCACGATAGTCTGTCGCGGTCCCCTCGAAGGCGGTGAAGACCGCGTTGCCCGTCTCGAGCCCCCTGATGAAATACTCCAGAGAGTACCCGAAGGCGCCGTACCCGACCCAGACGTCCTCGTTGAACGTTATCTCCTCCTCTTTGATGCCCATCTCCTTGGTCATCAGCTCGAAGTCGAGGTCGATGCACCTGTCCTTCCAGTAGCCCTCCTTGTCGGCGATCGCCGTCTGACCCACCATGACGAAGGACGTCCCGTGCTTACCGCTGACCCCCACGTTTGGGATGTCGTTGAAGCGGAGACACATCTGAGGCACGACGAGTGGATTGGCAGGGAGCTGGAAGACGACCTTTCCTCCCTCAATCCTCTGAAAATCTATTATCGAAGCGACGGTAAAGTAGAGGTCCGGCCTCCACCTGCTGACCACGGGATAGCGTTTGACGATCGTGTGGCCGTTCCGGGAGAAGAAGCCCTCGATCAGCTTCCAGGCCTCTATTCGATCCATCTTTCTGTCGGTCACCGGTCTGCCGATGAAAGTGTAGGTAGAGCACGGCTGGTCATCGCATATCTTCCTGTCTGCGTCGAGTGTCCAAAAAAAGCGCCCGCAGCTCTTGCACTTCTTCCTGACGAACCCGCGTCTCTTGAAGAGGTCGACCAGATAGTAGCGCTCGTAGTCGGCAGAAAACTTCGCCTTGAGCGCTTCCTTCTGTTCGTTCACGATCTTGGTCGCACTGAGTTGCCGACACGAGTTTTGCGGTAGATAAACTTGGAACGCGATGCCTCGAAATCTTATATATCGACCGCGGAGCGGCTCTGTTCGATTCGACTTGGAGTACGTCTATGCCGCCCTCCTGCTTCACAAGCTCGGACAGCCGGTCAACGAGGACAACCTCACGAAGGTGGTGAAGGCCACGGGCGCCGCTCCGGACGAAGTGAAGATCAAGGCGCTCGCCTCCGCGCTCAGCGAAGTGAACATCGACGAAGCTCTGAAGAACGCGGCGACCGTGTCGATGGCTCCCGCGGCAGCAGGGCCCGCTCAAGGAGCTCCTGCGAAGGCAGAGGAGAAGCCGAAGGAAGAGGAGAAGAAAGAGGAAGAGGCGCTACAGGGCCTCGCTTCACTCTTCGGCTAGATCCGAGATTACTCCCGACTTACTGGTATCCTTTCTCTCTGGCCTTTGCTTCGAGTGCCGCCGCTTCCGCTTCGGCCTTCCCGAGCAGGATCGGAGCCGTCTCTGGGTCGAGGATTCCGGCTTCCACCGAGATCCCGAGCGCCTCCCTGTACGCCTTCCCTATGAACTCGGGCAGCGTCTCTTTGGTCGGGTACCCTATGATTATCGCGAGCGCATAGGAGGAAGCCTGAGCCTCCATCAGGCTCGCACGATACTTTTCCAGGTCGATGGCCACCAGGTCTCCCGCGTAGATGAGGCCGGCTTCGTACGCTAACGCGATTGTCAGTCCGGCCTTGATCGGCTTGATGTTGAGCTTCGAGAGAAGGCTCGCAAGTTTGGGTGACACGACTGCTCCCTTCTTGACGGCGACCGAGTCTTTGTTGACCCATATGCTCCCGCCCTCGATCTTGGTCTGTATTCCCGCTTCCCTGAACTCACTGAGGACCGGCCCGGCGGGCAACCCCGTGTTGCCAGCAGAGACCATGATGTCCTCCGGGGCGACGTCGCCGGCCCTGGCTGGAAGATAGATCTTGTTCTTGTCCAGCGTCAGGAACAGTTTGAACGGGTCATAGTTCGAGAAGATCAGTGCGTTCTGAGATGTCAGGTGGGAGATGAGCTCGTCGGCGTTCTTGATGCCAGCCCTCTTGAGCGCGATCGTGGCGAGCTTGTTCTTGACCACGAAGACCTCGGCATTGCCCCGCAGGGCCTTCCTGACGGCCATGAGCTGGGTCGCCCGCACCTTCGTGAGGCTCGTGATGGCAAGAACAGGGTACTTGTTGGCAAGTTGGACCACGCGTTCGATCGTCTCAATTTTCTTGGGGTTGTGCTTTCGCTCGACCTGGACCGTCTTGCTCATCGTCAGTCCACCGCCTGCTTTGCGGGCTTCCCCATCGTCGTCTTCACCATGATCGTCTTTATGTTCCTGTCACCGTTCGGGAGCTTCTTCTGGACCGCCTGCACAACTGAGAGGATGTTCTCTGCGAGGTCGGCGTCTGCCAGGGTTGCGTCGCCCACCTTTGCGGCTACTCCGAGCGAGCCTCTGCTCCTTACCCTCACAGCGGTCCTGAGTCTCTGTATCATCGCCTCGATGGGGGCGTTGTTCGGGACAGGCGTGGGTATCTTGCCCTTCGGGCCCAGAAACTGCCCGAGGATCCTGCCTATCCTGGGCATGAGCGCGGTATCCGCGAGGAAGAAGTCGTAGGAGCGGACAAGCTTCTTGGCGTCCTTCTTGCTCCCCGCGTAGTTCTCCAGCTGCGCGGGGTCGAGCACGAGGTCAGCCTTCGCGTTCTTGGCTCTGACCGCGAGGTCGCCTGTCCCCACGAAGCATATCTTCGCCTGCTTCTTCGTCGGATGTGGCAAATAGACGATGTCGTTTACGTTAAGGTCGGTCTTCTTCGGGTCGACGTCCTTCAGCGTCAGAACCGCTTCTACCGACTGCGTGAACTTACGCTCGCCTGACTGGTCCTTTCCCTTCTTGACGAGTTCTGCGAGCTGCTGATTTGAGAGCAAGAGAGGCTCACGGGTTCGAAATTTGGCCGTCGTGTTGAGATTAAAAGAGTTACGGTGTTCTCCGGGTCACTGGAGCTTGGAGTCCCACTTTCCTTCGTCGATCTGCTTCATGAACTCCCTCGGGTCCATTCCCTCCACCTTGACACCCATGCTGACGCAACTCCCCACCACTTCCTTTACAGCGGAGCGGACGGACTTCGCGTACGAACCCGCCATCTTGTTCTTGGCGATACTGACGACCTTGTCCATGCTCAGGTTGCCCATGAATTCGACGTTCGGCTTGCCGGAACCCTTCGGAATCTGAGCCTCCTTCGCGATGAGGGCGGAGGCGGTGGGAGTCCCCACGCTCACGGTGAACTGCTTGGTCTCCTGGTCGACCTCGACCTTCACAGGGACCCTCATCCCCTTAAAATCGCTCGTCTGCTTGTTGATTTCGTTGACAATGCCCAGGACGTTCACGCCCAGCGGACCCAGCGCGGGTCCGAGAGGAGGCCCGGCCGTAGCTTCTCCGCCCGTGACGAGCGCGTTGACGGTCTTCTTCTCTCCCACTTCAGATCACCTAGCCGGCTCCGGCTTCGCCTTCTCCACTATCTTGAGGTAGGCAGCATCGACGGTCACAGGCAGCTGGTACGGGGTGTCGAGCAGCACCACCGTGACCTCCTGCTTTGCCTGCTCGACCCTGCTTATCTTCGCGCGCATGGTCTTGAAGGGCCCAGCGACTATCTCCACCATGTCTCCGTCGCTCAGTTCCGCGACCATAGACTTCGTGACCAGGAACTTCTCGATGTCCTGGTACTGCATCATACCCGGGATCTTGCTCCTGACGTGCTTGAAACCCTGGATGCTCTCGTCGACCACCTGCGAATTGGGCGCTTCGAACAGGACATACCCCTTCCATGTGTCCAGCGCCAAGATGGAATAGATCGGCTTGTGCTTCTGCATGGCCCTGTTCGCGACGAAGGTCGCCACCGTCTTCTCCTGCCCTCCGGTCGTCTTCACCGGGAATATCGAGCTGTTTCTAGGTTGTTCTGCCACAGGACCGGCACTTGGGTCCCGGCCGACACCCATCGCTCTTAAAGTATTATGGTCAAACCGCTAGCCGAAAAAGACGTTCCCGACCAGCTTGATCACGAATCCGATGACTCCGACTACGAGGACTCCGACCGTGACGAGCTTGAGGTATAGCATGAACTCGGCCCGGTCGCTCTTGTGCGCGAGCTTGAAGATGGTCGAAGCCGACCGCAGGAAGTCTCGGAAGCCCATGCTGGATTCAAAAGTCCGATTCCCTTGGCGGGTTTATATGGTTTAGGCACGGAAAAAATCCGATTCAGAGCGATGGCCTACTCCAGGTCGAGCGAGAGGAAGATGGCGATGTCCTTTGACGACTTCGGATGATTTGTGTAGTACCTGTCGTGGAAGCCACAGAGTCTGAACCCGTTGGACAAGTAAAAGTCGACCCCATCCTTGTTGCTAGGCTGGGTCTCGACTATGATGGCCCTCAATTGATTCTGCCTGGCGATCCTCGAGAACTCGGAGACCAGCGCCTTCCCTACGCCCTTACGCAGGTGCGCCTTGTCGACCGCGAGCTCCACCAAGTACCCGGTCTTGTTCCAGCCCGTTATCCACATAAGACCAGTCCCGATGACCGTCTCTGGTTCCCCGATGTTCTCCGCGACCAGGAGAACCGCGTCCTTGTTGGCCAATTCCTTCTTGTGGTCGACGCTCACTTTCCAGTGCTGGGCGATGACGCTCTCCATCGAACTGAGGTCGCGTTCGTCGGCTCTCCTTACTCTTGCCTCCAAGCTGACCGATTGCAGCGGTAAGAACCCCTTAACTCTGCGCCTTCACTTCTGGAATCGTTAATCTAGCCGGTGCGGTGGAGTCGCACTATGGCTCTGGGGCTGCCGACGGTCGTCCTCGTCGCGTCAGCGGCCGATGAAGCTTCGAGCAACCTCGCGGCGGCCGTCATAGAAGAGGGCGGCCTTGAATCGACCAGGATATCGCTCCTCGGCATGCCCGTCTACCAGAAGGGTCCGCTGCTCCTGGCGATGTTCAACGATGTGATCGTCAGGCCACCCGACCTTGATGAATACTTCAACCCGCAGGCATACATCTTCCTCTCCAGGCACAGCGCAGAGTCGGGCATAGCATCCCTCACCGCGCACACGACCGGGAACTTCTCCGAGGCGAAGTTCGGGGGCAGGGACGGAGAGCTGGCGAAGGTCGACCCTTCGCTTCTCAAGAACTACATGATTGCACTCGACAGGAGGAGGGCTGAGGTCCCCGGCTACGAGCTCACGTTGGAGGGCACCCATCACGGGCCAACTTCTCTCGCGAAACCAGTCCTCTTCGTGGAACTAGGGTCGGGCGAGAAGAACTGGAAAGACAAGGCCGCTTCCAAGACGGTGGCAAGGGCGGTGCTCGAGAGCCTTTCCGAGCGGAGAATTTGGGAGAAGGCCGCTCTGGGATTCGGGGGCACTCACTATCCGGAGAAGTTCAACGCTATGCTGACAGAGACGGAATTCGCTCTGTCATTCATCGTCCCGAAGTACGCGCTGCGGCACGTCGACGAGGCTATGATGGGACAGATGATCCAGAAGACCACTTCTCCCGTCAAGTTTGCCGCCATGGACTGGAAGGGACTGGGCGACCAGAAAGGACGGGTCGTGGCCCTGGTTGAGCAGTTCGGCCTCGAGGTCGTCAGGGTTTGAGGGCTCTCATGACAAGAGAGAGTCGATGAACTTGTGATAGTCGAATCGGACGAGGTCTTCATATCCCTGCCCCACGCCGAGATAGAGCACTGGCTTTCCTGTCGTGTAGACGATTGACAGGGCTGCGCCTCCCTTGACGTCGGCGTCGGCTTTCGTGAGTATCACGCCGTCGAAGCTCGTGTGCTTGTCAAAGAGCTCGCTCTGTGAGACCGCGTCATTACCGATGAGCGCGTCCGCTATGAATATCTTCAGGTCGGGCTTCACGACCCTGACGATCTTCGACATCTCTTCCATCAGGTTAGTGTTTGTCTGCATTCTTCCAGCAGAGTCCACGAGAAGCACGTCGACGTGGTGCGCCCTCGCGTAGAGCAATCCGTCCCTGCCCACGGCGGCAGGGTCAGCTCCGTACCTCTGGGAGACCACCTTCATTGACATCCTGTCTGCGTGCTCGGTCAGCTGCTCGATAGCTCCCGGGCGGTGCGTGTCCCCGGCTGCGGCCACTACAGAAAGGCCGCTCTTCTTCAGCATGTAGCCGAACTTCGCTACCGTCGTCGTCTTGCCGGTGCCGTTTATCCCGAGGAAGAGAATCGAGAACGACTCGCCTGTTGCCTTCTTTTCCGCTATCCGAGCTAGGACGTCCACCTCTCCCGCGTCCTGGAAGGCTTTCTCGAGGGACGCTCTGAGCCTCGTCTTCACAAGCGTGG
Organism: Nitrososphaerales archaeon; assembly: GCA_035622335.1. Taxonomy (GTDB): domain Archaea; phylum Thermoproteota; class Nitrososphaeria; order Nitrososphaerales; family Gagatemarchaeaceae; genus DATJAJ01. Next base: position 14,071 of record DASPVO010000040.1, read on the forward strand.
AGACGTCTTCGCTACGCTCCACCTTCGATCCGGAGAGGCTAGCCTTGACCTCCTGTGACAGCTTCTCGGCGACCGATTGAGCGACATCGCTCTCGATGAGGGAGAGTTGGAAGCCGAAGAGGAGGTCATCGAGCTCGGACTCCGAGAGCTTCCTCTCCTTTACCGCGCTTGTTACCGAGGAGAAAGCCTGCTTCAGCCTTTCAAACAACGTTAGCCCTTCTGGTCCGCTCGGCTGAGCAGGGTCTGGAGGACCTCCCTGTCCGCCTCGAGCCTTTCCGCTATCTCGCTCCGCTGGCGCAGTAGCGTCGTGATGGTGCTCTCTAGCTCCTTGGCTCGACCTTCGATCATGGCCAGAGCCTCCTCCCTAGACTTCTCGACCACGACGTTCGCACCCAGGTTCACGAGAACCCTGTCTGTAGACGGGGCGGCAGACTTCAGCAGCGTGCCTCCGCCGACCTGCATGAGCACATCGGTCGTCTTGCCGTCTGCGAGCGACTTTATCGCCTCGAGGGCGGCCCTGTTCTCTATCAGCGCCCTCTCGAGAAGATTCTCTCTCGCCGAGAGTTCGTTGAACGTGCTCTCGAGGATCCGCGTCTCGACCACGATTGAGTTTATCCTCTCTTCCGTCGAGTCGTCGCTCATCTGATTCGACCTCTGAAGGGGGCCTAGTTAGACTTTCAGTGCCCGAGTGATGAAGACGAGCTCCGGCCCCGTCGTCTGGCTCCCGACGACGGCGTTCTTGCTGTTCGCCACGAGCCCCGAAGCAACGTAGGGTACTCCCCTGTTTACGGGCGTTCCGTAGGCCTCTACGCCGAGCATCCGGCCCAGTCTCTCGACCTCGCTCTCGCTCAGCCCCGGGTAGACGGCGGCCCCCTCGTTGGTGGCGACGACGAGGGCGCCCACCTGATTGTATTCGTGGATCGGTGCGACCTCGGTCTCCGTGCCAAGGACGTCCCTGACCTGAGAGACCGCCTGCGGGTCGAGAATCGGGGAGACGAGCGCCCTCCTGTCGTTGGCCGCGACCAGGTTTCCGACCGCGGTGTACCTTGATGAAAGCCTCGAGACGTTCAGCCCTGTCGCCTCCGATATCTCTCTGATCTCCTCGTCCTCCGCGAGCCTCGAGACCAGGACTCCCCTGTTGTTGAGCGCGCAGAGCGGCCCCAGGAGGCGTGAACCGGCTATCGAGGCGTATCTGAATGAGACGCCAAGGTCTTCGGAGAGCTTCTCAGCCTTGGTCGATGCGAGCCCTTTGGGAACTAGAAGCACTCTGTCGTTTGCCTTGAGGAAGACTCCTATGTTTGGGCTCCGGTAGATGTCTATCAGGTGAAGACCCATTGGTCACACTCATTTTTCTGTCTCTGGAGCCAAGCCCACGGACACGAGGCCGTCCTCGTCCCTCTCCATCTCCAGCTTGATGCGCCTGGGCGGGTTCTTTATCCCTCGGGCCCAGATCGCCTCGTTGACGTCCTTCTTGATCTTGACCTCCGAGGCCTTCATGTGCCTGAAGGTGAACCGCTTGATTATCTCTATTGCGACCTTGGTCCTCCTGTAGGGAGGCGCCTCGAAAGCTCGCCTCAGCGGAACCACGTAGACCCGGGTCAGTTCCTCAACTTTCTGCTCTGACATAGGCTGTCACCTGAAGCCCAGCTTACGCTGTCTCCACTTGCGCTGCTTCGGATTGGTCCTGACGTGCCTGTTGGTGCGGACTATGACCCAAGTCGGGACGGACTTGGTCTGCCTCGTGGCCTTCGTGAGCCTGTTCTTCTTGGCAGAGTCTTTTGGTTTGGTCATTCTAGATGCGCCTGATCTTGGTCTCGTGTTTCCTGCCCTGCAGCGAACCGAGCATCTGCTTGAGCTGTTCGTCGTCGATGATGGTCCTCAGTTTTCCCGAGGAGGCGAGCTGGATCACGTACTCCTCTATGGACGCGGCAAGTTCGGGCTTGACCATCCTGACGTTGGCGAGCCTCTGCCTAGCTTCCGAGGAGAAAGCCATGCGAAGAACTCCTTCTCTTACTGCCCTCCTTTCCGCTTGGTCCGACTCTGCGGGCTTCTGAGGCGGCTGGGACAACCTACCCATACCTCGCGAGCGCGGGCGTCTGACCCACCATGCCGTCGAAGACCTGCTTGCTGAGCCTGTCCAATAGCGCCGTACCCTTCGGAGTCAAGACCCTGCCCTTGGGAGTCTTGGCGACGAGCTCGGCCTGCTCAAGCTGCTTGAGCACCTGCCTCACCGCCGAGCCGCCGGCGTCTCTGTGGTGCTTTGGAAAGTAGGCCACCGCCTTGCTCCCGCCATAGTCGCTCTCGAGCTCACCTACGCCGACAGGACCGTTCAGGTAGAGCTTCCGAAGGAGAGAAGCCGCCCTCGTGAACCACCAGTCCGCCTGTTGGGGCGGGCGCTCCGCGTGTGAGCCCGTCTTCGCGTACTTTGCCCATGTCGGCATGCTCATGCCGGGCATAGACCTGACTTCGACGGCGAGCAAGCCGATCAGCTTTCCAGCGGGGACGTCGTGAACTCCGACCAAAGCGAATTTTCAGTCCGTCGGTGGAATGTATTTAAGGCCTCTTTATTATTTTCCGGTTAACGTATCCACAGCGACCGCAGGTCAGCAGCAATCTTGACCCGTTCAACCGTACTCGCGAGTTGACTCCCGGGACTATCAACTTCTTGCATCCATGGCAGAAGAAGCGCTTGGATTCATAACCGAGTCTGACGTTGAACTTGAGCAGGAGACGCCGTGCTGACTCTGCCTGTTCCTCGGCGAGGGCCAGGTCAGAACCTGACCTTCGCACGGCGGATCTGATCAGCGCTTCAGCGCTCTCGGCGGCCTCCTCTCTCGCTTGTTTTCTGCTTCTCACGCCAGAAATCGGGTCAGGAAAGCAATTAACCATAACCGTCTGCCAGAGCGCTCGTTGGAGCTCCTAGTGGTTCTCGCAGAGTCAGCACTGGAACTCGCTCCAAAAGAGACGTGGAGCCACCCAGCGGTCGTAGCAGACGCGAAGCGGAGAGGCGTCGCCCCTGAGAGGATACTCCTGGACAGGAGCCTTCACCATGCGGCGATGTCAAAGTTGACGGACGGCTTCAAACGAGGACGACCTGACCTAGTCCACACAACGATGCTCGCCGTGACAGGCTCACCGCTGTATCTCGAGGGGAAGGCGCTCCTTGTCGTCCACACCAGCGCTGATGTGGTGTTGGAGTTCAGAAGGGAAACGAGGATACCCAAGAGCTATGCAAGGTTTCGCAGTCTGGTGGAGATTGCGTTGTCGAAAGGTGAAGGGTCCGAACTCTTCAGCGTCTACAGGGCGAGGATGACGGAGCTGCTGTCCAGAAAGCTCAGGGCGGGCCGTGTCTGGGGTCTCACGACACAGGGGAAACCGATGAAACTCAACGAGCTCGCGCCTGATATGGCTCGCTTCGGAAGACCGTGTGCGGTAATAGGAGGGTTTCCACACGGGCACTTCTCGGAAGACACTGCGAAGGCGTGCGATATGCTGGTCAGGGTCCACGAAAGGCCACTAGAGGCGCACGTCGTGGTATCTCGGCTGTTGTACGAAGTGGAGGAGACAATCAACGATTAAAAGGGGTTCGAGCTTCAGAAACCGCGAGCGGTCGTCGTCCAGTCTGGTCTAGCAGTAAGTTGCGCCAAGAGGACATCAGCCCTCCAAGCTGGTATTCCCCATTGAGGGGACCGGAGACCCGGGTCCAAATCCCGGCGACCGCACCTTTACTTCACTCAACCACCCCGACTCATCAGGTATTTTGGGGCGAGGTGTTCCGTGGTCGCGCAGTAATACTTGATGAAGATATGCAAGAAAGGGTAGCTTGTGGTGAGGATAAGGAATTTCTGGCTTATGAGGTTTATATCGTTCAGTGATTCAGTAGTTGCGACGATGCGTTCAACGAAGACCCTTCTGGCTCTAGTTTTGCTTTTCGCGGTTCTTAGCTTTAGCCGGGCCCTTCCACCCGCTTCGGCGACGGGAGCGGCAGGGTTTGGCACAGTAGAAGGATATCTGGTTGGCAGCATCTTCCATTCAGCCAGTGAGGTTCCCTCTGGAGATGACGCGGCCGACATTGCGGCGCTGTACGGGACCAGCTTGACTTGCACATCCTGTGAGACGATGACCTTCAACATTTACAATGGAGGTGTCTGCGGCGGGACCGCAATCGACACTCTAGTGGTGTCGGTGCCCTCAGGCCCGACCAACGTTGTGTCCCCAGGGGTTTCACTCCCTGCGGGGTCTTACTCGTGGAAAGACACATGGAACCTTCCCGCGGCGCCGGTCTTCTCCGATTGTGAGGACTTCGTTGTCCAGGGGACCACTTCTGTACCTCAGTTCCCGCTTGGGTTGATAGGGATCTTCGCGCTAGCGGTTCCAGCGATTCTCCTAATCAGAGTCAAGTTCTCAAAGCCGAGACTTCCAACCGCAGCCTAGCTCAATCATCAGACGCCGGAGATGGCGAATCGTTCGCCAGTCGAGTGACAAAACTTATCTGAGGACGCCAGAGCATTTCGGTAGGGCGAGTCTGATTCGTGAGCGGCAAAGGCTCCAAGACTAGGGTGCCTCGATTCTCTGTCGGCTACATTGACCGCTCCAGTGACCCATCGAAAGACTTCTACAGATACGCGGTCGGGCGCTGGCAGGACAGGAACCCGGTACCGGCCGACAAGACCCGATGGGACAGCTTCGACGAGCTCCAAGAGCTGAACTTCCGCCGGGTTAGACAAATACTGGAGGACTCGGCAAAGAACCCAAAGTCTCCGGTCCAGAGGATTGTGGGCGACTTCTACGCTTCTGCGATGGACAGGAAGAGAAGAGATTCGCTGCGATTCAGTCCCGTTTCCTCCGAGCTACGCGCTATTGCTCGAATCTCGTCAAAGGCGTCGTTTGCAGATGTCCTCGCGACTCTTCACGATGAATGGACTCCAGCCTTCTTCTCCTCGTTCGTCACGCCGGACGACAAGCACAGCGCTGTTTACGCCCTGTACCTTTACCAAGGAGGGATTTCTCTGCCCGACCGAGATTACTACCTCAGCAGACACTTCGCAAAGGAACGGGACGCATACCGTTCCCACATCCAGCGAATGTTCGCGATGTCGGGGGAGAGCCAGTCCACTGCGGAAGCTGCCGCCTCGACGGTGATGAACGTGGAGACCGTTCTCGCCAAGGCCAGCAGAACCAGGACCGCTCTTCGCGACCCTCATACGAACTACCACAAGTACACCATAGAAGCGCTCGCCAAGCGGAATCGCTCGTTCCCCTGGAAGAGATACTTCTCCGCTCGCGGGCTGTCGAAAGTACCCTATGTGGTCGTTGGCCAGACCAAGTTCTTCGACACGGTCGATGAGCTGCTGCGCAAGTCGCCTGAGGAGGATGTGAAGGCCTATCTCAAGTGGCATCTCCTAAATCGGAGTGCGCCATACCTCCACACCGAAGCAGAAGAAGAGCACTTTGACTTCTTCAACAGGAAGCTTCTAGGGCAGAAGAAGCCCGAGCCTGAATGGAAGCGCGCTGCATACGTTGTAGACGGAACCTGGACGATGCAGGGAAAGGCAGGAGGAGTCGGTGAAGCACTGGGAAAGCTCTACGTGGAGCGGTACTTCCCTCCTGAGGCAAGGGCCAAGATGGCCGAGCTCGTGGAGGACCTGAGGGGGGTCTTTCGCGACCGTTTGGAGAGGCTGCCGTGGATGACCGAGGAGACGCGAAGGCTCGCTCTGGAGAAATTCAGTCGCTTCGTCCCCAAGATTGGTCATCCCGAGAAGTTCAGGAACTATTCTTCGGTCAGGGTACGCCGCGATGATTACTTGGGGAACGTCCGCAGGGGAGCCGCCTACGAGGTCAAGAGAAGGGCCGCGCAGATCGGTGGGCAGGTCGACAAGAACGAGTGGCTGATGACCCCTCCCACGGTTGACGCCTATTTTCATCCGAACTACAACGAGATATTCTTCCCGGCGGGAATCCTGCAACCACCGTTCTTCGACTTCAAGATGGACGACGCGGTGAACTTGGGCGGGATTGGCGTAGTAATCGGGCACGAAATAACTCACGGCTACGATGACGAGGGACGGAAGTTCGACGCTGACGGCAACCTCAGGGACTGGTGGACGAAGAGGGACACAAGGGAGTTCGAAGCACGCGCGAAGAGGATAGCCGACGAGTACTCTGAGTTCGAACCGCTGCCGGGGCTGCACGTCAACGGGATGCTCACGAGAGGAGAGAACATTGCGGACCTTGGCGGCGTTTGCATAGCATACGAGGCGCTGAAGCGGCGGCTCAGTGACGGGAGGACCCCGCGCCGCAAGATCGACGGCTTCACTCCCGAACAACGATTCTTCATTTCATTCGCCCAAATATGGGCGTGCAACATCAGAGAGGAGGAAGTCAAGCGGTTGCTCATTATCGACCCACATTCGCCCGCTAGGTTCCGGGTCATCGGACCGTTGGTCAACCTCCCAGAGTTCTGGGATGCTTTCGGTGTGAAGCCTGGCTCGCCTATGCGGAGAGCGGAGAGAAAAAGGGTCGAGATATGGTAGGACGCTCGGAAAATACAGTCAGCTGAGCGCCCTAGGAGTCCTGACCTTCTCGAGTAACGTTGTGAATCTGGGGTCGTCCCTTAGGACGTCATAGAGAGGGATGGAGTGTGCCCAGCCAAGGTCCGTCTCCCGTTTCTCATAGCCCTCCTCTAGATAACGGATTGCCTTTTCTTTGTCCCCCAGTGCCAGCCACAGGCTCGCCCTGGTGATGTAGAGCGCCTCTCTCTTCTCGAGCTCATTTAGAACCTCCTCGGCCGCCGCCCTATGACCGAGCCTGGCTTCTGCTATGCCTTTGAGCATGATCACACGGTCGTTGGGGCGCTTTAGGGCCGCGTTCGCGGCGGCCAGGGCCTCCTGGTACATCCCCTTGTACAGGTAAGCGAGCCCGAGCACAAAGTAGGGACCGAAGGAGTCTGGGTTCGCACGGATCACTCCGTTCAGGGCCTCAATGCCTTCGTCATAGCGCCTAGCGTAGGTCAGCGCTTGCCCGAGGGCGATGGAGATCGCGGGGGAGAGCGGGTCCAGTTCAACCGCCTTTCTGGCTTCAGATATCGCTTCGTCGTGTCTCTGGGACCAAGTGAGAAGTATGCTGTACCAGAAGTGGGCGGTCGCGTAGCTAGGGTTCAGGCTTATCGCTTGTTTGAAGTGCTTCGCAGCGGCATCCCAGTCGCCCAGATTCTGGCTCACCCACGACAGGGAGACGTGCGCCTCTGCAAGACTGTCGTCGAGCTCTAGGGCCTTCTCCGCGAGCGCCTTGGCCTGGCGTGTCGCGTTGTCAGAGGAGAAGCTTCCAAAGTAAGATGCGCTGATGTTGTACGTGTCTGCCAGCCCTGAATAGGCAGCCCCATAACTAGGGTCGAGTTCGATTGCCTTCTCGAAGTACTGCTGTGCCTTCTTCAGACCTTCGTCGGTCCTCTCGTTCCAGTAATAGCGTCCCTTGAGGTAAAGAGTGAGGGCTCCTGAATTCTGAGTCCCCTTCCTCAGAAGCCTTTGTTCCTCGTGGGGCTGGAGCTTCACCCTCAGCTCATCAGCCACTCTCGCTGCTATCTCTCTCTGGACCTCGAAGACGTCCTTGAGCTCTCTGTCGTAGTCCTCTGACCAGAGATGCTCCTCGGAGGATGAGTCAATCAGCTGGACTGAGATGCGAATCTTGTTGCCGACGGTCCTGACGCTTCCCTCGATCAGGGACCCGACGCCCAGCTCCTTCCCGATGTCACTGATTCGGGCTCCCGACCCCTTGTACCTCATCACTGAGGTTCTCGCGATGACCCTGAACTCCTCTATCCGGGAGAGGGTGGAGATCAGCTCCTCCGTGAGACCGTCCGAGACGTAGGCGTCTGTAGCTGTCGGGCTGATGTTGTCCAGCGGGAGGACAGCTATTCGGTGCCTCTGATGCTCGGCCCCTTGGGTCCTCGTTTCAGTTTCCCACGGCATCACTATGCGGAACACTTCGACCGGCAGGCTCACGTTCTTGAGAGGCTTGCTTCCCATACTCGACAGAGGGAGTTCGAACTTGTTCCTTACGTGGTCGTAGACCTGACTTGTCAAGCAGACTCCTCCGTCAGAAGCGAGCGGTTCGATTCGGGAAGCCACGTTGACCGCGTCTCCCGAAATGTCTCCCTCTTGCTCGATCACGTCTCCCAGGTGAAGGCCTATCCTGAGGTGTATTCTCCTATCTTCGGGCAGCGAGAAGTTGAGCTCTCTTATTGACCGCTGGATGTCATAAGCGCACCTGACGGCTTCTAGCGCGCTCGGAAATTCAGCGAGAAATGCGTCTCCTATTGTTTTCACTTCATTTCCGTTATGCCGGGCGAGGATCGTCCTGATGAGCTTCCTCTGCTCATCGACCATGGCGAGTGCGAGGGACTCGTTTCTCTGCCCAAGAGCGGTGTAGCCGACCATGTCTGTGAACATCAAGGCAGCGAGCCTCCTACGCCCACCGACGGAGTTCATGACTGGGTGAATTCGTTCTTCATCAGCGTTAAATTCGTTGTGGGTTGAGAGACTGAGTACAGAAGTTTGAGAACCGGTTCAACCTTCGAAGAGATTCGTGGGGAGCCCTTTCACGTCCGTCTTCAGCCTGAAGAGGCCTCCTGCGAGAGGTTGCTTTGTGACGGCGTCAGCGTCCAGCCCTACCCTAGCGGTCGTAACGTACAGCTCCTGAAGACTTCGTCCTCCAAAGCAGCAGGATGCTACCTGAGAAGCTGGGAAGGAGAAATGTTCGATTGCCTTCCCATTTTCCGGGTCGAATCTGGTGATCCTCCACCCGCCCCAGTGAGCAACCCAGATCATTCCTTCTGCGTCCACCGCCATTCCGTCAGGCTCTCCGGGTTCTGAGGAGAAGTCCACCACGGTCCGTCTTCTTCGAATCTCGCCAGTCTCGGCTCTGTAGTCGAACGCGGAGACGCGCCTGGTGGGGGAGTCGATGTAGTACATCGTTCCTTCGTCCGGGCTCCAGCCCAGACCGTTTGACACCGTGACCTTCGCGATAGCACGCCGTGGCTTGGTCCCATGCTCGAAGCAGTACAGCGCTCCCCTCGGCGTTCCTTCTTTGATGTCCATCGTTCCCGCCCAGAACCTTCCAGCCGGGTCGCACTTTCCGTCGTTGAACCTGCATCGAGGGTCTTCTTCGACCACGGCCAAGGGTGTCGTCCTTCCAGTCTTCGGGTTGAGTGTATAGAACCCGTCCTGCAACGTCACCGCGAGCCCTCCTGCCTTCCTCGGGACGACGCAACTGACGAACCTGCCTCGTCCAACCACGGTATCGGTGTCTTTGCCAGGGTCATAGGAGTGCACAAGTCCGGCAGTTATGTCCACCCAGAGCAGAGTGCCTGTTCTTCTGTCCCAGCTCGGTCCCTCGCCTACTTCCGACCGACTGTCGACGAGAAGTTCGGGTTTCACGGCTATCTTCTAGATGTCGAACTCTCCGTCGAGAGCGTACCTTGCGGCGACCTTTTCGTCGAGCTGGAGGCCTAGTCCGGGCTCGTCGGTGAGCCTGATGTAGCCGTCTTCGATGACCTTCCCTTTCGTGAGATTGTACCAGATCGGGACGTCGTGCCCGTGGAATTCGAGAACCCCGAAGTTCGGGATGGCGGCGGCGAGGTGGGCCTGGGCCATGGTTCCGATCGGGCTGCTTATGTTATGTGGAGAGATGGCGATCTCTTTCGCAGCCGCCATCTGAGAGATTAGCTTCGTCTCAAGCAATCCACCCGCCTTCGGTGCGTCTGGGGTGGCGATCCTGATCCCGGTCTCAAGCAGCTGAGCGAACTGATACCTCCCATACTGGTTCTCTCCGCTGGCTATCGGCACCCGCGTCGCGGAGGTGACCGCTCTGAGCAAGCCGATGTCTTCAGGTGGTACGGGGTCTTCCAGCCACATCACACCGTATCGCTCTATAGCACTGGCGAGCCTGACCGAGCTGCTTACGTCGTACTTCCAGTGAAGATCGAAGAGTATGTCGGTGTCGTCTCCGACCGAGTCCCTGACCTCTGAGACAAGTTCGGCCAGATACTGCACCTCCCTGTTGCTGAGGGACCCCGTGTCCTGCGATCGCTTGGTGTAGGGGGTGGGGACGTCGAGGTCGAACTTCACGGCTGTGAAGCCTTCGCGTTTCATCTCCTTTGCCCTCATCCCGTACGACTTTGGGCTGAACTCCTCGCTATAGCGCATCAAAGTGGACCTACCATGAACGGGCTCCTTTCCGCCCGCGTGCTTCTTTTCTCCCAGCTCCTTCATCCATCTCGGGAAGCTCGGGAGCAAGACCCTGGTCATCGCCTCGAGCCCCTTGCCCGCATGAGTGTCGACGTAGATTCTGACTTCATCTCTGAACTTTCCGCCGAGCAGGGTGTAGACTGGGACGTTCAGGTGCTTCCCCAGAAGGTCCAGAATCGCGATTTCTATCGCCGAGAACGCGTGGTAGCTCACGCCGGAGGTCCCGGAAGGCACCGAAGCCCAACGGAGCTTGTCCATTATCTTCTGGACGTCGAAGGCGTCCTCCCCGATCACTAGGGGTGCGTACTCTCTCACTACATTCTCGAGCTGTGGTGCTGGAAACCCCTCGCCTATCCCTGTCTGGTCGCCCGCGTAGACCTTCACGAAGGTCCACTGGTAGTTGCCCTCCACCGTGGCAGACTTCACATCGGTGATTTTCAGCTTCACGCTTCGACCTCGGGTCTGTCTGGAGATAAACGCGCGCCGACTCGTTGAGAATGGATTTATGCGCCTGGGTCCGTGTCTTGAAGCCGTTGAAGGCTGTAGTGAAGCGGAAGCGGGGGGAGGGCTTCGTCGAGTTGATGGAGGTCAGAGATCCGGAGCCGCGCGATGGCGAACTGCTCATCCGTGTGCGTGCCGCGGGAATCTGTGGGAGCGACCTTAACATACTTCACGACAGGTTTCCCGGCTACGTCGTCCCGGTGATAATGGGACACGAGTTTGCAGGTACGGTGGAGAAGACTGGTGGCTCAAGAGGGTTCAAGAGGGGCGAGAGGGTCGCTTGCGAGACTCACGCCTTCGTCTGTGGTGAGTGTGGCTACTGCAGGGCGGGACTGTACAACCTGTGCCAGCAGAGGAAAGGCTTCGGCTATGGAACCGACGGGGCGTTCGCGAGGTACGTAAGGGTGAGGCAAGCGATAGTGCATCGACTGCCGGATGAAATCTCGACGGAGGAGGGTGCCCTCCTCGAGCCGCTCTCCGTGGCAGTGAACGCGCTCACCAAGAACTCGAGGATTGCGGCCGGCGAGTCCGTCGTCATCCTGGGACCAGGTCCGATTGGGCTGCTCTGTCTTCAGATAGCGAAGCTCTCGGGAGCCAGAGTGACGGTCGTCGGGACGAAGAACAGCAGGGCCAGACTCAGGCTGGCGGAGAAGCTTGGGGCGGAGACCAAGACGGACGAAGAGCTTCTCGATAAGCTGCAAGGTTCAGCGGGTCTTTACGACGTCTCTGTGATAGCCGCCGGCAGAGCTCAGGTCTTCGAAGTGGCTCTCAGGGCGACTAGGCCGAACGGTAGAGTCGTGCACATCGGAGAATCGACGGAACAGGCGCAGTTCCAGTTCTCTCTGATCGAGAAGAAGAACCTCACCGTAAATGGCTCGTTCAGCCACAACTGGCCAGTGTGGGAGAGGGCCATCGCGCTCGTGAAGGCGGGCAGAGTGGAGCTGTCGCCCCTAATCACCCACAGGGTCCAGATTGAGCGATGGAAGGAAGGGTTCGACGCCGCAGAGCGGCGAAGCGGGGTCAAAGTCCTAATCAGGCCGTAGGGCGTCTCACTCGTAAGTGAGACCGGGTATGCTGATGTCGACCGTCAGTCCTCCATCGGCGACCATCACGTGTCCGGTCATGTATCTCGCCATGTCTGACGCCAGGAATACGATTGACGCCGCGATCTCCTCTGGCGGGGCGATGTAGCCCAGGGGGATCTTCTTGTCCACAAGCCTCCTGGATTTCGCGTCGAGCACGCCCGTCCCCATTGCGGTGTCCACCCACCCCGGAGCTATTGCATTGACCCTTATCCCGTGATGCGCTAGCTCGATGGCGATGCACCTCGTGAACATTATGATCGCTCCCTTCGATGCAGAGTAGGCGAGAACCCCGGGTTCTGCTGAGATGCCGTCCACTGAAGCCACGTTGACGATTCGTCCATCCACCTTGTTCTTGATCATAGACGTCACGGCTGCGCGGGCGTAGTTTCGGTATCCTCCGAGGTTCACCTCCATTATCCTATCCCAGTCGTCCCTCTGAAAGTCGAGGATAGACCCGCCCTTAATCATCCCGGCGTTGTTCACTAGGATGTCCAACCTGCCGAAGTGTCGTAAGCACGCGTCGACCGCCTCTCTCGCTTTGCCCTCGTCCGACACGTCTGCCTTGAACCTCACTATCTTGCCCTTCGCGCGAATCGGAGCTGAGCCCTCGAAATCCCTTCCGACGGCGATTACATTCACTCCAGCCTCTGCAAGCAGCTTCGTCGTAGCGCTCCCTATCCCCTTCGAGGCTCCCGTCACAACGGCCGCCTTTCCGTCCAGGCCGAGCATCTTCGATTCCGCTTCTGGCACTCTTGTCTCCTCGCCTCCTCCCTGCAGGCTGGCCTTTTTTAGCGCTGGCTCTTCTTGATTGTCTGGACCTCGAATGCCACCGAAGACGTGAAACTGCCTTTGCCAGGGAGGCTCGAGTAGTGACCCTGCCTGATTGCTGTTGCGAGGTCGAAGGGGTAGCTCGTGCTAGGCTCGATGACCGCGGTGTAGTGTCCCCGCCAACCTCCGTACGCAAGGAAGAGCCAGACGTTGTCCATTCTCTTGCTATCGAACGTGATCTCTGACTCGAGGCCGTTTCGCTTGTCGATGAACTTGGCCGTGCCTGTGCTGAGGCCCGTCAGGTAGTGTAGCGTGCAGTCGTTCCTCGAGGGGTCTACCTCGCTGACGTCGACCTTCTTTCCGGCCTTCGAGCGCACCAAGGGCCACCGATAACGAGACTGCGAGTAGAATTTCGCATACCTGGGGTCAACGATGCCGACCTTCGCGGGGATCTCGATACGGCAGCTCCCGTTTATCTCGAAGGCTGGGTGGACTTTCCAGAGGAATTTGACCTCGTTACGTGAAAGGTTCCTTAACGTGTAGTCGCATGTGAATCCTGACTCTCCACTTCTGAGAGTAAGCCTTCTCTCGATTTCGACTGGCGAGATTGGGGTCATCACTCTCGTAGTCAGGGCGATGGAGTCCCTCTGACTCCTTAGCCTGTAATTCCACTTGAGGGCCCAAGCCTCGCCCATGTCTGGAAAGCGCTCGGAACCGACCACCGACTCAGCGTCATTCGGGAAGATTTCGTCCCATCCTCCGCTCCAGACGTCGTCAAAATGAGCGCCGAAGGGGATCCTTCTCGGGGCTATCCGAGGATTATGCCAGAGCACATTCCGTCCCGTTCCCTTGTGTATGATGTCGTAGATCTTCGCGCCGAGCTCCGGAAGGACGGAGAGCTGAAGAAACTCGTTCTCGATTACGACCGCCTTGCAGTCGCCCCGGACAGAACTTTCGTCCGACTTGACTGGCATGTCAGTTGACTTGCTTCAGCGTCTCTCTGAGGCTCTCTGAGAAGATGTCCATCATCTTCTCCGTCTCCCCCTTGTTGATCACGAGTGGTGGCGCGAACGCAATCCAGTGCGGGTCGTACCTGAGTATCAGCCCCTTCTGCAGAGCCCTCTTCCCGACCTTTAGCCCGAAGTTCACTCCGTCTTCGAACTGCTTCTTTGTCTTTGTATCCTTCACGAACTCGACTCCAATCATCAGTCCTCTTCCCCGGACGTCCCCTATCACGCCGAGTTCCTTCAACTCGTCAAGCCTAGAGACTATCTTGGCCCCCATTTCTCTCGCATTCTTCGGAAGGTTCCTGTCGCGTATCTCACTGACGCTGGCCATGGCGGCCGCCGAAGACAGAGGGTTCCCGCCGAACGTGTGTCCGTGGTTGAACTGCACGTTGTCCTCCGGTTTCCCGTAGAACGCGTCCGCTATCTCATCGTTGAACGCTATCCCGCCGACGGGAGCATAGCCGCTCGACATGCCTTTGCCCATGCATATTATGTCCGGGGTCACGCCGAATGTCTGTGCTGCGAACATCCTCCCCGTCCTCCCAAACCCGGTAATGATCTCGTCGAAGATGAGCACGATCCTGTACTTGTCAGCAATCTCCCTGAGAATCTTGAAGTATTCTATGGGAGGAGTGATTATTCCGCCCGTATTGCCTATGGGCTCAACGATGATCGCGGACACGGTCGACGGGTCCTCCTGCTTCACGACCTTTTCGATTATCGTCGCACAGAGTACCGCGCAGTCGGGATATTCGAGGCCGTAGGGACAACGGTAGCAAGTCGGAGGGAACACGTGGATGTAGCCGGGACCGAAGGGCTCGAAGGTTACCTTTCTCTTCGTTATGCCCGATGCGCCTAGGGCGCCCATCGTCGCCCCGTGATACCCTTCGTATCTCGAAATCACCTTGAATTTGTGCGGGTTTCCCGTCTGTCTGTGAAACTGCCGGGCGAGCTTCATCGCGCCTTCGGTGGACTCCGAGCCTCCACTGAACAGCTTGATGGTGTCGAGACCTTTGGGCAAGACTTTGCAGAGGAGACTCGAGAGCTCGAGCGCTCGCATGTTCGTAGAATGAAGCGGAGGAGCGAACGCTATCTCGTCTAGCTGGGCTCGAATGGCCTGGATGATTCTTTTGTTGCCGTGACCCGCGTTCGCCACGAAGACTCCCGATAGGCCATCCAGGTACTTTTTCCCCTCGACGTCTTCGTACCAGACCCCGTGAGCGCTCTTCATTATGATCGGTTTTGCTGCGAAATCTTTCATCTGCATGAAGTCGAGGAAGAGATGCTCGATGTTCCCCCTTTCGAAGGCGTCGGGCTTTGGCATGCGTCCGTCGCGAATTGCTGGGCGGGGTATATTTGCTAATCAAGAAATCGCAAACCCTTATATCGTCACGAAAGCGCCGAAGCGATTGCATTTGCGGTCTTTCTCAAAGAGACTCGGTGCAACCGTCATAATGCTACTTCTGGGGACTGTAGGAGTGCTAGCCATCCCAGCAGGTGCTGGCGCGCAGTCATCGTCGGTGAGCCAGAGCGGGACATTCACGATAGCAGAGCCCAACTGCATCGATAGTTTCAGCCAGTTCACGACGACATGCAATCCGCCGTGGTACTACCTGTCAGTGCTCTACCCTGAGGACGGAATCCCTACGGTGTCAGGAGTCTATCATGAACCAGTTGAATCATATTGGTCAAGTCCAAACGGCACTATTTGGTACTTCAGAGTGACTCCGGGCATGACCTGGTCTGATGGCGTTCCAGCGAACGCGACGGACCTGGCTTGGGACATTCAGCAGATGTACGCCAACTACACCTGGGGTGCAGGGAGCACTCTCGGATACGCGAGTCTCTTGGCAGGGACGCCCCAGCAGGCGATCTGGGCAGTGAATGCGAGCGTAGCTGCTGTAAAGCTCAACGCGCCGTTCAGTCTTTTGGGAGATATCATCGGAACGGAGAACACGCCGAACTTCACACCTTATCACATATGGAAGAACTGGATTAACGATACCACGGCGCCAGGTTCTCTGTTTGGACATACACTTGTCGGCGTCGGGCCGTACTACATGGAGCCCTTCAGCCAGGGCGACCAGGAGATTGTTATGAAGCCGAACCCCTATCCCACGCCGTGGGGCAATCCGGCAAACGGCGGACAGCCCTACTTCAGCGAGTTTGTGACCGAGTTGGTTCCCTCGACTGCAAGCCTGGCTGACCTGCTGCTCGGAGGACAGATCGACGCAGCTCCGGTGGGACCTTCAGACGTGGCGGGGCTGCTGAGCAACCCGAACATCAAGGTGCAGGCGACTCCCGGGACGGGCCTCTGGTACATCGAGTTCCCGTCGACTCACTACCCGTACAACGACACTGACTTTAGGCACGCCCTGAACTACGCGATTGACACGCAAGCTCTGGTGCAGAGTGCCCTGGCTGGGTACGGTGAGGTCGCCAACGCAGCGTTCATCCCATCTGGCTCCCCAGACTTCAACAGCAGCGTCCCGAGTTACGCCTACAACGTCAACATGTCCAAGGCCCTGCTGGCCCAGAGCGGACTGGTGATGGGGGCCAACGGATTCTACAATTTCGCCAACGGAACTGCGTTCACTCCGAACGTCTACGTCCCGGCCGAGCAGACTCCAATCGTCCTCGCGGGGACTCTGGTCGTCCAGGACCTCCAGGCGGTGGGCATCGACGCCCAGCTGAGGACGATAGCCGGCGCATCGATGGGGTCGGTCTGGTACCAGGGAGAGAACATGTACTTTGAGGAGCAGAACTTTGGATATCCGAACTCTGAATTGCTCACCGACCAGAGCTTCTACTCGTACTTCCTGTCTGCGGGTCCTGAGCCCGGTCAGCAGTCCTTCGCCCAGCCGAGCGTCCAGGCTGAGTACAACTCCACCGTGGCAGCGCTTGAGGCCTCGACCAGCACGGCGCAGATTCAGCAGGACGAGCTCAAGATACAGGGCATAATCGCTGACTATCTACCGTCGATTCCGCTCTTCTACCCCGATTTCATATGGGCATACAACTCCCAGAAGGTCGCCGACTGGCCTAGCGCCCCCAGCTCCTTCGAACTGCCCGGCTTGGTGTGGAACCTGACCGCGCTCGCGAACCTCCGACCGCCGAGCTTGGCGGTGGTCTCGACGACTTCCAGTACCACCAGCACTACGTCAACCGTAACTACTACGACGACCGCGTCGGCTCCAGCTCAGACTTCCACGGTCACGTCAACGACGACCGCAGTCTCGACCTCAACGTCACCCTCTTCGAGCGGCACCATCTATCTTCTGGGAGCGGCTGTGGCTGTACTCCTCGTTGTGGTGGGCGTGATGGCTCTGACGAGGCGCAAACCCCCAAAGCAATGAAGCCGTCGTGAACCGAGGATACGTGGTCCGTAGGGCCATCTACGCCTTCGTCACTTTCCTGCTAGTGCTCATCCTGAACTTCATAATCCCGCGCCTCATGCCCGGAAGCCCAGTCCAATACTTCGCCAATCCGAAGATCCTCCCTTCAATCGAGTCACAGCTCCTGACGCAGAGGTTCGGGCTTGACAAGCCGATTTGGGTGCAGTTCGTTCTCTACATCAGGGGGGTGTTCAGTTTCCCTCCGAACCTGGGCATCTCATACACGTACTATCCCGCTCCGGTCTGGAGCGTGGTGATGACTTACCTCCCGTGGACGCTCCTGCTCGTCGGCGCAGCCACGATCCTGACGGCCGTGATAGGGATACTCGTCGGTATCTGGATCGGGTCGAAGCAGGGGACCAAGACGGACACCGCGGTCACGTCTGTCTCGCTCTTCTTCTGGACGATGCCCTTCTTCTGGCTTGGTGCGATACTGCTCTGGTTCTTCAGCATCCACTATCACGTCTTTCCCGCCGGAGGAGCGGCGTCCCTCAACCTCCCCACGGAGTCAATCTTAGGTCAGATAGCCGACATAGCAACACACGCCTTCCTACCAGGCCTCACTCTGACGCTAGCCGCCTTCGCGGGCTACAGTCTCATAATGAGGAATACGGTCGTCGAGGAGCTGGGCCAGGACTACATCACGGTTGCGACGGCGAAGGGGCTGTCCAGGAGGGCCGTCCTCTTCAAGCACGCGGCCCGCAACGCGATGCTCCCGATGATAACGCTCATCGGGCTAAACCTGGGCTACGTCGTCAGTGGAGCTCTCCTGGTCGAAGTGGTCTTCTCCTATCCAGGTGTCGGATGGCTCACGTACCAGGCGGTCCTTTCCCACGATTATCCGCTCCTCCAGGGATTATTCCTGGT
>DASPVO010000041.1:0-9914 GCA_035622335.1 Nitrososphaerales archaeon
AACTTTGTCGTCCCTTTCGAAGACAATCGCTGGAAGAATCCTGTTGCACTCCGGACAAATCGATTGAGTCTGTCGGATGAACTTGCCCTTCCCAGACTCCCTACGGAGTTCTAGGGAGACATCTGAAATCTGGGCCATTTCTCCAGTGCTCGGGAATTGCGGATATAAGCCTTTTAACTTGTCAGACGGTAAGAAGTGAATTCGGTTAAACCGGTACTTTTCAGGCCTGAGCCATCACTGTACTGAGTCCGGTCATCTTTTCGCTCTGCTCCCAGAGCCGTGCTGCCAGCTCCACACTGTGGGAGTCTGTCGACGATTCCTTGGTCTTCTTGTTCTCGAAGTATTTTCCCGTCACCCCTTCCACTTCGGGAGAAGAGGCAAGGTAGACCGGTGTCTCAGCTCCCTTGCGCGCGCTGATCATGAAAGCCGATCCTAGCCGTGTCACGGGGCCGAACAGCCCGGTGTGTGACCAAAAGTTAGTTCTGACGACGCCCGGGTGCAGACAGTTGGCCGTGACGCCAGTCCCTCGGAGCCTCCTGGCTAGTTCGTAGGTGAAGAGGACTAGAGCCAGTTTGGACCGACTGTAGGCACCGAGACCGCCCGGGCCTACGCCTCCGTCCCCGTTGATCTTGTCCGGGTCGACATGACCGCCATAGTGGGCGCTGGAAGCTACGTTGACTATCCTTGAAGGTGCGCTGGACTTCAGAGCGTCGAGCAGTAGGTTGGTCAGAATGAAGGGCGCGAAGTAGTTTACCGCCATTGTCCTCTCCACGCCGTCCTCGGTCTCCGCATAACTCGAGTAGGTCCTGCCCGCGTTGTTGATCAGTACGTGCAGCTTGTCGTGAGACGACAAGAACTCTGAAGCTGCCCGCTTTACTTCCTTCTGAAGTGTGAGGTCGGCTACTATCAGCTCCGGCTTGGACCTACCTAGGTCTGAGATGAACCTCTTGATCGACTCACCTTTCTCTCTTTCGCGGCAGACCAGGACCAGAGTCGCACCCATGTTTGCAAGACCGACCGATGTCTCCTTGCCTATGCCTGAATTTGCTCCAGTGATCAATACGATCTTCCCACTCATGACTTCGTTCAATGGTGTGAAGAGGCGGTCCAATTGGTAAAAGGATTCCTGAACGCTCGCCCTTCGGGCAAACCGAGCGTTCCCGGGCTTCCTAGCTATTGTCTATTCTTTCGGAGAGAGATAGAAGAATTTCATTATAATGATGGATGATATACGAGAATTGCGTTCCGTGACTCTTAAATTCGGACTGGAAGGGATGGGCAGGCTGAATTGCCAGGAGCCGGACTCAGCTACACTGTCTCGGCAGTTAGACCGAAATCACACATCTTCAATGTCGTTCTCGAGTTTGAGCCAAGTGACCCAGCCAGAAAGACCATCGATCTACTGATGCCAGTGTGGACTCCAGGCCACTACGCCATCCAGGACTATCCGAAGAATCTGACGAACTTGAAGACAACTAACTCCGCTACCGGTCGGGTGCTCGCATGCAACAAACTCACGAAGAACAGATGGAGGATAGAGGTTCGAGATGGAGGGAAAGTCAGAGTTGAGTACAACGTCTACGCATCCGAGCTTGACGACACTGCGAGCTACATCGACGACAGGATGGCGCTGATCAACGGGACGAGCGTCTTCGTCTACCCTGAGGGAATGGAGGGGGCGGATGTTAGCCTCAAGCTCATCACTCCGTCCGAATGGAAGAGCGCTGCGACGGGAATGGAGCAGACCGGTCCGATGGAGTTCCATGCACAGGACTACGACGTGCTTGTAGACTCACCTATCCAGCTCGGAAATCAGGTCATCAGGTCGTTCGATGTGGGCGGGGCGAAGTACGAGGTCTCGATAGACTGTGAACCCACGGTGAGCGTGGACGAGTTCGTGAGCGACCTCAAGAAGATCGTAGAGAACACGGTACCCATCTACCGGGACGTCCCCTTCAAGAGGTACGTGTTTCTCATCGCCTTCACGGACAGGGGTGGAGGCGGGCTCGAACACCTCAACAGCACGGTGTGCACCCCCGCGAGACTGAACTATCTTCCTAAGGAGGAGTACCACTCCTCACTAGGACTGTACTCCCATGAGTTCTTCCACTCGTGGAACGTGAAGAGGATGAGGCCCAAGGGGCTGGGTCCCTTTGACTACTCCTCCGAGACATACACGAGGTCTCTCTGGATTGCTGAGGGCGTGACGAGCTACTACGACGACTTGATCCTGAGAAGGGCAGGGATCTACAGCGTCGGAGAGTATCTCGACGCTCTCGCCCTGAACATGAGCATCATGAAGGCCCTGCCGGGCGGAGGAGCCGAGAGCGCCGAGGAGTCTAGCTTCGACACTTGGATCAAGTTCTACAAGCAGAACGAGAACTACCCCAACGTCGGCCTCTCCTACTACGTTCAGGGTGCCGTGATAGGGTGGTCGCTCGACATGGAGATTAGGAAAAACTCGAAGGGCGAACGGAACCTCGATGAAGTGATGAGAAGGGTGTACCAGAACACGTACTTGAAGGAGGGACGAGGTTACACCGACCAAGAGTTCGAGTCTGCGGCGATGGACGTCGGGGGCGACGGACTGCTCGACATCTTCGACTCCAGAGTGAGAGGGAGGAAGGAGCTCGACTACGACAGGTACCTTGGTTACCTCGGGCTCAAGCTCTCACCCAAGCACGACCCCGTCCATGTTGAGGGATTCCTCGGCATAAGGTTGGGTTCGGAGGACGGCCGCAGAACTGTCAGGACCGTCTTGTCTGGCTCGCCCGCGGAGAGGATGGGCCTAGCCTTTGAAGATGAGATCATCGGGGTCAACGGCCTCAGGCTCGAAGACAGGCTCTCGTTCTACGTCTCAAACCAGACGCCCGGCACGAAGGCGCGCCTCACGGTCGCCAGGAACGGAGTGCTCAGGGAGTTAGACGGAGAGTTTGGACAGAGGCCAGTTCTCGAGAACAGGATAAGACCTCTGAAGAGCGCCACAGAGGGGCAGCGTGCTTTATTCAAAGGATGGTTGATGTCGGACTGGACCCCCGAGATTGAGTATCCCGACTACAAGGAGTCGCCCGACAGGCGAAGAATACTGGACTACCTCTGAAGGTGTCCAAATCCTCTTAACCGCCCGGATGGACCCGGAGCGCATGCACTTCGCTTCGAGGGAGTATTTCGGGAAGAACTGCAACTTGGAACTCCTCGCCGACGGAATCGAGGAGTACTTCAACAACCAGGGATACAAGACACAGGACGCCAAGGATGACAAAGGGTGGGTCATCCAAGCGAGAAAGGAAGGGCTGCTGAGGGACTTGCTCGCTGCTGACAGGGCGTTCACGATGACCGTGACGGGAAATTCCTCAGACTTCAAGGTGTCCTTCGGGATAGGGAAGTGGGTCCAGAACCTGGGGATGGCCGCGATAGAAGGTCTCTTGTTGCTGCCCGCCCTGCTCTTCCTGGAAGTCCCACTCTCGCTCTGGAGCTTCGAGACCGAGGGTAAGTTCTGGACCTTCGTCGAACAACAGGTCGAACTGAAGGTCTAGCGCCGAGTATCGATCACGCAGAAGGGGTTCCCGTCAGGGTCCTCCAAGACGGTGAAGTCCTCCCCAGCCCTCCTCTCTCTTCTCACCCTCGCGCCCAGTCTCCGAATGCGCGCTACCTCTGCGTCGTGGTCGTCAGCGTAGAGGTCGAGGTGTAGGCGGTATCCTTTGAGGTGCCCTTCAGAGGTCAGGTTGAGAGAAACGTTCGGTCCCTTCCTGGCGGGGTCGCGAAGCACAACCCACCCGCCCTTCGGCGGACTCCTCGGCACGTATCGAAGCACAGCCATCCAGAATTTCATCATCTCCTCGAAGTTGTCGCAGTCGATCACGATCGAACCTACCTTTGACCTCGACATAACGCCTCCACTTTCGCGCCACAGCGATTAAACCGTTCATCAGACTAAGCTTGGAAGGTTTAAGGCGAGAAGCGGCTTCGCGGGCTGGCGTGAGCCTATCGGAGCGGGCGGAGCAAGCGCTAGAGCAGCTCGGCTTGACTGGAAGCGAAGTGAAGGCGTACGTGGCTCTGCTTCGCGGGGGGACGATGACGGCGAGCGATGTCAGCCGGCAGGCAAGAATTCCCTACTCGAAGGTCTACGACGCCCTAGAGTCCCTGCACGAGAAGGGTTGGGTCGAGGAGCAGAAGAGCAGGCCGATAGTCTACACCGCGAGGCCGCCCGACACCGCGCTCGAGGAGCTGAAGTCGCGCCAAGAGACTCAGCGCAAAGAGAAGCAGGCGATGGTCCTGGAGGAGCTGATGGGCATCTACCAGAACAGGGGCGAGCAGGAGAAGCCTGACATATGGATAATGAGGGGTACGAATGAGATACTGTCCAGGGTCAAGAACCTGCTGCTGAACTGCAGGACCGAGCTACTAGTTGCGCTGCCACCCCAGATCCTGCCCTTCACCGACCAGGTCGTGCCGCTGCTGGCGGCACTGAAGGAGAAGGGCGTGAGGAGCATGATACTGACGTCACCCGAGATACCAGGCCAGATTATCGAGCAGTTCTCGAGAGTGGCCGAGGTGAGGACGAGGAAGACCATGTACGGAGGCGGCCTGATATCGGACTCTCGGGAGGTCGTCCTTCTCCTGGGCAGCTCGGAGCAGGGGAGCGTCCCGCTAGCGATATGGGCGTCTCATCACGGCCTGGCGAGCTTCGCAAAGGACTACTTCGAGCATCTGTGGGACTCCCCGGGCACGGTCAAGGCGTAGGCCGCTCGATTTTTAACGATGGGCGGTGGCGACAACGCGATTGTCGACGGACACAGATGGCCTGGTCGTTGGCCTGGAGGAGGAGACCGGCCTGACCAAACGAGAGGCGATGTTCTATCTCAGCATGCTCAGAGGTACAAGGATCTCGGCCTCAGACAAAGACGATAGGGTGGAGAAACTGCTGAGCAAGGGCATGATAATTCTGTCCGGTGACGACAAGGAGTACATCCCCGTCCACCCGAGGCTCGCGGTCGCGAACCAGTACAGGACTTGGCGAGAGAGCTTGGTCAAGGAGATGAACGATAGGAGGATGAGGGTGGACAAGCTGATCATCAGGCTGATACCGATGTACGAGGCCACAACGGAAAAAAGGGTGTACAGTAGTAAAGAGAAGGTACGCCATTGGTGAAAACGGTCTCGTAGGTGATTATTAGCTCAAGCTCACTCTCTCTGGGCTGAGAGGTCGACACACCGTAGGCAGGCGCGAGAACGAGAACGAGGCTACTTCGAAACACTGCGAATGTCAGACTTGCAAGGAAAGACATACGACACTTGGGAACAGGTCGCTGGCTACTTCGACGGCGATGGTAGTGTCTCGATTTTGCTTGGGAGGTTTACAATAGCATTCTATCTCGACTGGTCAGATCAATGCAAAGAACAACTGTCTCAAGTCCAGGATTTCATTACCAGCAGAGGACTTCGCGTAGGAGATGTCCACAAACTGTCCAATTCCGACGCGTGTGGTCTACGCGTCGGGGAACAGCTTACTGCTGTCAATATCGCCGAACAAATGGTCCCCTTTAGCTTCAAGAAGAGAGCTGAACTCGTGACTTTGTTGGAGTATCGCAAGTTCGATTCGATAACCGGCTCGGAAGTCCAAAGCCGATTTCATGAATATGTGGCTTCCAAGACGAGAGAGAAACACGGAAACCGGAGATTCAAGCCGATGCCTTGGTCCTACAGTGAAGGTTATCGCCTGTCTAAAATGAATAGAGCTCTGGTTACGAAGAACTTGCGCGTGACACTCAGTAAAGCGCAACTACGAGAGGCGTGGCGTCGACACAATGTTTTTGGGGAGTCCTACAGGGCGTTAGGAGAGTCGTATGGCGTATCGAGAACCAGGATGTGGAGGTCGCTAACTCGTGGGGGAGCAGAAGAATTGTTCGCATGAGATAGTCTTCATCGGGATGGTCAACATCAACAGGGACAACTACCTCCAGGGGACAGTCGACGTCTGGCGGTGCAGGTCTTGCAAGGAGCTCTTCTGCGACGACAAGCGTTACGGGGAGGGACTGAAGCCGAGCGTCGGGTTCGAGACTATTCCCCAAGAAGAAGAATGGGCGATCCTGACCTGCACAACGCCGAAGGAGGTATACATGAACAGCCTCGGCGTAAGGCAGGGTAAGAAGATCACTCACGCGTGCAAGGACGGGCAGGTCCACGAGTTCAGCGTGGGTGAGGGATACTCTCTCACGCCAGACACCCAGATGCCCATTCACAGGCTCTTCTTGGTGAAGGACCACATCAACACGCACATCGAAGCGGGATACTACAAGCTCGCGCTCGTGAAATGAACAGGCTGACCTACTTCAGGCTACTCGCTGCCTTCACGGACGCCTTGGTCGCTGCCTCCGTGATCTACTACTCCACGGCGACCCGCACGCTCTACACGCATGGGAGCCTGAGCGGCATGTCGAGCTCAGGGACCGTCAATCTCGGGACTACAGGGCTGACGGTGGGGATCCTGCTCTTGGTCGTCGCGGGGGTCTCCGTGTGGGGAGCTTGGCCTGCATTTCCTGTCGCGATAATCCTGTCTGCAGCGTCCCTGCTTGCCTTCATTGCGGTCTACGCTGCGGTTCTCCCCATATTCGCGTCGATGGCATTGTGCGTGACGGGGATTGCGCTGAACGCTGTTGTAGCCAGAATGAAGCCGACTATCTCGGAGGAGGCGAACCCATTGAACCTCCCGGTGTTCGGCTAGATTCTGAAGACCTTTGGGTTCTCTGTCGCCAGTGTCTCGTCGA
The DNA here is from genome assembly GCA_035622335.1 of Nitrososphaerales archaeon. Lineage (GTDB taxonomy): Archaea > Thermoproteota > Nitrososphaeria > Nitrososphaerales > Gagatemarchaeaceae > DATJAJ01. The sequence continues at coordinate 6,768 of DASPVO010000041.1, forward strand.
CTTTGTTCGCGAGATTGCTGACAGAGATTCCATGGTACTCCGCCCTCGAGTAATCTAGCTGCCTCCTTGCCCGCCTGAATATGCCCATCGCGACCTTCCTCTCCCCCTTCTGTTCGTGCACGAAAGCGGCACAGACGAGTATTATCCCCTGGATGTAGGACTTCTCCTCCCCCGAAATGGTCCGCCATAGTGACTCGAAGACTTCGTGCGACTCCCAGAAGCGTTCACGATTGAAGTAGTCGACTGCCTGATCGATGGTATCTTGTTTTGAGTGGTGCGTTGGAGCGTCGTTCAAGTCGTCCCTGCTGAACTCTATCTTGGCGAGAGGCTCGAGGGCGGCCAGGAAGAGGTGGAAGTCCTCCTTGGACGGTGCGAAGAAGTCCATCTCCAAGGCGCCGTATGACGTCCACTTGGCGTTACGCGGGTCGAGTCCTAGCGATTTCGAGAGCGACCTTACCTCTGATAGGAACTCGGCCTTGGGTTTCGTCCCTTTAACGCGCACTAGAAAGCGTAACGACAAGCCGCTGATTTCCGTTCACTCTTCAACGCGTCTTTTCACCCTTTCCCGCCCTTGTTTGCGATTCTTCATGGTCATTCGGGCTGTCCATGCCGTCAGCATAGCTTTCCAATAACCAAAAAAAGAGTTTACTTGCAATCAAATGAAGTTGCTTACTGCTAGCCGCTTCCCGAGAAGAGAGCGGATCCACCGTTTTCGAGGGATACTGAGCCGCTCACAGCTTCTCCAGCTTGGAGTGCAACTGGATTTGTCGCAGTGCAAGTTAGAGACCCCGACCCACCAGATGCTAGATTTACCGGTGCTCCGGTAATGGCGCCTGAGTAGGTCGATCCTCCAAAACTGACACTGCAGGCTGCAAGAGCCTGAGTGTTCGCATTGCCGGTATTCGTCCATGCCATCGTACAAACTGTGTCAATTGTGTCTGTGCACGAAGCAGCTCCAAGCGAGATAGAGGCGGTGGTTGCCGTGAACTCGCTCGACTGCGTCGTTGTCACGGTCACAGTGGCTATGGTCGAGACTGTTGTTACGACGAATGTCTGGGTCGCCGTATCGACGGTCTCTAGCTGAGTGGCCGTTATTGTCGAAGCCTTCGGCTCACCGTTGGCATACGTCGTCGCAAGAACAAGGCCTGCCCCAATCAGGAGACCTACAACCACGAATATCGCCCCCGAGGCGGATGAAGAGACCGAAGTTCTCAATTACAATCTAGCTTCGACAATCCGAAACCTCGCCACTTTTAAGCCATGAGCCGTAAGGCGTAAGGATGAAAGCTTCACTTTCACTCTCCAATTTCGACTTTTCGAAATCAAGTTTTCGAAATCGCCGTCACTAGGCCCGAGGGTGAGATTCTGACTTGGTCTTTCCTAAAGTGGATGACCGAAGGTGAATTACTCAATTCGACCCTCATATTTGCGCCGGCTGCGTCTTACGTAAATAATCTGGGTAACCTGGTCATCTGACTTGCCTAACTTGAAACCGAGCAAGTATCAACTGTCACTCTTTGAACTGACTTTGCTTCGAAACTTGTCCCATTCCAGAGATGATAAGGAACTTTCGAAAATTACGAATGTAGACAGGAAGATTGTGTCAAAGGCCTTAGACAGGCTTTATGATAGAGGGTATGTCGGGCAGAAGTCTCTAGTCACCGAACAGGGGTTTGATGTCCTGAACGCACTGAACTATTCTGTGAGAAGGGAGGATCGAGTGGATTTGACTTCACTTGAACTGCTTCTATTGGGGAGAATTCGTCCCTCCCTCAAGGATAAGGAACTATCCAGATGGGCTCAGGTCGACCAAGATACTGTTTCCACGAAGCTGGACAAGTTGTTCGATGACGGCCTGATTACATCAAGCCATATGCTGACGGAGAAAGGGTTCAACATTCTCCATGAGGAGTCTGATGTCGTCGAGCGTTCTCCACAGAAGGAGTTCCTTCAGCGAGCTAAGAATATCGATCCTACCCCTATGAGCACATTGGTGATTCAGCGAGAAATAATTCGGGTTCCTTGCCGTTACTGCGGTAATCTGAATGACTTGGCAACGAGCAAGACCTGTTCCCAGTGTGGTGCAGCGATAAAGTGAAAGTGTGTTAAACTCTGGATTATTGTGCACTAATTCTATGTCTTGAGAGAAAAAGTTTCGATAAAGTTATCGTCTCCTCACTCCCTTGGCAAGTACTGAAAGGATTCGGCCCTCTGGTACTCAGGAAGTCGGAATCTGTGGTTCATATGACCGAGAGAGAATTGAATCGCTTAGAGCTGGTAACCGGGAACGATCTGGAATTGGTATGTTGGACTCACTACCGATGAGGAAGCTTCAAAGTTTAAGCTCACGGAGATTACCGGTTCCTGCCCGCAGTATTGGCTCGCATAGAGGTTTGCGGCCTTCAGATCCATCGTGATTGTGATGCTTGAGGTTTGCGCGAACGTATACACCTGAGACAGGTAGGTTCCTTCCCCCGCATAGAAATTGCATGCCGCGCCATAGAACGAAGCGCTTAGCTGAGCGTACACAGTGTAGTTCTCGGTGTTTTGCACTAGAAAAGTGAACGTGCTGCTTTGGTTGTCGTATGAGCTCCCTGTCACCACCAAGGCCGATTGTGGAATCTCACCGATTGATGTCTGAGTAGTTGTTAAGAGCAGAGTTGTGGTCTGCATTGTGACTATGGTGTCTTGAACAGTTATGACGGTCTGAGTTCTTTGCTCCAGTGTTGAGACTTGTTCATCGAGGCTACCGATTTGCTGGTTCTGGTTTCCAATTTGTTGGTTGAGGCTGGACAGCTGTCCATTTTGGTCTCCAATTTGTTGATTCAGATTTGACACCTGTTGGCTGAGGTCGGTGTTCTGTCTAGATAGCGAGGCGAGGTTCGACGAGGTTGAAACGAACGCGTATCCAACTAGGCCTGCAACTATGATTGCGCTGACGACGACAACTGCGATAATTGGAATAGAGCTCTGGGTCTGCAACGCCCGATTGCCAAGTTTGTTTTGATATAAGCTATAGGCTCATCACTCCCCTTCCGTCTCTAATGTGGGCCATGTTGAAGGATTTGGTGAGGGCTCGATGTGAACGAGTTTCGAAGGCCCTCGATGCGAGACCGTGGGCTCCGAACTCAAGATCCTCGTCATAAA
>DASPVO010000042.1:0-12290 GCA_035622335.1 Nitrososphaerales archaeon
ACGTTTTTGGTCGCGACGCTGATTGCGGGAGCGGCGATCTATCTTGCCTCAAGCTGGTATCACAAGAAGCAGGGCATCGACATCTCCCTCAACTACAAAGAGCTCCCTCCAGAATAGGGCTCGTACCACATGATTCAGGACTCCGTCCTGGTCAACGACTGGCACGCGGTCGCGAGTTCCACAGACGTCCCTGAAGGCTCTCTGCTCGGAGTCCGCCTGCTAGACGAATACCTCGTCGTCTGGAGGATGCACGGCAGGTTGATGGCGTGGCAGGATCTCTGCGTCCACCGAGGTACGAGGCTTTCGCTCGGAGCGATCGAGGGGGAAAACCTCGTCTGCGGGTATCACGGTTGGACCTACAACACGGAGGGCGACTGCGTCAGCTTTCCCGCCCACCCTGAGCAGAAACCGCCTCCGAAGGCGAGAGTCAGAACCTACAAGGCGACGGAGAGGTACGGGCTCATCTGGGTCTGCCTCGGAGAAGACGAGAGGGGTGTCCCGAAATTCGAGGAATGGGAAGACGGTTCCTTCCGGAAACTGCTCTGCGGCCCGTACCGCTATCACGCAAGCGGACCCAGGGCCGTCGAGAACTTCCTTGACGTCGCCCACCTGCCGATAGTCCACTCAGGTCTGCTCGGAGAGAGAGAGCACGCCAAAATCGAGGACTACCAGGTTGAGACGTCTCGGGACGGGCTGATCGCCAGGAACGTGCAAATCTGGCAGCCAGACCCGGATGGGACGGGAGTCGGCAAGAAAGTCGTCTACACCTATCAGGTGCTCCGTCCGTTGACCATGCGCCTCTCGAAGGACGCGCAGGAGGGAAGGCACGCGATCTTTGCCACAGTGACCCCCGTCGGCGAAATCGAGTCTGTCGCCTGGTTCTGGGTGGCGATGAACTACGCCCTCGATACACCCGAGCAGGAAGTCGTTGGGTTCCAGGATACGATAACCTCACAGGACATCCCGGTCGTCGAATCGCAGAGGCCCGAGCTCCTACCTCTGGACCTTCAGGCCGAACTTCACCTGCGTTCGGACAAGATGGCCGTCGCTTACAGAAAGTGGCTCTCCCAGCTAGGTATGACCTTCGGAACAGCCTAGTAGGTAGCCTGACGTCAGTCCATCACGCCCGCCCACTGAGACATCCAGCTTAAATCGATGGACGAGTTCGAGCTGCTAGCCGGTAAGGTCGCTGGGGCATGAACAAGCGCACTCTCTCTGTATTTTCTGCCGGGGTCATTGCTGGTGCATTCGCCCTGGGGTTCAACTTTCTCCTCAGGCTCGCGGAGTTTGCTGCATTTCCTCCAGAGTCAGCGCTGAGCTTCTTCCTGAAGATAGTCCCCGCATCAGTCGAAGAGCCGATGGTGCAACGCTTCGGAGGCCTAGCAGGTCAGATTGGCCTCGCGGTGGCGACCATAATCGCAGGGGTGGTGTACGGCCTCTTCGCGGTCATCTTTGACAAGTTCCTCGCAAGGAGGCTCGTATCGCGCTCCCTCTCGAAGTTCGAAGCCCTGATGGTATTCGCTCTTGTGCCGTGGCTAGCCTTTGGTCTCCTCGTGTTTCCCCTCGCGGGCGACTCTGTCTTCGGAATCGGGTCGACCTTCGCTTCCTCGTCGGGCGTCTTCGTCTTCCCCCTCTCCTTCCTCCTCGTCCAGGGCGTCTTCATCTTGGTCTTCTCGTCCAGGTATAGGCTGGACCAGTCCAGGTTCGGAGGCAAGTCCGTAAGACAGAGAGAATTGACGGAGGGCTCACGCCGCGACTTTCTGGAGAAGGGGACAATAGGCGCACTGGCTCTGATAGCGGGTGTCATCGGTCTCTCTAACCTAGAGGCATTCTTCGCTCCGCAGATACAGCCGACCGGGGGCAGTTCGCCCATCGACCTTTCGGGCGCTCCACCCATTTTCAGCGACCCAAGACTTACAGATCTGGTAGACTCAGAGGTGACGCCGAACGCGAGCTTCTACCAAGTGGACATAGACGTTTTCAGCCCTTCGGTCAACGCGTCCATGTGGTCTTTGATGGTCGACGGCTTGGTCGGGAATCCAAAGAGCTACACCCTTCAAGACCTCCAGGCTCTCCCTTCTACGTCGCAGTACACGACGCTGGAGTGCGTCAGCAACGACATCAACGGCGACCTGGTCAGCAACGCGAAGTGGACTGGCCTCACCATCGCGGACCTCCTGAACGATGCCGGGGGGCCGCTTGGCTCGGCGACCTACGTCGTCTTCTACTCCGTTGACGGGTACAGCGTGGGAATCCCTCTCTCGAAAGCGCTCATGCCGGACAGCCTGATGGTCTACTCGATGAACGGCCAGCTCCTTCCCACCGCGCATGGATATCCGCTGCGTGCTCTCGTGCCCGGACTCTACGGGATGATGAGCGCGAAGTGGGTGAACAGGGTCTCCCTAATCGACTCAACCTACGAAGGGTACTGGCAGACAAGGGGCTGGGAGAACGACGCGATGGTCAATACAGTCTCGTTCATTGTAACTCCGGAAACGGGGAGCGAAGTCAGTCTCGCCGCCAACAACGGCACGATCATAGTGGGCGGGTATGCATTCGCGGGGGATCGTGGGATTTCGAAAGTGGAGGTTAGCTTCGACCAGGGCAAGACCTGGCAGCAGGCAATGCTCAAGCCTGCCTTGTCAATGGACACCTGGGTCCTCTGGGCATATGAATGGACGCCCTCTTCCCAGGGTAGCCAACTGATCTACGCGAGAGCCACTGATGGAACAGGTCAGGTCCAAACTTCGACTGTCACTCAGACCTTTCCTAACGGAGCGACAGGTTACGCCTACATAGAAATCACAGTCGGTAGCTAGTCGTCGAATAAGTAAAATCTTGTTTACTTTATTGGAGAGTCTAGTAAAATCTACAAGCCAGAAGTAAATAGCTATATACTGTTCCCACCAAGGGAGTATAGGCGCGTTTACTTGAGTGAGGACATCGACGAGATGAAAGATGAACTGCGGGAAGAGATCAGGTCTCTCAGGGAAGAAATAAGAAAGGAAGTCGCCGCTGCCGTCGGGAATCCCGAGAAAAGCTCCATTCGGGTCGACATCCGTGAGGACGACCTCTCGCAGACCGAGCCATCTTCAGTAATAGTAAAGGACCTCGTCAAGCTGATCCGTGACAACGTCAGGTCAAGCCTCGCTCAAAAGGGAGAGCGTGCAGTCGACGATCTGGTCGTCGAAATGGGCGAGGCGAGCGCGGCGGAGCTCCTGAAGTCTCTCGCAAACACAGAGAGAATCAAGATTGTCAAAGTGCTCTACTCATCCAACCAGACTTTCTCAGACCTAAAGAGCGTGACCAACCTCGAAGCAGCTTCCGTCTCACATCATCTGAAGAGCCTGTTGAGAATGGGCCTGGTCGCGCACGGCGACGAGGGAGGATACATCCTGACCAAGCGTGGTAAGCTTCTTGTCAGGACTCTTGCACTGATGAACGAAGCCCTCGGAGGGGAATCGGTTGATTGAGCTAGGGCAGCGGCAGGGGTCGGCGTCGAGGGTCGCGAAAGCGCTCTCGGGCGCGGCTGGAACGGGTGTGGCAATTCTCGTTCTGGTCTGGCTCATCAGGGGACCACTGGACCTATACCGCTATTCGTACGACCTACTCGCCTCGGCGGGAGCGCTCCTCTTCGTGTCGTTCGCCCTGAGGACGAAGACAAGGGTGGGACCGATGCGCGCCGCGTCGAGCTTCCTCGGAAACGTGGCGTGGGCCTCGGTGGCCTCCATCATAGGCATCTGGTTGGGGAGTTGGATCGGGGGCGCGAGCTTCCCGGCGGCCATTTCGGACAAGGTCGTGGACCTGGCCATCCTGATGCTGTCGACGGGTATAGTGGCGATTGGACTCGCGTCTGTAACTAAAAGCGACAAGCGGATCAGGGCGAAGGCAAAGCCCGTGGTCGTATCAGCGGGCACGAAAGTGATGATCGGTCCATCAACGCTCTCGGTCGCGTCAGACACGGTGGCGCTACCGGTGGTCAGGAAGGGCCGCCCCTTCGGCGACGTTCTCTTCGGCGACCTCGTTTCGACCTTCGACACCCCGATGGGAGAGGTCAGCTCGACGGTCAGGGGACCTCTTGTCTTGAGGCACGTCCCGTTCTCGGCTAGGAAGACCGATGGCGACGAGGCTGCTAAGATTACGGGCAGGCCCCTTCTTCAGCTCGCGTCCGAGGCGGAGCAACAGGTCGCCTCCCTGGGTCTTTCCAGTCAAGACATCGACATCCCCTTCGTTCACATCCACCACGACGAGGGGGAGGACGAGAGCGACGTGGACGTGCCATTCGTCCGCGTCCAGAAGGATGGTGACGAGAGCAACATTCGAGTCGGGCCGCTGAACATCAACGTGGACGAGTCGGACAGGCCAAACGTCAACATAACGACGTCGGATGATGATGACGACGAAGTGTCCCATCACAAGCGCCGCCACGGCGATGGCGACGACTACCTGTCCCGGAGCTGGTCGGCCATTGGAAGAAACGGCTCGACCTTCGTTAGGTCGAGGCTCAATGGCGTCTCCGCTCGCTGGAACGGCTCGTCGATGACGCTGAGGCGAGGTTTCATGAAAATGACTTCTGGCGGGGACGCCTTCGAGTACGACCCTCAGGACATCAGGACCCAATCGCCGATGCACACACTCCACGTTACCCAGACTGGTATCTCACTGAACACGGCCAAGTTCACCGTCAAGATCGACGGGAACAGGGTCATCCTCAGGACGGACGGCAAGACGACGAGCACAGAGGACGCTACCCTGGCGAGTAACCTCAGGGGGGTGCTCGCCGAACTGGCGAGGAAGCAGGTTCAGGACGTAATCGACGGGCTACCGATAGACCTCGCAGAGCTTCTCTCGAAGACAGAGGAGGTGCTAGGAAGACATGAATAGAACAACGACCCAGATGCCTACAAGGACTCTGAAGCGGCTCATCTTCGGTTCCAGAGCCGCGACTTCGGAGGGAAAGAAGGACGCACCTAAGGAAGACACTCTGAGCCTTAGGATGAGCGTGCGGAATCAAAACCGCCCCGTCCTCCTCGGTTGGCCCTTCCAGCCCTATCCCTTTGGGATACCTGACTCTGATCCTCGATGCTGTGACTTGTGAAGCAGGAGACTAGCCGACGGACGATAAAGCTCAGAATTCAGAGATACAAGAGCCAGCGTCGCGATTTGGACGCGAGACCCCTTGCTTACGAGGCAACTGAGCCGTTCGAGTGCTCTACCAGGCTGAGCTACGCTGGCCCAAGTCAGGCTCGCGAATGGGTCTTCATAAATCCTTGATTGGTGTTTTTGCTCAAAGGCAAATCGCCCATCTCGTCTCCAAATCGACCTCTTTTCTCCGAGTCTTGAGAATGCTTTTAGAATTGAACGCGCGAGCCCCGATTAGAGCGGGGGTCGCCCAGCCTGGTCAACGGCGTGGGACTGAGGCTCCCATCCCTTAGGGGTTCGTGGGTTCGAATCCCACCCCCCGCATCTAAGCCAGCGAACCAGGCAGCCTGCGCCATACAGTTATTACAAGCGGACTCTCGCACGCTGCTTGAATGAAGAAATGGGAGTGCTACAGGTGCGGGCAAGTGTTCGAAGGGGAGAACACCCCGGATGAATGTCCGAGCTGCCACTACTCCGTTTCATTTTGGCTGGAGAAAGCGGAACCCCGCGTAGCCGTGGTGAAGAACTACGTCAAGACCGACCCCCTGACGATCGACGCGGGCGAGACTGTCTACCAGGCAGCGAAAGTCATGAAGGAGCACAAGGCGGGTAACATTCTAGTCCTAGTCAAGGGAGACGCGGTCGGCATCGTTACCGAGAGAGACGTCCTGAACAAAATCGCGGCTGACGACCTCTTGCCATCCTCGGTGACCGTGGGAAAGATAATGACTTCTCCGATGATCTCCGTGACCTCTGATACGCCCCTCTCCGACGCCATCAGACTCATGGCAAAGCACGGCATCAGGACTCTTTTGGTTACGGAGGAAGGAAGAACACTGGGTCTGCTCAACATGAGATCGATCGTCGGAGACCAGTTCCAGCCGGCAAAGAGCGTCGCGGAGTAGGCACTCCACTTCGTTTCGATCAGGGAGGTCAGTTTCAGGAAAGGGCTTCAAGTGGGCTAGGCTTATTATGGCGGGCAGTCAGGCCACTCCGATTTCTATGAATGGAAAAGTAGTGCATTTCGAAATACCGGCGAAGGACACGAAGAGGGCATCCAGGTTCTACAAGGATACCTTCGAGTGGTGGGTGAACGACATGCCCGAGGTCCAATACACGATGCTGGGCGGGTCGAAGCTCGACAAGAACGGGATGATCGCAGAGTCGGGGTCAATCAACGGAGGCATGATGAAGAGGAGCAAGGAATTCGAGCACCCCATCATAACCATCAGCGTGGAGGACATCGATGGAGCCCTGAAGGCCGTAGAGAAGAACGGTGGCAAGACGCTTCGCAAGAAGGCAGAAATCGGCAACAACATGGGGTTCACCGCTTACTTCTCGGACACCGAGGGTAACGTGATGGGTCTCTACCAGCCTGGCAGACGGATGTAGCTTTCGCCGAGACGCCCTCTAGGACTCGTCGGCTGTCGAGCCCTTCTGTCTGTCCCGCACCGCGAGGATTAACTATCCGGAAAGGGCCAGAGATGGCACATGGAGATTCGAAGGGAAATCGAGATAGATGCTACTCCTGAAAGGGTCTGGCGTTCTCTCACAGACTTTGGCAGCTTTCCGGTGTGGAATCCGTTCATCCGCGCTGCTACAGGGCTCATCGAGGAGAACAAGAGGCTGACCATCACGCTCCAACCTTCAGGAGGGAGGTCAAGCACATTTCGACCCACGGTGTTGAGGGCAGAGCCCTACCGCGAGCTGAGGTGGCTAGGACACCTCGGTGTACCCGGGCTCTTCGACGGCGAACACGTGTTCGAGATTCAGCCCTCGGCGAGCGGAGGGACCCACTTCGTTCAAAGGGAGACGTTCGGTGGGATTCTAGTCCCGATCCTCATGAAGATGATGAAAGCAGAGGTCTCACGGGGTTTCGAGGAGATGAACCTGGCACTCAAGAAGAGGGCGGAAGGGGAGATGCGTCCCGAGAGCCGACAAATTTGAGTGAAAAGCGTAGCGCAACTACGGTCCGGGAGTTTTTCGACGCCATAAAGGAGGGGAGCCTGCCGAAGACGAAGGATCTGGTGAGGAAGCACCCCGGACTTGTGAACGAGCAAGATGAATCGGGTATGAGCGGGGTAGTCGTCGCGATGTATCACGGGAAGCCTGAGCTGGCAGATTTCTTGGTCTCCGAAGGGAGCAAGCTCGACGTCTTCGAGGCAGCGATGGTTGGAGACATCAAGGCACTCAGGAAGTCGGTTGACAACGACAGAAGTTCAGCGAAGGCGTTCTCGAGAGACGGCTTCACTCCGCTCCACTTTGCCGCTTTCTTTGGGCGTCTGGATGCAGCAGATCTGCTTCTGCTCAATGGAGCGGACGTCAACGCTGTGGCGAGGAATCGCTCAAGGGTCGCGCCGCTCCACTCCGCGGTGGCGCACAACCAAGTCGCCATCTCGCGACGTCTGCTGTCCAACGGAGCAGACCCCAACGCAAAGCAGGAGAAGGACTTTACCCCACTTCACGCCGCAGCGCTCAACGGCAACGCGAGCATCGCAAGGCTGCTTCTCGATTCCGGCGCGAAGATAGACGTCCTTTCTGAGGACGGCAGAACTCCCCTCGACATGACGAAGTCCAAAGGGTCCGAGGCTGGAGGGAAAGCAGGCAGAGAAGAGGTCGCAAAGCTTCTCACCGGGAAAAGTCCGCCGACGGCAGAACTCTAGCCCGCACCGAGTTTGGAGGCGAACAGTCGCAGTGACTGGTCTTGGCCCTTCTCCACGGCCCCTGGTCTTATGCTCCTCACTATCTCCAGCGCCCCGTCAGCGCTGACATTCTCGGTTTTCATCAGATACGCGCCCACGACGCACATCGTTCTACCCTTGCCCGCTAGGCAGTGGACCAGAATCGGCCTCCCGCCTCGTACCTCTTCCTCGACTACGCTCACGGCCTCCCCTAGGCCGGTGATGCTCGGAGGTTCGTGGTCAACCATGGCTATGTGCCTCGAACGTATCCCCGTCCCCTCCAGCCATTCTGGAGGGAGCGGCTCCTCCGTCAGGGTCAGGATCGAGGCTATACCCTGACCCTTTAACCAGAGAATCTGCGCCCTCGATGAGGGGTAGCCGGAAGCAGCGAGCTTGCCGTCTTTAACCCAGGTAAAGGAGGTGGGCTCATCAGACCAGACAGATCTGATTCGCCGCAGCACCTTCCCTGAGGTTCCCAATTTCCCAGCAGAAGAATCATTGCCGAAGATGATTAAGTTTACTGCGTCTTAGGCCCCGAGGACGTCGAGCTTTCCGTACTTGCCGACGCTGAGCCTTATCTCTCCCCGGAAGCTGTTCGTGTAGCCGTTGGTTATCCTTACCTTCGACCCCTGCTTGACCAGGTCGATCTGGTCGTCCCACAATGAGAGCTTGATCGTGCCGGAGTCGTCCTTCAGAAGGCAGTCGACTACCCTCGCCTGGTCGCCAGTTCTCAGGTTAACTGTCCTCGGCTCGGACATCTCAGCGATCTCGCCTTCTGCGTCAACCCGTCTCATGCCATCCCTGAGGTCTTTGATGTTCATGCCTTGGTGGCCCGCCCGCGTGCGGCCTTATTTAATCTTGAATCGAACCGCGGACAATCTCGAAATCCTTTAAGCAGAAAATTAACCGGCGGCTACTCGGTTGTCTGTTTCCGCCTTCGATCTAGTCTCGCTCATAGCCGCATTCTCACTACCGCTGCTCATCCTGATGCTTAGCCTGCCTCCCTTCCTCAGGTATCTGAGGCGGACGGGGAGAACGGTCAGTGATGTCCACAAACAGGAGGCGACGCAGGTCCCGTCTCCCGTCGGGCCTCTGCTGCTCCTTTCTCTCGTCGTGGGGGAACTGGCGGCCTACGCGTTCTATCCACGCTCTCTGATCCCTCTCGCGACAGTCGGGTGCGTATTGCTGGCGTTCGCTGTGGGAATAATGGACGACCTCTACGTGGTAGGAGGGAAGACGAAACCCCTGCTTCTCTGCCTCACCGCCGTGCCTTTGGTAGCGGCCCAGTACATCCAGTCCGGAGTCTACTCCGCCCGACTCGCCTTTCCGATCTTGGGCAGGTTCGCCCTCGGAGAGCACTTCTCGATCTACACCGTCCTGGTCATCGCAGCCTTCCCCATAGTGTCCAACGCGTTCAACATGATGGACTCGTTCAACGGCGAGATGTCAGGATTCTCCGTCTTGACATCGCTGGCATTGACCTTCGGGATTGCGCTGCACGTCGCGACCTCCAAGGACTTCTCAATCGGTCACATCGCCGCTGCTCTACCGCTCGTCGCGGTTTCAATCGGATTCTACGTCTTCAACAAATTCCCCTCCAAGGCTTTCGACGGCAACAGTGGGAGCCTCGTGTTGGGCACCATGTTCGCGACGCTCGCCGTCACGGGAGGGGTCGAGATCGCTGCGGTGGTCGCCCTCATACCCGCTATCCTGAACTCTTTCTACATCCTTTCGAGCGTCAGGGGGTTCGTAGAGCGCAGGAGCATGGGCACGAGGCCCACCCAGATGGGGAGCGACGGCAAAATCTACGCGTCGACCGACCCATCGGCGCCCGTGACACTCATTCGAATGATACTGGCCGACGGGCCTCTGACTGAACAGGAGCTGGTCAGAAACGTGCTTCTATTGACGGGAGCGTCCTGTCTTCTTTCTATAGTCACGTCGATTCTCACCTGGGTGCACTGATGTGAGACTCGCTCCGCTCTTGGGAATCTGCACGGTCGCGTGGGGCTTGGTCCTTCTCGAATCCTATCTTTTCTTCGGCGTGATCATTCCCCTGAGCCCGGGGATACACAGCATCGGCGCGTTCACCATTTCGGCCCTGTTCAAGGTCGGGCTGACCTTGGGTCTGGGGGTGGTCTGGTTCGCGGTAAACGTCCTCGTGACAAGGCAGTACATGAGGTCTAGGTTGAAGCGCCTTCCGCCCACTTCTTCCTCTTAGCGTCGTACTCCCTGCGCGTGTAAGCTATCCTAGCGGGGACGCCCATGACGACCTTCCCGGGAGGCACGTCCTTCGTGACCACCGCCCCCATGGCGACCACGCTCCCCTTCCCGACCCTGACACCCGCCCTTATCACAGCCCCGGCCCCGACGATCACGTCGTCCTCCAGAGTGACCCCGGTCCACCTGTCGGTCGGAGGGTAAGGGTCGTTGGTCAGCACCGCTGCCGGACCGACGAAGACCCTCCTTCCAATTCTCGACCCGGGAGGAATGTAAGCGCTGCCCTCTATCTTCGAGTCTCTTCCGATCACAACGTCGTAGTCGACGTGGGCTAGCGACCCTATCTTGACGTTGTCCCCGACCTTGGTCCTAGCTCCCACGTAAGCAAAATTCCAGACTTTGACGTTTCTGCCCAACTCAGCGTCCAAAGCCACGTAGTTGATCGGCTTTGGCGGTTTACTTGCCAAGGTATATCGGGGTTCCCGAGCTGCTCGATGCAAGTACCGCCTCTGCGACGCGAGTCGCCCGAAGCCCGTCGCCTCCCGTCACGAGGGGTTCTCTCCCCTCGTCTATCGCCAACACGAACTCCCTGAGCTCCAGCAGCAGAGGCTCCTGAATGCCTCTTGTGGGGATGGTGGTGCCTCCCTCTTCATGGACCATGGTCTGCTGGGTCACGAAGTCCACGTCGACGACCCCGTTCGAGAAGACCGCCGTCAGTGTCCTGACCCTGTTGGGTGTGACCCAGTTCGTGGTCAAGAAGGCCGTCTTCTGGCCCGAGAATCCGAGCATGATCACCGCGAAGTCCTCCTTCTCCAGAGGAGCGAGGATCCTCCCCACCCGCGCGAAGACGACTCGCGGAGCTTCGTTGAAGAGCCAGCAGGCCGTGTCGATGTCGTGGACCGACGCATCCTTGACGATTCCGACGTCTACGACGTTCTCTCCCCTCCTGTTCTCCCTGTGGAATTCGAACAGAATGGGCTCCCCAAGACTTCCCTCGGTTATGCGCCTCTTGAGGTCGGAGATGGGCGGATTGAACCTCTCGATGAAGCCCACCGTGAGGATCCTCCTCTTCCTTCCGGCGACCTCGATGAGCTTCTCTGCCTCCTGCGAGCTCGTCACCATCGGCTTCTCGACGAAGGTGTGCAAGCCCCTTTCGAGCGTCTTCGAGGCAATCGCGTAGTGTGTCGAAGCGGGCGTGCAGACGGTCACAGCGTCCAGCTTCTGTGCACCGAGCATCTCGTCCAGAGATGCATAACCGGGAACGTGATACTTCTCGGAGAAGGCGGCCAGCCTCGCGCTGTCGAGGTCGCATATCGCGCCCAGGACTCCGAGTTCGTTGAGCACTCTGACGTGGTTCTTCCCCCATCCGCCGGTTCCTATCACTCCGATTCGCGTCATCGGCTGCCGGAGCAGCATCCTCGAGCAGATAAGAGTTGTCCGTTCTATTCTCTGCTCAGAGCCGGAGTCGCCTTGATCACCGTCACGTCTCCCTCTCCGTGTCCCTTCCTGAGGTGCTTCAGCGATTCGTAGTCGGCTCGGGAGCACGCGATGACGACGTTGTGTTTCAGAGGGTCCAACACCTCCCCTCCACCCTTTACCTTCGAACTCGACACGATTTCCACGTCAGTGACGTAGTCTCGAAGCCTTTGCTGTATGCTCTCGGCGAGTTGGAGCCTGTCACCCCTCATCTCGTACCTGTCCAAGTCCCAGACTAGGCTTATCTTGGTCCTGCTTGCCTTCAGCTCTCTCTCCTTCAGTATCTCCCTGGTCTCGTCCACTAGGTACCTCACGTAGTTCTCCAGGCTCTTCAGCGTGGCGCCGGCGAGGTATGATATTGACTCGCCAGCTTCATCGCTAGCCTGTATCGCCCTGAGGTCGTGGAGGTGCCTGGAAAATTCGCTCATGTACACGTCTTTGTCGCTGTGAACCACCACCCTTGCCTCTCTTGCTTTCCTCGAAAGCTCTATCTCCGTCACCGACATCATCGCCTCCTCCAATACCCGAGACGAGTATTCTAGCTCGGCCGAGAACACGTTCTGAGAGTTCTGGGGAAAGCCCAGAACCTCGAGCATCGGTCTCTCCTTCGCGCCCGCATTTGCGACCACGCTCGAGCCCGGTTCATCCAGCCGCAATGGCATGTACGAGTACACAAGGGAGTCGCCGACCCGCAGTCCCGTCTGCTTCTCCAGCAGCATTATGTTCTCAGAGTTGCCACCGGGTCCCGTAGGGAGCGAGTTGATCAGGTTC
>DASPVO010000043.1:0-7343 GCA_035622335.1 Nitrososphaerales archaeon
TCTGCCTGTGGGCTGGGTCAACTTCCTGCCTATCGACAAGCCATCGCGATGGGAGCTTCTGCGGCATTAAGCCTTTCCCGAAGTCAATTTCTTAAGGGGGTCATCTAGAGCCAGTTCAGCAGAGACTCGAGAGAAAGTGGAGTACAAGTGGGTCGCTCTTTCCAACACGACGATAGGCGCGCTGATGGCGTCTCTCGATGGCACGATAGTCCTGATCTCGCTCCCGGCCATCTTCCGGGGCTTGGACATGAATCCACTCACGTCCTTCCAGTACCTTCTGTGGCTCCTCTTCGGGTACAGCGTGTGCACAGCGACTCTCCTCGTGACGTTCGGGCGGATTTCGGACATGTTCGGGAGGGTGAAGCTGTTCAACCTCGGGTTTGCAATCTTCACGATAGGGTCTGTCCTCGCGTACCTGACCCCCAACACAGGCACACTTGGGGCCTCCGAGCTGATAACATTCAGGATTATCCAAGGCATCGGAGGAGCGTTCCTCTTCGCCAACGGCGCGGCGATTCTCACCGACGCCTTCCCTGAGCACGAGCGCGGTCAGGCTCTTGGAATCAACATGGTCTCGGTCCTGGCTGGGTCACTGATCGGCCTGATCATGGGCGGCGTGCTCGCGTATTACAACTGGAGGTACATCTTCCTGGTGAGCGTCCCGGTCGGCGTCTTCGGGACGGCGTGGTCTTACCTCAGGCTCAAGGAGGTAGGAAAGATCAATCGGGACCAGTCGCTCGATCTGTGGGGGAACCTCGCTTTCGGCGCGGGGCTGACGCTGATTCTCGTAGGGGTGACCTACGGACTGTTGCCGTATCCTCCTTCATCGATGGGGTGGGGTAACCCCTGGGTGATCGCGTCACTGGCTTTGGGTGGCGGTCTGCTGGTAGTTTTCCCGTTCATAGAGAGCCACGTGAAGTCGCCGATGTTCAGGATGGATCTCTTCAAGATTCGAGCGTTCAGCACCGGAAACTTTGCGGGCTTGCTGGCGTCGATAGGGAGGGGAGGGGTGCAGATAATGCTCGTGATCCTGCTTCAGGGCATCTGGCTCCCGCTTCATGGATACTCCTATCAGTCCACACCCTTCTGGTCTGGTATCTACATCACACCCCTGCTCCTGGGCTTCGTTGTGATGGGTCCGATAAGCGGACGGCTTTCTGACAGGCGCGGAGCGCGCGGCCTGGCGACTCTCGGGATGGTCATCACGGCCATCTCATTCGTCTTCCTGTCCTTGCTGCCCTACGACTTCGCGTTCCCCGAGTTCGCCGTTATACTGTTCGTGATGGGCGTAGGAGGGGGCCTCTTCGCTTCACCGAACACCGTCTCGATAATGAACTCCGTACCGCCGGAGCACAGGGGGGCCGCGTCGGGCATGAGAGCGACCTTCCAAAACGTCGGCCAGACGGTCAGCATCGCGATCTTCTTCACGATCGTCCTCTCTGCGCTTTCAGGCAGCCTACCCAACGCGCTCAGCGCTGCCGCGACGAGCGCCAACGCTCCTCAACTCGCGACGGCGTTTCGAAGCATTCCTCCCACGGGAGCTCTCTTCGCAGCGTTTCTGGGGATAAACCCCGTCCAGTCGATACTGAGCGGCCTTCCATCTGGCCTGACCAACTCCCTATCGCCTACTGTAATCGCCACGCTGACGAGCAAGACTTTCTTCCCCCTCGCCATCGCCCCGGCCTTCATATCTGCTCTTCAGGAGGCGTTCTACATAGGAGCAGGAATCTCCGTCGTGGCGGCTGTGACCTCTATGCTCAGAGGGAGAGGCCCTTCCGTCTTCAACGTGAAGGCGGCCGAAAAGATCAGGGAGGAGATCCCACCACCGACGAACTCCCCGGTCAAAGAGCCGATTGTGGCGAGGCAGACGAAGGAGGAAGGGGAGAGCGAAATCGACTGAGAAGGCTGCGAGGCGAGACAGGGCCCTCGCCGTGGCAGTCGTGGCGCTACTGGTCGCGGTGGCGTCCTTCGGGTACAGTTACCTGAACAGGCCGCAGACTGCCTCCGTTGTCGGTCAAGACCGTGTATTCGTGGTCACCGTAGCCGAGGAGCCGTTCAACCAGAGCCTTACTGGAATTCCGAACTACTCCTTCGTGCCGAGCAACATCGTGGTGAACCAGGGGGACACTGTCACGATACACTTCTACGACACCGACGTCAACAAGCACACGTTCACCATCGCAGCGCCGTACGACATAAGCATCGACCTATCGGGAGGAGAGAACCAGAACGTGACATTCGTAGCCAAGTACTCAGGGATCTTCACCTACTACTGCATCTATCACCTTCCCACGATGGTGGGGCAGCTGACCGTGCTCTCTGACTAGAGCGGGTGTTTGGACCGTCTGGCTTTTGCAACAAGATAATCTCTAGTCCAAATATGAGAAGGATTAACTCCCAGTCAAGATATACAGATCTTCAAATGAGGAAGAGCGTCTCCACCGTGACGATCCGCTGTGACGTTACGAGGAGCAGCGCATGAAACTTCTTCTTACCTCCGCTGGCATAAGCAACGCCAGTATCCGCACCACGCTTGTCGAACTACTGGGCAAACCGATTGCGGAGTCGAGCGCCCTGATCATACCCACTGCGACATACGCCATGGGCGGTCCTGCTTCCGCGTACAGGATCATCCGTGGGGTGGCCAACACCCCCTTGTGCGAATTGGGTTGGAAGTCACTGGGGGTCTTGGAACTAACCGCTCTACCCAGTATCGATAGAGAACACTGGGTGCCAATGGTCCGTGAGACTGACGCCCTTCTGGTCGGAGGGGGCGATAGCCTGTATCTGTGCTACTGGATGCGACAGTCTGGACTGGCGGACCTTCTGCCATCGTTGAAGCGCGAGTCAGTCTACGTCGGGGTGAGCGGAGGGAGCATGGCGCTGACTCCCAGAATAGGAGAGGACTTCAAACGCTGGAATCCGCCTACCGGAGACGACAGAGCTCTAGGGGTGGTTGATTTCTCGCTCTTTCCGCACGTGGATAACGAGAAGATGCCGGACAATTCTATGGCCAGCGCGGAGAGATGGGCCGCAGGGCTAGGAGTGCAGGCGTACGCGATTGACGATCAGACGGCCATAAGAGTGACCGACGGAGTTGTTGAAGTAGTATCCGAGGGTCACTGGAAACGGTTTGAACCTACTGTAAGTGACAGAGGCCCAAAGACTGACTAGTGCGGTAAGTTAGTTCACGAGTTTAAGATTACTCTTAGAGCAATGGAGTGCCACTCTTCAATCTCGTGCAGCAGCGTAGTGCAGGAAGACCGCACCTCCCGATGACTTGAGGGGCCTAGCCTCGACCAGGCGAAAGTCATGTCGCAGCGGAGCACCCATCGGAATCATGTCGTCGGGGTTGTCGGGCTGCCTGTCGACGTCGAACAAGGGCTTTCCACGTCCCACCACGCTTGGATAGACGGTCAGACGAAGCTCATCGACCAGTCCCAGACGGAGGAACTGCTGGGCGAGTCGAGGACCACCACCGAGAAGCATATTCCCACCAGGTTTCGACTTGAGTCGATTCACCTCCTTCGAGATATCGCCGCGGACTATACGAGACTTCTCCCAAGAGGCAGACTTCAACCTTCGTGAAAATACAATCTTCTCGGCGCGGTCAGCGAACGCCGAAAATAACCGCGAATATTTTCCCGCGTCTGGCTTCTTCCGAACCTGGGGCCAGAAGCTTGACCACTTCATGTATGTCTGCCGGCCGAGAAGGAGGGCGTCGACCGAATCCCAATAACTGGCGTACATCGATTCCCAGAAGTCCGAAGCGTCCTCGTCGTCCTCGTTGGGATAAACGGGCCACTCGGCGACTCCGTCGATGGTCATCTGCAGAGCTGCAAGCACCTTTCGCGTCCGCACTTCGGCGATAAATTCGCGGGCTCGACCATAAGCTTTGTCGATAAACGAAATCGAAGTCCACTGTGGGGTGCTCGATGGCTTGCTCTGAGATTATTTTTGGTAGCCCGGCCTTGAATCCGTCAAGATATCGCATCATGAGTCGTGCTGAGAGACGTTTCAGTTGTGGGATTCATAAGGTAGACCAGCCTTCCTGAGAAGTTCCCCGAAGCGGAGGTCCTTCCTTGCATTCTCATAGAGGGGACTGCACCGCAGAAGCGACACGAAGAGGGTGTGGTCCTCCGCCGCCCTGAACTGGTAATCAAAGAACTTGCCAAGATCTCCCAAGGCGAAGTAGATGAACCCAGCGAAAGAGGTGGTCCCCCACCCCTCCCCCTTATCCAGCTTCGTTATCATCTCATGGGCGGTCTTCGTGTCGCCAGTTAGAGCCGCAAGAATGCCCCTGTTACAGTAAGTACTAGGAACGGTCGGGCTTATTCTTTCCTGTTCCTTGACCATCTTCTCTGCCTCTTTGTAATCCCCTTTGCACACGTAGTAATCGAACATGCTCCGATAGGTAACATAGGGCTCAAGTTGCCGGGTTTTCCTCCAGTGTTCCGTCGCCTCCCGCTCCCTACCTGACCAGAAGTATGCCCATCCTAGCCAGGTTATCGTCCCCACCGCCAGAGGGTCCAGCTTGTATGCCTTCTCCGCCGCTCTGACCATTTCCTCTTTGTCACCCAAATTAGCAGCCATAATTGCTACCCAAGCGTGTGCGTCCGCAAGGTTGGGGTTGAGCTCTAAGGCCTCTTTGAGTTCGTTCGTACCTTTCTGATTCTCGTCGACGTTTAGCATGATCCCGGACAGTCTGACGTGGGCCTCAGCTAGGTCCGGGTCCATCTCCAGAGCCTTTAGAGCCGATGCTCGACCCTTCTCGAGCCCTTCATAGTACGGAATGTAGCCCCGGTTAGCCATGCCCTGGTAGCATTCAGCGATTCCTACGTATCCCCTTGCAAACTTGGGGTCCCTCGCGACCGCGTCTTCGAAGAGGCTCAGCGCTTGCCGGAGCGGCTCCTCACCAAGCCCTACCCTGGCGAGTTGCATCCCTCTAAGATAATATGTATACGCCACAGTATCCCCCGTAGCCTTCTTCTCAATCGTGTGCTTTTCAGAGTCCAAGAGCCTGATTTTCAGCTCACTTGCCACCCGTTCTGCTATGTCACTCTCCACGGCGAAGATGTCGTCCATGTCCTTGTCGTAGTGAGAGGACCAAAGGTGAACTTCGGTGTCTGTGTTAATCAATTGAGCAGTGACCCGTATCCTGTTCCCCGCCTTTCTGACGCTCCCCTCGATGAGCGACACTACGCTGAGTTCCCTTCCGATTTCTGCGGCCTTCCTCTCCCTATTCTTGTAGGTCATCACCGAGGTTCGGGCTATCACCTCGATTTCTTTGATCTGGGAGAGTTTATCGATTATTTCCTCAGTCATGCCATCGGCCAGATATTCGTCATCTGGATCCGGACTCATGTTGGCAAAGGGTAGGACTGCGACTCGCTTTACCTGAGACCCAAGCGATGAAGCGCCGTTTCTTGCTTCCACGCCAATTGGGACCAACAAAGTAGACGCAGCCGGCCTGATCCCACGCATCTTCTTTATCCTGATTTCCACTTCAGCTTCCGCTGAACGTTTGACGGCCAACACCCCATCAAAGAGGAGTTCCAACCCGGCCAAGACCTGAGGTGGGTGCATGTCCTCCTGGACGATAGCGACCAATGTGGCGTTATGCCTCTTCAAATCGGCCAAGAGCTGACTCAGGAATCTGAAGACAGAGTCGCTTGTGTTGTCCATCAGAAGCTGAGAAGGGAGATCAAAAGCAATCCGGATCCCTTTACTTTCGTGCTCCTTCAGGACGCTCTTGATTCCGAACGAGATGCTTGCAAGGTCCCCTAACACGTAATCCCTGTCCCCTTTCTCGGGGCACATCCAGTAAGTCCCTTTGTCCAGGTCTATGCCCGAGGCCTTCGCATCGCTGGCAACATCCTCTGGTAACAACCTTGTCGCGAACAAGCAGAAGTCACCGTCGTCTAGTCCTGAGCGGATGAATTGGTAAGCGAGACTTTCCTTCTCGCCGCCGGAGAGACCTTCAATTAGGACACTTGACCTCTGTGGGTATCCACCGGCCAGAATCTTATCGAGTGAGTACACGCCGGATGATGGCAACTTTCATTGCTGCGGGTGCCAATCGAATTAAGAGTATTTCGGGGAGATATTGCCAAGGATTCAAGCAGGCCCAATACTAAGAGCTACAGGAGAGCTGGAATCAAGCTTATTATGTTTAGCAGAGCTCATTCTGAGCCTATTTTAGATAGCCCGGCCTGGATTCGAACCAGGGTCGCCGGCTCCAAAGGCCAGCATGCTTGGCCGCTACATTCGGCAGGGCGTCCCTTCCACCGGGCTGCTCCGGGCTAACTGGTGTCAGCGATTGATGAGTTAAAAAGTGATTAGATGTGTCTGCGTTTGAGCAGCCTCCGAGCGTCTATGGAGGCAGCCCCAGTATGAGAGAACTGATCTTGGAGACGGGGTCTTCCATCGAGGCCAGGACGCGTCGCGCCCGCTTCTTTCTTGGGCCAGTCCGTTCCGCCATAAGGCGGCCGACTACCTTCGCCACCTGCCTTGTAGAAGTAGCCCTGTCCAATAGCTTGACTGAGAGAAGATACTTTTCGGTGTAGAGGCTGCCTTGAAACGCTGAAACCGATGGCACTCCCATCAACGAAGCCTCGGCGGTCATGGTCCCTCCCATGCCCACGAAGACGTCCGTCTTCTCGAGAAGGGCCCTGCCGTCTACGGCCTCGGGTAGAATGTACGTCTCTCCGAACCTGCGCCTCATGTGACGAAGCTGGTCTCCATAGCGACAGAGAGCGACCAAGTTGCATCCCCTGAAAGACCGTGCCAAGGCTGACAGAATCTCCTCGTTCCAGCTCTTCTTGCTGTCTGCCATGTAGGGCGCATAGGTCTCTTCGAGCCTGACCACAATGGTCTCTCTGTTCCTTTCGAGCTTCGGCACCTCGCCCTTCGGCGCTCTCCTCTTGAGCCAAGCCGCCGGGTCGAGGGCACGATACCTGGAGATCTGACCCCTCCCGACCCCATACCTGTACCAGCTCTCGTATGGGATTATCCAAGGGCAGAAGAGCCTGTGACTGAGTGGCAACGACAGGCGGTCAGCTACTGCCGAGTGAGGGGAGTCGTTGATTGTGACGTGTCTGACCCTCAAGCCGAACGAGATGCGAGCGCACACCGCCGAGCCGGCCGATATTGAGACGTCAGGCTCGAAGGAGTTGATGAGGGGGATCAACTCCTCCTGGCGCCTGGTCGCTTCGGTCAACTGTTCTGCGAGGTCCTTGCCGCCGCGCCGTCCGACGAAACGAAGCCTGAGTCCCTGCGCTCTTGCAAGGATGTCTGTCTCCCTGTAGTGCCTGGAGGTCGCGTACACCTCGCAGCCTTCTCCA
>DASPVO010000044.1:0-7750 GCA_035622335.1 Nitrososphaerales archaeon
AGGGACGAAGTCTTGACCGAACTTGAGCCCTTCAGACGAGCCTGGGGATTCGGCCAGAGATTCTCTCCAGTTCTTCATTGTACTTTGGAACCTCGCGAGGGAGACTAAATGTCTTGTAAGGGAGAGCTGGACGATTAAAGCTGCGGACGGCTCCACGCCTATCCAGCTTGATCTGAACGAATTACCGGAATGCAGTGAAGATGACTGGAGAGTCGGTCGGGCGATTCGGCCCTGCTAACCCGCGCCGGAGCAGGGATTGGAGGCCTGGCAGCCCCTACTGGTGGGTCACGATTCCCAGCGATACCGGCTTCCATCCCTTGGAAGCTACCAAGACTGCGCAGATGCGGTGGGAATGATGGATGGTTCGCCTCGTGAGCAACGGTGAAAGTATGAGAAGCATACACTGAAAGCTCTTTCTGAGCAGTGACACTGGAATGGTCGGCACGAACTGACAGAAGGAACCTATTAGTGAAAGGCCCGCCGAGTAAGCTTCTGATGGTAACGGACCGAAAGTTCGCACGTTTCAACCAAGGAGAGTCCATGTCCTCTGGCAAGCCTGATTTTAGCGGGGTCACCACCCGCGAGATTCCCGCCGGAGGCATGTGTCTCTCCTCGTTCGTAGTAATCAACGAGACAGGTCGCAAGGAGAACGTTCTCCTCGGTCATCTGAACCCCAAGGCGCCCTGGGACCATATCGGCGCCCTCGACCCAGAAAGAATCGCTGTCCACTCAAAGGGTTGGATGATTCCCTCTTCGCACCTGATTCTGAAGGAGTCACCCCAAGACTCTGCGAACCGAATCCTAAAGGAACAGCTCGAGCTGGATGGTGTCTCTCTTTCGGGACCGAAGGTTGTCTCCGAGGTCTACACACCGAGAAGGTTCCCCGACATACCCAGTCACTGGGACATCGAGTTCATCTTCACAGGCGAGCTGCCGAGGGAGAGCCTTCCGAGACCCGGAGCATGGACGGAAATGAGGTTCGTCGACACACGGGCCACTAAAAGAGCAGAGATGGCCAGGGCCCATGAGGAAGTCCTGGAGTCGCTGGGGTTCCGTTTTTCGGATAGCGCCTCCCTTTAGTCACCTGGGTACGCGGAATGCAGCAAGGCTCGAGTTCCTCCTTCGGATCGAGACTGTTCCCATCGCGCGAGCTGTTTTCTCGAAGGTCCCTTTCCGTCCGGTGTTGTCAGCTACCACCAACGAACCGGGTCGCAGGTGCGGCCTTATCGCCTTCATCTCGAAATCGAGGTGTTTTTCATCCACTGGACTGTCGTGACAGTAGAAGTCGAGTACGCCCACCTCGTCTAGCAAATCCACTAGGATGTCTTCGCTCCGGCCCAACCTAAGATCCCATCCCTGTTTGATCTCAGAGGGGATGGCCCATCCCGACGACAAGCCAGCAGGGATTGCCCAAGACTCGTTCCTTTCCGCGGTTCTCCTGGCGACTGGCATGTCCATCGAGTGCAGCGATCCCCTTTGGTTGGCCCTGATACCCATCTGTATGAAAGTCGTGGAAACACCGGACGCAACGCCGCTCTCTATCAGAGTGGTGGGCCTGACCAGCCTCACCATCGAGTAGAGCTCAAATGGTGCCGGAATCTGCGCGTAGTAACTTCGGCCCGTTCTGGTGATGTTACGGACGAGCGACCTGATAGCCGACGCGTGTCCCAGCAGCTCGTCTGTGGCGCACTCCGCTTCCTCAACGGTGCAACCGACTACTCGGGACATCCATGGTACTTCTGGACGCGACCTTGGACCCATGAGCTTGATAAGGTCCTTGAAACTGGTCCGCGTGGGCGCCAAGGACTGCGTCACCGTTCATGGGTTCTCTTAGGTCTTAGCTGCCGTCTAGTACGTTGTGCGGTGCAGTGCCCAAACGGTTATCTCGAAAGCCCTTCCAGAACAAGCGGTATCCATGTCGGAAGAGCGCCGACTCGCTGCAATAATGTTTGTTGACGTCGTGGGATACACCTCGCTATCTCAGCACGACGAGGCTACAACGCTGGCGCGGCTAAAGTCTTTGAAGGAAGTCCTCCGACCAATCTTCGCCAGTCATTCGGGCCGAGAGGTCAAGACCATGGGAGATGCCTTCCTTGTCGAGTTCCCGAGCGCCCTAGACGCGGCTTTGTGCGCGGTGGCGATTCAGAACGTCATGCACGACAGGAGGCTTGCCAGGAACGACCCACTCGCCCTTAGAATCGGCATACATGTCGGTGACATCGTGGGAATCGATGGGGACATACTCGGAGACGCCGTCAACATAGCATCAAGGATTGAGCCTCTGTCGGAAGAAGAAGGGGTCTGCGTCTCGAGGCAGGTGTACGACCAGGTTCACAACAAGCTGCCTTATCGTCTGACAAGTCTCGGGTTGCAGGACCTAAAGAACGTCACAACTCCGACTGAAGTCTTCAAAGTAGAGTTACCGTGGAGCGAATCCGCTCCGATGCCCAAGAAGGAGCAGCGGGGCAACAGGGTCGCCATATTGCCCTTCGCGAACCTCAGCCCTGACCCTCAGGACGAGTACTTCGCCGACGGCATGACTGAAGAACTGATCTCCGCGATTTCAAAGATCGAAGGCATCGAAGTAATTTCTAGAACATCGGTGATGCAGTACAAGAAGAGCATCAAACCCGTCAGGGAGGTCTCCAAGGAACTGGACGTCGGGACCGTCCTAGAGGGGAGCGTCAGGAGGGCCGGAGGAAGGGTCAGGATAACGGTGCAGGCGATTGACGCACTACGTGATAGGCATCTCTGGTCGGAGAGCTACGACAGAGACCTGCAGGATATCTTTGCCATCCAGAGCGACATCGCAAAACAGGTCGCGGGTGCCCTGCAGGTCAAGCTTCTGAGCGAGGACATCAAGAGGCTCGAAAAGGCGCCGACATCCAACGTCGACGCGTACGCCTTCTACCTGAAAGGAAGGTTCCATGACCAGCTGGCGACTGAAGATGACGGCCGAATGGCGATAGCATCGTACGAGAGAGCCATCGCGCTCGACCCTGGGCTCGCGCTCGCTTATTGCGGACTGGCGGATGCATACACGAGCTGGGCGGGCGATTTCATTCCGGTGGAAGAGGCAATTGAGAAAGCAAAGGCGTATGCCTCGAAGGCCGTCGAGCTGGACCCAACCTTGGCTGAGGCCTGGTCCGCCTTGGGCAACATCGCCTTCCAGTTCGAGTGGGACTGGGGAAAGGCGGAGAATAGCTTCAAGCGCGCCATCGAGCTGAATCCGAGCTGCGCCATAGCGTACAACTGGTGGGGGTTCATGTCGAGTCTTCTGGGGAGGGATGAAGTCGGCGTCCGGTACACCTCGCGTGCGGTGGAACTCGACCCGCTCTCGACGATACTAATCTCCGGGAAGTGCGGGGCTATGGCCTTGGCCAATATGAAAGACGGGGTGCTCAAAGAGATCGAACTTCTGAAGAGGCTTCGCCCAACGGACTACAGCTTGCACAACTTTCTGGCCTTGTTCTATTTCGAGATAGGCATGGTTGCGGAGGCGAAGAGAGAGATGGACATTGTCAGATTTGAAATCAAGACCCGGCGCGCACAGGGGATCCATGGGTGGACAACCGGAGTCATCTCTTGGATATACTCCGAGAATTCCCTCGTCTACCCGGCGAGCGGTGACCCCCAAGGGGCAAGAGAGATGCTCGCAGAAGTCGAAGAGTACGCCAAGACGGGATACGCCGGCCCGAACGACATAGGAGCGATCTGCCTCGCGGCGGGTGAGAAGGAGAAAGCCTACCGGTGGTTCGAGCGTGGCATCGAGATGCGTGACCCTGGGCTCATCTTCCACTCGGCGTGGCGGGGCTTCGATTCCGTGCGCTCGGAAGAGCGTTTCAAATTGCTGCTTAGGAAGATGGGAGTCCCAGAAACAGCCATTGCGGCTCGCAGCCGATGAGCCAAGAGGAAGTGGGATGGGGTGCGGATATGGCTAGGACAATGGTAGAGAGCTCGGGCTACCGTCGTTCTGGAGCACTGAAGATAAAGCCCATCCCGCCATTCGACTTCCAGCTCACGGTGAGAAAGCCCGCGGGTTGGGACCTCTTCACTCGGGGTGAAATCTACGAGGGCGGGACGCTCTGGACCTCCATTCGATTCGCTGGAAAGCCTGTGGGGCTCAGAATCTCTTCTTCGGGCACGTTAACGAATCCGCTCTTGCAAGCGGAGGTCTACACTAAGGATGGAATCTCTAGTGCCGAGATGCAAAGAATGCGCGCCCTCGTCGTCGAATGTCTCGGGGCGGAACAGGACTTGAGAGGATTCTACAATTTCGCGTCAAAGGATCCCATCCTGAAGCATGTGGTGGAGGACCTCTACGGCATGCACGACACTCAGGCCGCATCTCTCTTCAATCCTGTCGTTCTGAGCATCTGCCTTCAGATGGCGAGGCTCAAGAGGAGCCTCGAGATGATGGACGCGATCAACAGGCGGTACGGCGAGACGCTAGACTTCGATGGAAAGCGGATTCTCCTGCAGCCGGCAGCCGAGAGAATAGCCAGGCTGAGTCCCACGGTCTTCGCAAGGGCGTGCAAGTTAGGCTACAGAGCCAAGTACATAGTGGCATCGGCTAGGATGATCGCCGGAGGGTTCCCCGAGATGCACGAAATCATGAGTATGAACCCTGCCGACGCCAAAGAGAAGCTGATGGGACTACCGGGCGTGGGTGATTATGCAGCGGACATCATCAACCCTCATGCTGGGTTTCCGATCGACGCTTGGTCGGTGGACGTGTTCGGTCTTCTTTTCTTCGGAAGAGAACCAAGGAACAGAAGGGCGGCGGTCGAGAGAGTGAAGAGGGAAGGGATGCGGAGATGGGGTGACTGGAGTTGGATGGCGTTTTTCTATGTCGCGCAGGACTTGGACAACCTCTCGCGAAGGCTTGGGGTCAGGCTCAGGCTGGAGTGATGCGAGGGCCTGCTGTGGTTCAAGTGTCGAAGGTCGAAGGAAGCACAAGGTGCACTTCGGGTTTGCATGTCTTGCACCTCTTCGCCCCGTAGTTGCGACCTGCGGTCGCCACGCTGTCGACCCAGTAATACTTTCCCTGTTTCCCCCGCTTGACGGTCACCTTGATGTTGAAGTTGTCGATTGAGATGCACTTCGAGTTTAACTTGTGCACGATGGTTGGGCGCGCGCTGTCCGTTATCACTAGGTATCCCTCATCGGCCAAGCGAAGTCTTCGAAGTTCTTCGAAGGAAGTTATCTCTTTAGTCTCCTCTTCGCTCACTTGAAACGCCTACCTTCATGAAGGTCTTGAAGAAAAGGATGTCTGATGCGCGCATCCAAGCTCCCATGGAATTCTTCGCAACCCTTTCTTACCAGAAGAAATCTCTTATCAAACAATGTGAATTCGGAGGTTTCAAATCCGGGGACCTCGACCGAGAGGTCAATTTTTGACTAAGATTCAGAGACTTCCTGCGGGCAGGTGGGAGGAGTATAGGGCGCTCCGCCTGGAAGCGCTGAAGAAAGAAGCCGCAGCATTCGGGTCGTCAGTCGAAGATGAGGTTGCACTAACGGAGGACGACTGGAAGACGAGGATCGAGAACACGCTCTTCGCGATGTCAGGCGAAAGTCCCGTGGGGATGATAGCAATGGTAGGCAACAACAGACGAAAAACAAAACACGTGGCGGACATCTTCGGCGTTTACGTGAAGCCAAGCCACCGGGACAAGGGCATAGGAACCAAACTGGTCCAAGCAGCTATCAGGGAGGCTCGTAGCAAGGGCATCGTGAAGGTCAGACTGGAAGTCAATCCCGAACAGAAGGCGGCGATCAGGCTCTACAGGAAGGCGGGGTTCAAAGTAGTCGGGAAGGCCAGGAAAGATCTGAAGGTGGGAAGAAGGTTCTACGACCTCGTGTACCTGGAAAAGTTTCTTTGAAACGCAGGTCGTCGAAGGGTGCCTATGAGCGTGATGTCTCGGGCACGAACTTCAGGATCATCAGCGTCGCAGCTAAGGTTACGATGACGCTCGCGAGAATCGGTGCTTGGTAGCCAAAGCCGGCGTAGAGGAATCCCCCGATCACCGGCCCTGGGAATGCGACCAGCCCTCTGATGGCCGCGACCTTCCCTCCCAAGCTGCCCCTCTCTCCGCTGGGCGAATGCGTCATCAACATCGAGCTGACTCCCGGGACCCAAGTTGAGACAGAGGTGCCGAAGACGACAGAGAGCAGCAGGAAGAGCGGCAGAGAGTTGACCACCAACCAGCCAACCATGAGCAGGGTCCCCAGCAACTCGGAGAGCGCGAGCGTCCTCCTGGGACCCAGTATCAGCAGTAACTGGGTGGCTGGGTATTGCGTGGCTATGATCGCGAGCGACCATACGCCCACGAGCAGCCCTATCTCAGCCGGAGAGTACCCGAACCTGTCGGCGATCAGGGCGTAGATTATTGAAGTAGTGATCCCGAATCCGAACGCGTCCAGGGCGAGCGCCGTGGAGTAGCCCACCGAGCCCTTCGGCAGCCTGAGCGCCTCCCTGAACGAGAACCCTCTTCCTCCCTGAGCCGCCCGCTCTTCGTGCTTCGTCTCTGACAGCTCCTTCAGATAGACGTAGAGGTCGATAGATTCGAGCAAGGCCGCGACCATGAAGATGAAGGGGTAGCCATACTCTGCGACTGCGACGCCGGCCACGTATGGGGCAACCACGCCGGGGATTGTACCCAGCAGGAATATCGCGCTGTAGGCCACGCCCATCTTTCTCTCGTCGAGGCCGACCGACTCCGCAACGACAGCCTGCGTGACCGGGTTTCCCAGGGCCGAGGCTCCATATAGCAGGAACGCGGCGAACATCAGGACCCAACTCGCCGTGACCGCAGTCCCGATGAACAGGCCCATCGAAGCGATTGTGGCGATGCTGCCCGCTATGATGACAGGCTTTCGGCCGTGGACGTCGGAGTAGTGTCCGGCGAACGGCTGGATTATTGACGTGGCCACTCCTGTGAATCTGTTTCCAATCGACATCATGATGCCCAATGTGGCCACACCGAACCCGAGGGCTCCTGGAAAGAGCTGGAGTATCCCGTTGAACATCCCTAGGTAGACGCCCGAGACGATTCCGGTTATCGCCAGAGCGCGGACGTTTCTGTTGAGAAGGACGCTCCTTGAGGTCCTGAGTATCCCTTCCGACTTCCTCGCCATGAGACGTGGCGGAATTCGCCGGTAGATTAATGGTGAAACACAGTTGGGCAGCGCCGGTTCGGAGGGCGCCATCCAGCGTCAGATGTCGGATGTGCAGGACGGGAATAAATAGCGTAGCGGCTTCCTCGGGGAGGGTTGGCCAAGAGCGCGGCTTTGGCTGCTGTTCTGAGCTTCTTCGTCTGGGGTCTTGGATATCTTTACCTGGGGAAGAAAAAGTCGGCCTTCGTGGCCATACTCGTAGTGGCGGAGGCGATCTGTCTGTACGCTCCATTCTCTATTCTAGAAACTCTCGGCCTCGCCGTCGTCAGCGCAGCTTTGGCATACGATACCTATGAGGTGGCGAAAGGGCCTCCTTGATGAGAGAAGGTACTCGTCGTCGTGCATTAGGCTGATTGCGCCCCACGAAGTTACGCGTCATCCGCAAGACGTAAACAGACACTTGTTATACCATTGTAAAGAAAGCAGCTTGAAGCAAGCGGGAAAACGAAGGCGTTCGAAGATTAAGGTTCTCTTCGTGGCTGGCTTCGGCCCGATTAGCAGAAGCGGTTCGGTCAGCAAGAATCTGTACGCCGAGGCCCTTGGGATTCCCTTCGAGGATGGAGGGGGCGGATAC
>DASPVO010000045.1:0-5772 GCA_035622335.1 Nitrososphaerales archaeon
CGCCCCTGAGGTATGGGTAGACCCCCGGGAAGCCCTGGTCGCCGTATGCGGTCTCCCTCACGTCAGAAGGCGTGTAGATCCGCTTCAGCGGTATGCCGGACGCCGTCTCGAACTTGGCCTCCACTTCGCTGCGAGACCCGAGGGAGGGCTTGAGCACCCTGTCCTCCCACTGCTTGATGCCCCTCTCCACGTCCGCGATGGCCTTGGCGTCGTAGAGGGTGCCCTCTCTGCTCCTCGCGTCGGCGAACGACCTCGCTTTCCTCCTCCAGTAGGGGTCCTTCTCCTGATCGAGCAAGGATTTTGCCGACCGTGGGGTGTCAGATAAACGATGCCTTGGCGGCGCGTCTTCTTGACACCCTTCGGATACCGAGCGCGAGGATGACCACGGCGATCACGGGTACCACAGCGACGATGAAGGAGGGTCGAATCGCAGTCAGAGCGCTCGAGGTCGACGTGGAGGCGGTGCTCGACGAGGTGGACGATGCAGAAGTAGACGAGGTTGTGCTGACAGATGCAGAGATAGCGGACTCGACGCCCGCAAGAGAATAGCTTCCGGAGGCCGACCCAAGGTAGTAGTAGTTCGGCGTCCCCACCGAGACTTGTGCGAGGCCATCCCCGGAGTAGCTGACCCTGAGGTTGTCAGCAGCCTCCTCGGTCTCTCCGCCGAAGCTGAAGTATGAAGGGAACGCGGACATCGAAGTGCTCGACCCGTTGGTGAAGAAGAGGCCGAGGGTGGAGCTCATTCGCGTGAAGTTGGTCGCCTCTCCGTTCCCCTCGCCGCCGAAGACGAGCTCGGTGTCGTACGGGAGTCCAATGGGGGTCGTGTCATTCCCCGAAGTCAAGAAGTACGAGCTCTGCACGGTCGGGTCGTGGATCGTGACGTTGTCGAACCAAGAGCTGCCTCCCCCGAAGTATCTGTCTCCGTACTGCACGAGCACACCGGTCCCGGGCTCAGCCGTCTCGTTGACCAACAGGACCAGCCCGACTGGAAGAGAATAGGTGGAGTTCGAACCCTCATAGACGTAGGCGTATTCGGTGGTCCCATACTGTTGGAAGCTGGAGACGTAGCCCAGGCCACCCTGAGATGTGACCGTCGAATTGCTCAGCAGTCCGCTCGTGCTGTAGTTCCAGACGTTGTCCGCCATGGCGACCTGGGAGGCGGCGGTCACGAAGTCGGGTGTGTTCTGGCACCAGTAGACTTCGCTAGTTCCATCCTTCTCGTTGACGACGAGCATCGCGTTGAGCTGGAGAGTCGCACCCGAGAGGTTCACCTGAGCCGTGCCGGCTGTCGCATTGTAAGCCTGCAGCGCTGAGATCTCTGCCATCCCGATGACGTCTGTCGACCTAACCGCGTACGGGGAGTCGATGCTCGACTTGTTGTAGAGCCCGAAGGATGCTATCCCCGTGGGCTGCGGAGAGGCAAGGGGCCCGTCGACGAACGGGTTATCGGGGTAGACCTGGTAAGCAAGCGTGACGTTCGCGGTCTTCCCACCAGAGTAAGCCACTAGCGCGTACGATCCCGGCGCTGCTCTGAGGGACTCCTGGCTCGTGGTGCCGTTCTGATAGAAAAGCGAGTCGGAGACTCCGGTCTTGCTGGAATTGAACGATTGAAGTTGCGCCAAGGTCATGAACGCGATCGAAACCGTGGTATTGCTGCTCAGAGTGTATCTGATTACTGTAGAGTTCGCGAACGAATCGATGGTGAAGTATTGGAAGTACTTCGGCGGAAGAACGAAGGAGAACTGAGGAGCACCAGACGGTAGCCTTGAGACCCTACCTGGAGGTGGAGGCGACCAGAGGAGCAGAGCGATGAAGAGGACAAGAACAACGAGCACCGGCTGCCTCATTGGCGTCATCGAGCTCAGAGGGGTTAAAATCGATTGCCACCACCAATCGATAAAAGTGGCGGTTACGGGCGCGGTCCGATCTTGAAGACCAACCGCCTTGGAGCCAGAGTAAAGGCGGGCGACAGGAACGCTCTTTCCCAGGCGATAACGTTCGTGGAGGACGACCAAGAAAAGGCCGGGCGTCTCTTGGGGTCGCTGCGCTGCGAAGGCAACGCCTTCGTAATCGGCGTCACGGGAGCTCCCGGCACGGGCAAGAGCACTCTGATAGCAAGACTGATACAGGCGTACAGGAAGAAGGGAGCTAAGGTAGGGGTCGTAGCCGTAGACCCAACGAGCCCGCTGACCGGCGGCGCGCTGCTCGGCGACAGGGTCAGGATGTCAGATTTCTCCAACGACCCCGGCGTTTACATCAGAAGCATGGCCTCGCGAGGATGGACGGGCGGCCTCTCGAGAGCGGTCGCCGACGTGGTCAGACTCTACGATGCGGCTGGGATGGACGTGGCAATCGTTGAGACCGTGGGCACGGGGCAGTCCGAGACAGAGGTGGTCGGGATATCCCACGTGGTACTGGTCGTACTCATACCAGGGATGGGAGACGAAGTCCAGGCGTCAAAGGCAGGACTGATGGAGGTCGGGGACATTTTCGTCGTGAACAAGTCAGACCTCCCAGGGGCCGACAGAGAGGTTGTCTCGATACTCTCCATGACCCGCGGCAGGGCGGAGTCCAAGGCTGTGGTCAAGGTCTCTGCCGCCAAGGGAGAAGGGATAGAGAAACTATTCACAATGCTAGAAACGAAGAGGCGCGCATTCCTCGAGGGTAATGTAGAGGCAAGAGCGAAGAGCGTGCGAGGGATGATCATTGAGCTCGCAAAGGCTGACCTCCTCGAGAGGGTCTCGAAGTATCCCCCCAAAGAAATCGACGCTCTGGCAAACGGCGTTCTCCAAAAGAAGGTGAGCGTCGAGGACGCCGCCGAGGACCTGGTGAAGCGTATCAGCGGAGCTCGACCGGGACGTACTTCAGCCCGATAGCCCCGACGTAGTCTGCGTCGGGCCTGATCAGCTTGTTGTTCTCGACCTGTTCGTTGTAGTGCGCCAACCATCCGAATACCCTACTGGATGCGAAGATCGGTGTGTAGAGCGGTATCTCTATGCCGAGGAGGTAGAATATCGGCGCTGCGTAGAAGTCGAGGTTAGGGGGTATCGATTTCCTCTTCCACATCGTCTCTTCTAGGGCGTCACAGACCGCGTAAAGCTTTGCTCCCGACTCGTGCGTTTCGGCCATCTGTTTCAGATATCCTTTGCAGAGCTTCGCCCTGGGGTCAAACTTCTTGTAGACCCTGTGCCCAAATCCGACGACCTTCTTCCCCTCAGCGAGAGACTCTTCGATGTAGCCCCTCGCTCGGGATGGTTCGCCGACCTCCAATATCATCCGCATCGCAGCTTCGTTTGCTCCTCCGTGCAGAGGGCCCTTCAGCGCCGCCAAACCGGCGGTGACCGCCGCATAGGGGTCGGCCAGGGTCGACGCCACAACCCTCACCGTGAACGAGGACGCGTTGAGGTCGTGCTCCATGTAGAAGATTAGCACCCTTTCAAAGAACCACACGTCCCGCTGGTCGGGCGCTCTCCCCGTGAGCATCCTCAGCAGGTCTTCCGCGAAGGACAGACCCGGCGTGGGAAGCGCGGCATCTTCCCTTCTGGGCATCCTGTAACAGTTTGCCGCTAGGACAGACATCTTCGCAGCGAGGGACATCTCTTCGGAGTCCCTCCCCGATGGTCCGTTAGAGGTGCCGAGAAAGGAAACCGCCGTCCTGAGCACATCGATCGGATGGCTGGTCGCGGGCATGCCTGCCATGAGGCGCAGGACATCCTCCCCCGGCGTCTTCTCGGAGGAGAGAGTAGCCTTGAATGACTTGAGGTCAGCACTTCTCGGGAGGCTACCCCTGAGGACGAGAAATGCGGTCTCCTCAAACGACGCGCGCTCTGCGATATCTTCGATTGGGTACCCCCTGTAGAGGAGGGTCCCGTCAGAGTCGCTCTTGGCTATGCGGCTCTCGGCGACCTCGACCCCCGCCAAACCCTCAGGGACCCTGACCTTCCCGCTCAAGCCGATCTCCCTCTGAGCCGCTTCGCCTTCGACAGAGCTCTCCTGTCAAGCCCTTCGTAATCCTGATAACGGATGAGCTTGTAGAACTCCTTCCTTGTCATCAGTGAGTCGAGCATCCCAGACTGCGTCCCCTCGCGCTTCAATCGTGCGAAGACCTCTGCTATCGTCTTCATCGCTGCCCTGAAGGCGGTGACCGGGAAAACGACGATGCTGTATCCCATGTCGCCGAACTCATCGACGGATGTGTAGGGTGACTTGCCGAACTCGGTCATGTTCGCCATCAACGGCGTCCGTACCTTCCTTCGAAACTCAGCGAACTCCTCCCTGCTCTCGAGCGCCTCCGGGAAGATCATGTCCACACCCGCGCGTTCGTAGCTCCTCGCTCTCGATATCGCGCCGTCTATCCCCTCGACCGCCCTCGCGTCTGTGCGGGCCACTATAGCGAGCCTCCCCGCTGCGGACTCCCGAGCCGTAACCAGCTTCTTCATCATCTCCTCAACCTCGACCACCTCCTTGCCATCCAGGTGGCCACATCTCTTGGGCATCACCTGGTCCTCTATCTGCACTGCTGCGGCGCCCGCGGCTATCAACTCCGACACTGTCCTTGCGACGTTTACGGCCTCGCCGAATCCTGTGTCGACATCCACGATCAAAGGAAGAGATACGACCGAAGTGATTTCGTGCACAGCGCGAGCGACCTCCGAGAGAGTAGTGACGCCCAGGTCAGGCAGACCGAGCTGGCTTGAGAACGCTGCCCCGGAGAAGTAAAGCACCCTGAACCCAGCCTTGCGCGCGAGCAGAGCCACCGACGGGCTGAAGACTCCAGGTGCCGCGTAGCATCCTTGACCCAGCAATCTCCTTAGCGCAGCAGTAACGCCGGGCATTTCTCGACCAGCTTTTCAGCCGGGCGTCACACTTTATGTCTATCTCCGATAAATCCGCGACCGATCGAGTTGACACTCAGCTACGACGCCGGCGGGTCCCCGAGAGACTTGGTTATGATCCACGGAGCGGGGGAGAACTCTTCCCTGTGGGCTCGGGTCCTGACCGGCCTTTCCGGGTCTGCCAGCGCCTTCGCCATCGACCTTCCCGGTCATCCGCGAGGGGACGTCACCTGCCACAGCGTGCAAGACTACTCAGAAGCCGCACACGAATTTATCGCGGAGAAGGGGCTCTCGAACCCATCCGTTTGCGGCCACTCGATGGGCGGTGCGGTCGCCCTGATGCTATCGCTGAAGCACCCGGAGCAGGTTGGCTCGCTCATCCTTGTGGACACGGGAGCCAGGCTAGGTGTTCAGAACGACATATTGGAAGGCCTCGCGACGCAACCCTTGAAGTCGATAGAGGACAAGATCATACCGATGAGCTTTCACTCAGAGGTCGTTGAAGAAGCGAGAGCCTCTTTTTCTCTGTCGAACCTGGCTGTCTTTCTCAACGATTATAGAGCGTGCAACGTCTTCGACCTCAGAGCGGAGGTCTCCAAGATAGGCGTGCCCGTCCTGATACTCTGCGGCGACAGGGACATGATGACGCCTCCCAAGTGGAGCCATTTCCTGGCGTCTAGGATTATCAACTCGAGGCTCTACTTCCTGAGCGAAACGGGGCATATGGCTCCGCTCGAAAGGCCGGGCCTAGTCTCGGGTCTCATGCAGTCTTTCCTTATAGGAGTCAATCGGTAATCTCTTCTCCTCCTCGGCTTATCCGTGCCATCTCCCCGACGAGAGCCACTATCCCTTCCCTGGTCACGGAGGACACAGGGTAGAGGTCGACTCCGAACGAAAGCTTCCGCAGTCCCCTGAATAGCTCCGAGTAGAGGGAGTA
>DASPVO010000046.1:0-24656 GCA_035622335.1 Nitrososphaerales archaeon
AAGAGAGGCTTTCACCCCGGCGAGTACCCCCTCTGTATCCTCGGAGACGGCGTCCGCGCTCATCCCGGTCTTCTCTTCAAAGAACCTTCTGGAGACCTCGTATCCAGCCCACCGTGCTACACCCGCGCTAACCCTGGTGACCCCCACCTCCTTGAGCCTCGCCGCCAGGTTCTCTACATCGTCGAGCATCAGCGAGGGGAAGATCGGTGCCATCGACACCCATGTCTCTATCCCCTCGGATGAGAGCTTGCTCAGAGTGCTCAGTCTCCTCTCGAGCGGGGGGACACCGGGCTCGAAGTATCTGGTCGAGACGGAAGATATCGACATGCCGACGCTGACCCTCCCGGCTCTCAGCAGGTCGAGGTCCCTCAACACGAGGGGCGACCTCGTCAGAATCGTCACCTCAAACTCCCTCCGGACCAAGACCTCCAAGCACCTCCTGGTGAGCCTGTACTTCGCCTCGACGGGCTGGTAGGGGTCAGTGGCGCTCGAGAGGAAGACGGGACAGGGCCGCATCCTCCTTGTCTCTGTTTCAATGACTTCTGGCGCGTTGACCTTCACGTCCACAAAACTCCCCCAAGGCCTGTCCTGGTGTACCAGGGACTGGGCGTAGCAGTAGATGCACCCGTGCGAGCAACCACGGTAGAAGTTGGCAGTGTATTCCCGGGACCCGCCGAACGACATCTCGTGCAGCACCGACTTGCACTTGGTCTCGCGGACCTCCACTGGGGGCAAGCGCCACAGAGTCGGAAGGCGCTTTTAACCGCCACTATGACCTGAGGTCTTTCAGGGCTATGTTCGTCAGCATGTCCGCCTCCTCGTTCTTCTCCCGGGGGACCCACTCGAACTTCACCGACTCGAACTTCTTGACCATGTCCTTCGCCTTCTTGTACATCTCGACGTATCCGCCCTTCTTCACCTTCCAGCCCATCCCCATCTGGCCCACGAGCAGCCTGGAGTCGGACTTCACGATGACCTCTCTCTCACCCAGCGATGCTACCTCTTCGAGCGCCTTCTCGAGAGCGGCATATTCGGCATAGTTGTTAGTCACCCTCCTACCCGCGAGCCCGCACCGCTCTATCTTGTCCCGCCCTCCGATTCTTATCACGTAGCCGTAAGTGCCGAGGCCGGGGTTTGGCATCGCCAGACCGTCGATGTTGACAACTGCGACCATCGTTAGAACCAGGGCGCTTGGAGCCTGCTTATTTGGGCAGATATGTTGTCGACGTAGTCCTCGAAGGCCGCGAGCACCGTCTTGGAAGTTATCACGCCCACTATCGCGCCCTTGCTCGTCACCACCATCCTCCTGACGCCCTGGGCCGCCATCACCTTGGCGACCTCCCCGATCCCCTCCTCGGAGTCTATCGTGATGATCCTTCGCGTCATGATGTCGGCGAGCTTGACCTTCGCGGGGTCGCTTCCGTTCGCTACGACCTTGTCCAGCACGTCCCACTCGGTCACTATGCCTTCCGGGTCCGTCTTCGTTCCCGTCAAGACGAAACCGTGCCTCCTCTCCTTCATCAACTTCGCCGCGTCCAGGACAGAGGTCTCCTTGGAAAGGACTATGAAATCCTTCTCTACTATGTCCTTCGCGAAGAGGACCACACAGTCAAGAGCGGTCGCGAATTAATAAACGGTGTCCGCTTTCTGCGCTTACCTGCTGTGGCGTTCGACCTGTTAGAGCTAATATGCCCCGAAGCTCGCTGGGGAGCGTGAACCGACAGGTCTCCTATGGCTCGATCCTGCTCACCGCGATACTGCTCTACCTCATAGGCGTCTGGTTCCACGTCCCGTACGGAGGGGGTCACGTCTACAGTGACATCGTCACCGTCTTCCAAGTTGACCTATGTCCCAACACTCCATGCACCGTCCCCATCCCCTACCTCCAGGCATTCGTGGAGTATCCCATCGGGACGGCGTTCTTCATGTACGCGATGGGCGCACTCGGGGCGATAACCCCGGGCCAGCTTCTGACCAACTACTACGTCTACTCTTGCATCTTCCTACTGATCCCCACGCTCCTGCTGATGAGAGAGATGAGGAAAATTGCTATGATGCGAGGCCTCCCCAACACGAAGCTCCTTTGGTTCTTCATCATCACGCCCACCTTCGTCTTCATGCTACTCGTGAACTGGTACGTCATCGGCACATACTTCACCTTCGCAGGCATCCGCTACTACCTTGAAGGGAGGAAGCGGGTCAGCGCTGCCTTTCTCGCCTTCTCCGCCCTGGCCAACCTCGTCACCGCCGCGGCAGCCCTGGGTCTGATATTCGCAGAGCCCAAGGTCAGGGATGCGCTTGAGTTCGGTGCGGTCGGAGGCTTGGTATACGCGATACCAAACTTGCTAGTCTATCTGGCCAATCCCACGAACTGGCTCCACTTCTGGAGCTACCAGTACCACTGGTACATCGAGGACTCGTGGATGGAGGCGGTAATGACCGGAACATCTCCGCTGAGGCACGTCGTCCCGGACATCGTCTTTGCTGCTCTGGCCGTTGGCATGCTCGGGGTCCGTCTAAAGTTGAAGGACAGCGACCCTCTGTTCCTCGCCTTCCTGGCGACATTCTCATTCGTCTTCAGCACCTATGTCTACACGCCCCAGATGAACGTCCTCCTGCTCCCGTTCTTCGTGCTGCTTCCTGTCTCGTCTCACTATCTGGAGTTCCTCACGTTCGACGTCCTGAACTCGCTGATACTAGTCTGGGGCTTTTCTCAGGTGCTTCTGCCCATCGGGATAACGTACTCTGTCCAGCAGTTCGGGGTGACTTCGCCCATCCAGATAATCGCCATGGTCAGGTCACTTTGGGTGGGTAAATTCGTCGTCTACAACGGCTTCTATCGTCATGGATGGAAAGAAAGGAAAACGATTGGAACGGTCGCGTTTTCAAACAGCGACCGTATCCCTGCAGCAGAAGGGCTGTAGCCCTTACTCGCTCTCTTGCGCTGAGGCGGGTTCTGCACTCGCGCCGCCCGCCGAACCAGACCCTTCTATGACCTGGCCCGTGGCGAACCTGTTGGCAACCTGGGTGACTCGAACTCTAGCCTGCTGTCCCTGCTTGGTACCGGCCACGAAGATGACGAAACCGTCAATCTTCGCAATGCCGTCACCACGCCTGCTGATCTCGGTAATGGTAACGTCGTACTCCTTACCGACTTCTACAGGCTTTGGCTTGAAGGACCTGAATCCACCAGAACCACCGCGATTGTAGTTCCCTCTTCCGAAACTCGTCTCATTCACATCCTAGCGTCTTCGGTGTCGCTAAACCCGCTCCCTTTTTTCTCGTTATTAAACATGGCGATGGTGATTCTGTAAATTCCCATGGGCGAGCCTGTTACATCGCCAAATCGATCATCAATCCAGATTACAGGAACCACCTTACAGTCACTCCGTCGACCCCATGAAAGTGCGGGTCATCCGTGTAGCAGGGAACTCCTAGCACTTTGGCTGTAGAGGCGACTAGACTGTCGGCAAATGGCAGTCCGTGCTTGTGCTTGATTATCGCGGCTTGGATGGCGATGTCCTTGTCCACATCGACCAACTTGAAGTCTTTTGCCAAAGATGCGCACCTCATCTCAGCCACTACTCTCCCCTCTCTCTCAAGGGTCAGCCTGTAGATCTCTGAGATTACCGCCGTCGAGAGAATGTTGGGCCCTGAATCCGTGAGCACGGCTTTGACTCTCTTCTTCATGCTATCATCCGCGGTGTAGAAGAGCTCTACCAGGAACCTCGTGTCATACGAAGTTCCCTTCAGTCCGCTTCAGCTCGGTCCCTGTCCAGGAGTCTCTTCATCTCTTCCACGGTTGCGACCTTGGACCCTGTGCCCACAAGGTCGAGAATGCTCTTCGCCTTACGGAACAGGATTCCTTTGCCCGTGTCTTCGACCTCCAGTCTCGTACCTTCGATGATTCCGTACTTCCTCCTTAGCCTGATTGGCAAAGTCGTTTGGCCCTTGCGCGTTACTACAACTTCGTCGGTCATACTTTTGTCGATTACTACTCATTCTCGAGTACTACTTAAGCACCCCACCATGGTTTTCGAAGTAGGTACCACTGGCCTGAGCCGCTTGAACCCGAACCGTTGAAATAGGTCTAGGGGTGGCCAAGTAGTATGCCAATGGAGGTAACGTCCAAAGAGGAGTTCACAAAACTCCTGTCGTCAGCACTCGAGGTAAGGATACTAGCTGACGACGAATCCGCGAAGATAAAGCTGAGGACGAAGGATCGCCTTGTTACCTACAAGACTACGACCGAAGAAGCCGAGTCCCTCACAAAAGACCTGAAGATACCAATAATCGAGCTTTAAGCCAGGAACGAAGCCGTCAGCACGAGGAGGCCGAGCAACATAGGTATCGGGAGCCCAGGGAGGAGTCTCTTCTTCGACAAGAGGAAGAGCGTGACTACCACTCCAGCGTCGACGGCGACGAGCGTCGCGATGGCGTTTACGGGGTGGAGGTAGAAGAGGGCAATTGAAGGTAGCATCGAGTAGAACACGATGTCTCCCAGTCCGACGGTGAACTCACCAGCCTTGACAGCCATGCCCGCGAGGGAGCCCGACGGCAGTGACGTGACGAGTGTCTTCAGCGGGCCCCGGAAGACGGCGTAGATGTCGTAGATTGCGAATCCGCACGCCAGGAGAAGGGCGGTCGGCAGGTAGAGAGTCGAGGCGAAGAAGCTCGCGACCTCAGCGCCTATCGCGCTCATCACTAGAGTCGAGAGCACCTCATTGTTCTTCACGAAAATCATGTAACCCATCACTATCACCGGGATGAAAGCTATGGCGAGCTCGACCTGGAGGACGTATGGGAACGTGTTGTACCAGGGATACTTCGAGAAGATCCCATCGACCGTAACCCAGGTCAGTATGAAGGAGGAGAACGATATCGAGGCGAAGATCAGCGTCTTGAACGACCGGAAGAGCTTCTTTCTGACGAGCCAGACCAGCCCCAGCGTCACCACGAACACGAAGACGACGAGAATCAGAGCGTTGCCCGCCGAGCCCGCCGCCGTCGTCCCACCCGAAGAGCTCGGTATTGGACCCGCGACGGTGCCTATCGCCTGGTAGACAGGCTTGTTGAGGTAGGTTAGAGAAAGGGCGACCGCTTGGACGATGACTACGAGGGCCAGCGCTACCCCGAGGTTCCTTGGAGTGACTTTCTTGAGAGGTGGCTCCGGCGGAGCGCTCAAACCTGGAATTCCTGCCCGGGCATGGCCGCGACCGCCTCGACTCCCAGCTGGCGAGAGAGCTCCTCCGCGAGGGAGACGCACGACTCCTCCTCTCCGTGCACAGTGAGGAACTTGGGCGAACCTTTGATTCCGACGAGGTCGGACATCAGTTCCTTCTTGCCGCTGTGGGAGGAGAAGTCGAACCTCCTAACCTCGGCCTTCACCTTCGTGGGCTTGCCCCGGTAGATTGTGAGCCCCTTCTCGATGAGAGTCCGGCCAGGGGTACCAGGCACCTGGAAGCTCACGATCGCGATTGCGTTCTTCTCGTCCATCGCGAGCCTTTCATTGTAGAAGATGGAGGCCCCTCCGACGAGCATCCCTGCGGGAGAGACTATCACCCCGGGCTTTCTCACGAGCTTCCGTCTCTGGCTCCAGCTGACCACCTCCTCTAGGCTCTCCAAGGTCCTTCTCAGAGCGGCCGGGTCTCTCAGGTACTCTTGATACCTCACAAGGATTGAATTGACCTTGAGCGCCATGCCGTCCATCGCGACGGCATGGTTGAAGCCGTTCTTCTTCAGCGTCATCGCGATCTCCTGGGCGCGTCCGACCGAGAATGCTGGAACCAATAGGACCCCCCCTCGCTCCACGACTTGTCGGGCGAAGTCGGTGAACTCCTCCTCGACCTTCTTCCGGGCCGGGTGGTCGGCGGTCGCGTAGGTGCTCTCTGTGATCACCATGTTCGCTTCTCCGAGGTCTTTGGACGTCCCTCCGAGCAGGTTCGTCTCCTCGCCGTTGATGTCCCCCGTGTAGA
This sequence comes from Nitrososphaerales archaeon, assembly GCA_035622335.1. Taxonomy (GTDB): domain Archaea; phylum Thermoproteota; class Nitrososphaeria; order Nitrososphaerales; family Gagatemarchaeaceae; genus DATJAJ01. The sequence continues at coordinate 5,976 of DASPVO010000046.1, forward strand.
TTAGACGCTTCGAGCCTGCTTCGACCGAGATTATCGCCGACCCGGGTATGTGCCCGGCGTCGTGGAACTCTATCGTGAAGTCGCCGACCTGGAATGGCTCGTTGTATCCGTGGTTGACCGTGTTGGAGTTCATCGCCATCAGGTCGATGAATTCGAACGGGAGGTATTGCCCCGAGATCTTGATGAAGTCCTGTATCAGCAGGTTCGACAGCTCTCCGGTCACGGGCGTAGCGTGGAGCTTCATCTCGCTGCTGAGGAACTGCAGAGGGGCCGCCCCCGAGTGGTCGAGGTGCGCGTGGCTCAGCACGAGCGACTTTATCCCCTTCGGAGGGACGTGTATCGGGAAACCCGGGACCTTCGTGGTCAGGGCGCCATAATCTAACAGGATCTTGCAATCCTTGTGCGAGACAAGAAAGGCGGAACGGCCCACCTGTCTGGCCGCTCCCAGAACCTTGACTTCCATAACGCGAAACTACTGAGGCTGCGCTTTTTTCTCCGTCTTTAAGGATTTCCGTGAGTGTAGGTATGCTTGGCTCCTCGCTTCGTGTGGTGAAAAACACGTTCAGAAACGGTAATTCGGACTCAGTTCTGAGGAGAGAGTGTCACATTTGCAGCACGCTCTTGGACTCACCTGAACTCAGACCGTTTATCTACGGTTGAGGTCAGTCTGATGACTACACAGAATGGATTTCCACCAGTCGGACTTCCAAAGTGCTGGACTCTCCAGGAAGGGGATATCGAACACCATCGCTGGAGTTGCGATCATCGTCATCTTAGTGGTCGCAGCAGCCGGTGGCTATTTCTTCAGGGGAAGCACACCAGCTTCAACCATAACAACGACCGCCGTTTTGACTTCGACCGTCGCAACCACTACGACATCGACGGTCACGGCTTCACTTGCAACTATTCCAACATTATCCAATGCGAAGGTGTCCACGATACAGGTGGGGCCATTCTTCGCGGCTCTCTCAGGAGTCGTCTACAACCCCAAGAACAATGAGATCTACGCCGCCCTTGAGAACCTCGGCTCAGTGGCGGTCCTGAACGGAACAACGGGCAGCTCGATTACGATGATCAATTTGACATCAGGCGATTCCCCGATCGAACTTGCATTCGACTCGTCCAACAACATGATATACGTAGCAAACGACGATTGGAGCACTTGTTCCCCATCCACAAACTCCACATGCAGCATCCCTGTGATCAACACCCTGACTAACACGGTTGTGGCGAACATAGCGACACCAGACGAAACAAGCGACGTCGCGGTCAACCCCAACACGAACGTGGTCTATGCAACAAGCAATGACGATGATGCAACTTTTCTGTTGAATGCTTCAACCAACCAGTACATCGGGATCCTGCAGAACCACACCCAGATACCTGACAATTCTGAAGTGGTCACTGTCGATTCTAGCAAGAACCTTGCTTTCATTGCCAATTCGTATTACCACAACCAACCCGTAGCGTATGTGGGATTCTTGGCAAGTCCTAGCGGCGGCGGTTGCATGTTCAAGAGCACGAACGAAAGTGCCGATTGCGTTACCAGGGCGGTAGGAATACTCGGCGGGAAGGCAGTTGGGATCGCTGTAGACCCGACGACCGGTCTCATCTATGTTTCAAACTACAACCTGAACACGGTGAATGTCATCTCCGAATCTACCGGCCAAGATGTAGCCAACATCACGGTTCAGTCTCCATCGGGGATTGTCGTAAACCCAGTCAGCGACATGATTTACGTCGCGAGCAATACCACGAGTTCTGCGGGAGTCGACTCGTTGTTCGTGATAAGCGGTTCGACGAACACAGTCTTGGGGAAGATCCCAGTCGGCTTCGGACCCGAGAACGTCGCGCTGGACACAACGTCCGGTATGATTCTAGTGTCGAATACGAGTGACGGGACGATCACCGAAATCCTAGAAAGCAGCCTAACGTCCTAGATTAGGAAGTCTAGCGTACGGGTCATAGGTTCTGAGACAACAGTTGGATTGTTGTGGCCGTCCAGCAGTTTCACCGCCCCGTGCCCTAACTCTCCAAGCGACGCGCCCGCCCGCCCTTATACGACCCGCTTCGAGTCGTCGCCATGCGACCGACAGAACCTCACATACCCGACAAGGACGGTCACCTCTGCCTCGACTGCATGTTCTACAGGAGAGGCGACTGCAGCGTCCTCGGCGTCGAAGTCGAACCCGCCTACTCGTGCGGGATATGGCGGATGAACCCCGACCTGCTACCGAGACTGGAACCACGAAAAGAAGAACCGGAGAAAGCAGAGGAGCAGGATTGGAGCGACGAAGGCACAGACTTCTGGAACCAACTCTCGTGGCAAAGCCATCAATCTTAATACCCTGAGAGCGCTCAGCGTCCGCTATTGTCGCGGACTGCGTGGAGGCTGGCCACGGTCGGAATCGCGTTTCTGCTCGCCTTCTCCTTCGTCGGGATCTTCCCGGTGAGGGCGTCCGCTCTTACTTCTGACTCTGCGCTCCCCGGGCCCCTTCCAGGCTACAAGGCGGCCGGGACGGTGCCTCCTTACACTCCTGTGTTCGCGACCATCTCCGTGCCCCTCCGCAACGCGGACGAGCTGCAGTCCATGGTGGAGGAGGTCTCCGACCCCTCGTCCCCCCTCTTCGGACACTATCTGACGCAGTCCCAGATAGCCCAGGAGTTCCTCCCCACGCAGAAGTTCGAGGCCACGCTGAGCGACCTAGAGTCTCTCGGCCTGACCGTCGAGCTGACGGCGATGGATTCCATGATCGTGGTCGAAGGGAGCGCTTCGCAGCTCGAGTCGGCTCTCGGACTGAGACTCGGCCTGTACACGAACGGCACCCTGACCTACTACTCCAGCGGAGGCTCAGAATTCGACGGCCTGTCTGTCTACGCTTCGAACGCCACTTCCATCATGGCGAAGGCCATGCTCGCCTATCCGGGCACTAGCGAATTGGCTGGGAACGTCACCTACACCGAGGCATCGATAACGCCAGAGCAGCTTGTTGGTGCGTACGACCCCATCCCTGGCGACCTTGGCAAAGGGGAGACGGTGGCGACCTTGGACTTCTACGGTGCGCCGACGATAGCGTCTGATGTTGCCAAGTTCGACTCCACATACGGTGTGCCGTCCCCTGCTTCCTTTTCCGTCGTCCCAATCGGTGCCTACGACCCCAACTTGGCGACCATTCTAGGCTGGTCAGTGGAAACCACACTGGACGTGGAGTACGCCCATCTGGGGGCCCCCGAAGCTTCCCTCGTGATGTACGCGGCGACAGACGCCATCCCCTTGTCGACGATAATCGCAACCATAGTGGGGGACGACAAGGTGAACGTGCTTTCGCAGAGCTTCGGGTTCCCGGAGTGGGAGTTCTCGACCTCGGGTGGAGAGGTCTTCTACTACTACGTGACGCTCACAGACCAGTACTACGCGCTGGGAGCACTAGAGGGCATCACGTTCACGGCGGCGACTGGAGATGGAGGGGGCGGCGGGTACAGCGCTGGACCAGAGGGGAACCTCCTCTTCCCGGCTTCCTCGCCTTATGTGACGTCCGTCGGAGGGACGGAGACATACGCGTCGCAGAACGCCAACGGATCGGTGAGCTACGACCAGACGGCCTGGTCGAACCCCACCTTCGTCCCGGACCTGGTCAATTCGGGAGGTAGCGGGGGAGGAGTGAGCATCATAGAGCCCAGGCCATGGTACCAGACTCTCTCCATCCCGGACACTTACGTCAACGGCAGGATGGCTCCGGACGTGGCCGCGCAGGGAGGGGTGAACCCGGCGAGCCTGTTCGTCTATGAAGGAGAGTCGTTCCTGATTGGCGGGACATCAGAATCTTCACCCCTTGTCGCGGGTCTCCTTGCCACCGTTGCGGCATCGGTCGGGAAGGGGCTGGGTCTGGTGAACCCCCTGCTGTACTCCCTGGGCAGGAACTCCTCAACATACCAGGAGGCTTTCACGCCCATCACGTTCGGCTACACCATTCCATGGACCGCGAGCTTCGGCTACAACCTGGCCACAGGGTGGGGCGCTCCCAGGGCTGGCGGCATCGCCACCCTGTACAAGACATCCAGCACGGGTTCTCTTGACGTCGCTGTCGGTGTGAGCAGCCCAGAGCATCTGGTGGCGCCCGACGAGTATACACCAGGTCAGCTGGTCGATGTCACCGCAAACATCTCCTCTTCTGCAGGCCCGGTCACGACTGGAAGCTTCTCCGCTACGCTCCAGTCACTGTCGGGCTCCTCTTCGCCCGAGCGCATCAAATTCAACTCAACGAGTAACAGATGGGAGGGCTCGCTCACAGTTGGCGACACTTCAGGGGTCACTTATGCTGTTGTGTCGGGGACGTCCGGGGTCTTGACGGGAGAAGGCTCGGCTTCATTCTTCTCGGGTTACGTAGGGACATTCCTGACGCCTACACCGCTCGAGCCATGGTCGACCATCACAGGTCTCCCCGTCGAGGTCAACGCTACGACCCTTGCTGGCAACTCACCTGCAAGCCTGAACGTGTCCATAGGCATGAACTCGTACTCGCTGGAGACGAACCACTTCACAGACCTGTTCAACTTCACGCTCTCTTCACTCTCGGGAGACTACTACGCGCTCGTCAGCACTCAGTTGCCCGCTGGGCCCAGCGAGATGGCCCTGCACGGAGACCTCTACGGGTTCCTACCGTTCTACAGTGGGATCGGGCTCGAGGGTTCATTCCTGGCCGCCCCCCTCGACATGAGCCCTGGCTCCGTCCAACCAGGAGGCTCTATCGCGGTCTTTTCAGTGACCACGGCTCCAGAGAACCTCGCGTCGATCAGCACGACAGAGACAGGAAGCCTCAGCTCTGACATCTACTATGGGTCGAACGTCACGGCGACTCTGGTCAACCAGGTGGGGACAAGCATCTCGTCCGTTAACCTCGCCTACAAGCCGTGCGAAGAGGCGCTGTGCCTATCCGGCTACGTGTACATCAGCGGCTATCTTCGAGTCCCGCCGGGCACCCCGCCAGGGCTGTACGTCATCACACTTTCAGCGAGTTATGACTCTGAGGCGACCCCTGGGGAGTTGACTGGGAGCTTCTACGCCGAGGCTCTCGTCGTCAACGGAACCTCTACGCCCGGGGTCTCTCTCAATTCCACGACGATCTACGAGGGACAGGGGTTCCAGGTCAGGGCCGACATACGCTACCCGGACGGCGCCGAAGTGACGCACGGCGACTACTCTGCATATCTGTTTCCCCAGTCAGTGGGGACCGACTTCCAGAGCGTGGAGCTCAGTGCGACTGACAGCGGCAACCAGATCTCACTGAGCTACGATGCGGCGGGCAACGACTGGGTAGGGAACGCCACAGCCCCATCGCCGACTAGCTCGGGCTCTGCGGTCGGGCTTCCGAGTGGTTCGATCTTCCCTCCCGGAGCCTACGATCTCATCGTATCCGGACAGTCGTTCGACGGGGTCCCCGCGATCTCGAACAGCACGTACTTCACGAGCTTGTACGTCCAGCCTTATGACATCGTCATCGGGCAGAGCATCTCCGTTTATCCTCAGCCCTCGGGGCTAGCTTTCAGCGGGGACACCCTCGGCGGTACTGGCAGCATCGGCTCCGACGTGTTCCTGGCGTCGAACACCATCTCAGGGGGAAACCTCACCATCCGAGATTCTCAGATCCAGGGCTCGCTACTGGTGGAGTCGAGCACCGTGACCCTCGAAGGGGTCTCGGGCGGGACGGTCGTCGCAAAGAACAGCACCCTCACCATCGAAGACTCCGACCTCACCGGACTCAGCCTGCTAGGTTCTACGGTCTCGCTCGTGGCATCGTCTGTGAAGCAGCTAAGCCCTCCGCTGCCCAGCATATCGATCGCCTCTCCCGCGCAGAGCCAGGTCTACAGCGGCGAAGTCCCCCTCACCTACACCGTGAACGGCTCTGACGTCAGCGGCGTGACGGTCTCGCTCGACGGTTCCCAGACTTCGGAGTCCTCCATCAACGCCTCGGCCCTCCCCGACGGAATCCACAGCGTCACAGTTACCGCGACGCAGAAGGACGGCCTCTCATCCTCGACGACGGTCTGGTTCGCCACCGATGGCGCACTCGTGAGCGCGAAAAACTCGCTACAGTCGCAGGTCTCCTCTGAAAGCACCACCATCTCCGCCCAAGGGAGCGAGATCAAGAGCCAGAACTCTACGATATCCACCCAAGGGAGCGACATCAAGACGCTCACAGACCTTCTCTATGCTGTCTCGGTCATCGCCGCCGTCGGGCTCGTGGTCGGTGTCGTGGCCCTGTTGAGGAGGCCGAAACCTCCTACTACCGAAGATTAGAAACGAAGAGCATACAACATGCCTCCCAAAAGGAAGGACTCGCAGCCGGTACTCTGACCAGGCCACAACCTCTCGCTCGATGCTTTTCGACCTTCAAACATCCCACAATGAATTTATCGCAATCGTACATCGAGCATCAGTAGCATAGCATGTCCCAAAGTCAGAGAAGACTTGCTGCCATCATGTTCACCGACATGGTCGGCTACACCGCACTCGGCCAGAGAAACGAATCGCTCTCCTTGACCCTGGTAGAAGAACAGAGGAATGTAATCAGACCAATTCTGGGTCGGCACAACGGTAGAGAAGTGAAGACCATGGGCGACGCCTTCCTAGTGGAATTCCCTAACGCACTGGACGCTGTGAGGTGCGCCTATGACATCCAGAGGGCGATAAGAGAGTTCAACTTCTCCCTTGAGCCCGACAGGAGGATTCACCTCAGGATCGGCGTCCACGTCGGGGAGGTGTTGGAGTCCCAAGGGGACATCTCGGGAGACGCGGTGAACGTTGCATCGCGGCTAGAGCCGCTCGCAGATGACGGAGGAGTCTGCATCTCCCGCCAGACGTACGACCATGTCAGGAACAAGGTGGACCTCCCACTGTCAAGCCTCGGCCCAATGACGCTGAAGAACGTGAGCCTGCCGGTCGAGGTCTACAAAGTGGTGATGCCGTGGGAGAAGAGCGAGCAAGAACAGTCCGAGAAGCTCAACGCGAAGCGGATTGCGGTTCTCCCGTTCACAAGTCTGAGCCCCGACCCTAGCGACGAGTACTTTGCGGATGGCCTCACGGAAGAACTAACCGACAAGATCTGCCAGTTGAAAGGCCTGGAGGTGATAGCCCGGACTTCCGCCATGAACTACAAGAAGAAAGACAAGAGCGTGGCCGAAATAGGGAAGGAGCTCAGGGCGGGGACACTCGTTGAAGGGAGCGTGAGGAAGGCAGGGAACAGGATCCGCGTCACCGCGCAGCTCGTAGATGCGAACACCGAAGGTCATGTCTGGTCATCGAGTTACGACAGGGAGGTGGACGACATCTTCACTGTTCAGAGCGACATAGCGCAGAGGGTGGCCGAGGCCATGAAGATTTCCCTCTTGGAAGCCGAAGTTCAGGAAATCGAGAAGAGACCTACCAAGAGCCTCTTGGCCTATGAGAACTACCTCCAGGCTCTGCAGATAATTCAAACCGGCAACCCTAATCGGCATATTGAGGTAATCCGGCTTCTCGAGAGCGCGATCGAGTTCGACCCTGGCTTCACCTCTGCGTATGCTTCGTTGGGGAATCTCTATGTGCTGATATCAGGGGAGACGATGTCATTCAAAGAGGCGTTCGAAAAGGCGACCCCCTTGATCGCGAGGGCACTGGAGCTCGACGACGGCTCATCGGACGCACACATGGCGAACGGGAACCTTTCCTACCAAGCACTCCTGGACCTCCGGGGCGCCGAGAGCGAGTTCAGGAGGGCGATCAGCATCAACCCCAGTAACGCGCCAGCGCACTTCTGGTACGGCCAACTTCATAGGGTGATGGGGGATCTGGAGGGGGCCGTTGTAGAGACGAGAAAGGCAAACGAGCTGGACCCACTCTCGCACCTGACGAAGAATTGGTTGATCTCCATCCTCTTCAGGAAGGGTGACCGGGAGGAAGCCATTCGGCTTGCAGAGACGAGGGTCGATGCCCAGAGCGCCGATAGTCGATCCTCCCTTGCCTACTTCTACCTACTTTCAGGCGACCGCAAAAGGGCAGAAGAGCAAGCCGAGGCGAGCATAGCCCTTGGACCGAACATTTACAGCAAGGCCATACTGTCCTTCGTCATGTCGAGCCTTGGTCGTCCCGATGTTGCTCGAAGACTGCTGACAGAGGCAGAGCAAGCGGGGCTCAAGAACATGGAGATACTAGCAGAAGCATACGTAGCTCTGGGAGACCGCAGCAAAGCCTTCGAACTGCTGGAGGCATCCTTCGCAGAGACCCCCTCGGGTCTCCTTAACAGCTACCGTAGTCCCGGTTTCGACCCCGTACGGGAAGATCCCCGCTTTCTATCTCTCATTCGGAGGATGAATCTTGCGATGGCTCAGGTTCAGGGCGCTTAGCGAACCTGGGAGTTCGTTCCTCTCCGCACAAAACGGTCTAGGTCTCCGTCTTCCGTCAGTTCGCTCCTCGTGTCGACGGAGCGAAGGCTAGATTTGCAGCAACCTTAAGACCGCAATCAGGAAGGCGGCCCCATCTTGGCGATGAGGACGCTTCCAGTCGGCAAAAAGCTAGGCTCAGAGACTCTCATCGCCGGTTTTCACGGTATCGGTGCGACTGGTTACTGGACCGTCAAATTCCTCGTCGGTGAACTGAAGGCCACCAGGGACTGCTTCATCGACTATGAGTACGCTCCCGCTGTCGCTTCTAGCTCCGAGGGAAGAATACTCACCCCCTACGAGGTCTACTCGGCGGGAAAACTCTCGCTCCTCAAGGCGGAGGTCTCGCCGCTGAGGGACAGGGAGAACGAGTTCTACAGAGGCCTCGCCGACTGGATGATGTCGTCCGGCGTCAAGGAGGTCGCGCTCGTCGGAGGGCTGGACGAGTCGCTCAAGACCGACGCGTCAGACTACAGGGTGGCCATGACCTCGGAGTTCCGGTCGAGGGGAGGGCTCCCTGGAGAGGCAATCCTCGAAGAGGACAAGATGATAGTCGGCCCCGTTGCCTCGCTGCTCAACCTCTTCGAGATGAACGGGTTCCCCGCATTCGCTGTGCTCGCCTACTCCCAGACGGAGAGGGTCGACCCACGCGCAGCGGCCAGAGCAGTGGAATTCCTATCGAGGAGGTACGGCTTCGTAGCAGATACCTCGCCCCTCATCAAGGGAGCCGAGGTCATCGAGGGCGAGATGAAACAGATCGAGGAGAAAGAGAAGCGCCCTTCGGCCTCCGTCTACTCTTAGGCCGACCCTTCTCCGCGACTGTAACTCTGCTGTAGCCCATCGCCTTCAGCTGTCTCTTGGCTACCCCAAGCGCCTTGACCCTCAGGGCCTCCTCTTCAGACGTGACAGTCTGTGTGAAGGGATAGACGAACTCGAGCTCCGCGGGGTAGGCGCCGAAAACCGGGTGGAGCCTGAAGGAGTCAACTCCCTTCTTTCCTTGTGTGGGGGTCCTATGGTTCTCGACGTCCGACGTCACTATCTCTGCCCTCCTGGCGCCCCTCCGCTTGGCACCCGCCAGGCGGCTCTTGGCCATCTTGACTTCGGGCCGCTGGAAGTCCACCGCGTTCCGGACGAAGAGCCCCTTGTCCTTCTGTCTGGGTGTGCCGACCATGAGCGAAGCAGATTCCGTTGCAAGTGAACGGAACGCCTCGTAAAGCCTGGGATGGGCGGCCGCTCTCTCCCCGACCAGGTCCCAGAGCCTTCCTTCGACTATGGCCTCCTTGCAGGACTCCATCTCCTTCTGAAGGAGGAAGAGGTTGTGGAGGGATAGTGCATGGGTCAATTCGCTTCTCTCCATCTCCTTGAACTCCGTCGCTGTAGAACCCCTGCAGGAGACGCAGCTGCAAGGGAGGTACTCCATCTCCTCCAGCCTGAGAGTTCCCCGCTCGGTCATGTACCTTCCTTGCCTGGCGAAGAGCACGTAGCTGGCTGAGTCGAACGTATCGCACCCCAGCGCTACAGAGAGCGCCATCGTGAGAGGGTGTCCCGCCCCAAAGAGGTGCAGAGGAGTCGAATAGGGAACGGCCCGGCGCGTAGCGGAGATCATCGCCACGAGGTCCCTGAAACGATAGTTCTCCATGATCTGGACGGGGCTTCCGAGTGCAAGCAGCTGGAATCCCGCACCCACCATCTCGCCCGCAGACCGCTTCAGAAGGTCCTGGAACGTGCCTCCCTGCACCGGGCCGACCCAAACGGTGCGGCTCTCCCCGAAGCGCTCGATGGTAGCTTTCGCGTTCCTCAGGCTGTACTCCATCGTCTCAGTCGCCCTGACCTTGGAAGTCGAGTCTCCGGTCGGCCTGTCAAGGGTGACGGCAAGGTTCGAGCCGATTCCGGCTTGAAACTGGGCAATTTCTTCGTACGTAACCGCTACCGCTCCGTACTCCAACACCTGGTACCCTCCGGAGTCCGTCATCAACAGACCGTCGAAGCCGAGGAGCTTGTGAAGGCCCTTCTCGAGGGCTTCTTCCCTCCGCCTCTGGTAGAGTATCAGGGAGTTGGTCATCAGTCCTCGAAAGCCCATCGCGGCCAGTTCGTGGGGAGGTATGGACTGGCTGACCGGATGTATCACTGGAAAGAGGTAAGGGGTCTCGACTCTCTTTCCTTGGACTTCAAGTCTGCCTATCCTCCCAAGAAGGTCGGTCTCCTTCACTTCGAATGTGATACCCCCGCCGTCCATCTCAGCCCTGGTGCCTGCCTTCTACGATTTAATACCAGCTAGAAGCAGCGCGGAGGGTGCTGGTTACGGACTCGAGTACCGTTCAGCGCCCCCCTAACTCTTGGAAGAGGCGGGCGAAATACTCCTTCGCCGCGTCGATGCTGTGCCTGATCCTGGCCGTAGCCGTTGTGGCGATCAACGCGAGTTCCCCTGACGCGCTATTGGTTGCGGCGGCAGGGACTCTGGGCATCCTCTGGCTCGTCTTTGGAGCGCTGGCGCTGGTGTTCGGATTGAGGCACCTCCTGCTCTCGAACCCGGGACTGGACAAGCCAATCATAGTGCTCACGATCATGTCTCTCGCCATCTTCGCCGCCCACCTCTACGTGTCGAACTCTCCTTCAGCGACGACTTCCGGGTCGACGAGCGGCGCGGTCGGCACAGACTTCAAGGACGGAGACCTGAGCGTGAACACCACCTACAACGGGCAGGTGATACAGTTCGTCCTCCTCGATTCGGGTAGCAACCCGATCTCGAGCGTGAGCGTTTCCCTGAACGGGAAACAGCTCCCGTCGAACTTCACGACGGTGCCGAGCATACTGCAGCCTCTCAGCGACGGCGAGAGCATCAACGCAAGCTGGACCGCGCCTGGGGCTACAGGTCAGCAGCTACAGGTGGACTACAGCTATCTCTCTTGCTACAACAACAGCTCCAACACGCTCGGGTGCATCATGGACGAGGTGTACTACGTCCCCGCAGCGCTAGACATCCTGCACAGCATGCAGTGCGCACCCTACCAGGACAACTGCAACCTGGAGCATCCGTTCCTCACGAAGGCGCTCATGGCTGCGGGGATGGCGGTCTTTGGGACCAACGACCTGGGGTGGAAGCTCGCCAACATGATCCTGGGCACCCTATGCATACCTCTTCTCTTCGTGCTGGTCAAGAGGGTCTCGGGGAACTCGAAGCTAGCCTACTTCTCTTCGTTCCTTCTCTCCACGGACACGATGTTCTTCGTCCACGCCTCGGCGGGCCTAATCGATATCCCTGGGATCTTCTTCACACTCGTCGGGTTCAACCTGTACTTTTGGAAGTCAAGCTTCTGGAAGTTCGACAACTTGTTCGCTTCAGGCATCCTGGTGGGACTCGCGATGCTTTCGAAAGAGACCGGCGTGTTCATGCTCATGGCCCTGCTGAGCTACCACATCTACGCTGGTCTGGGCACGATCAAGAAGATAGTCGTGGAGTGCCTCGAGATAGCCGTCGGAGCTGGAATCACCTTCGCCGCTGGACTGCAGGTCTATGCCTCCCTCTTTACGAGCGCTACCGTCCCCACGTTCATAGCCGAAATTCAGTACATACTGAAGTACGGAGGGGGCCTCACCGGGCCGGGCTGGTACGACAGCGTCCTGAAGAGCTACATCACGCCTCTGAACTGGCTCACGTACTACACCCCCGTCTCCTACCTCGTGACCCACATCACGACCACGGTCTCCAGCGCCTCTGGGACGACGACCACGGTCCTGATAGGGGTGGGGTACTATGGCGTCACGAACCCTATCGTCGTCTGGGTCGTCTTCGCATGGGTTCCCGTGGTGATTTACGGGCTCGCCAAGCGCAAGGCCCCCGACTTCGTGAGGAGCGGGGATGACAAGCTTGGGATATTCATGCTGTTCTGGCTTGCCTGGGGGTACATACCTTACATCTTCCTCTGGGTCTACGGAAGAGTCACGTATCCGTTCTACGTCCTTCCCGTCGTCCCCGCCCTCGCAGTGGGGGCTGCATTCTTCGTCACGAGGAGCTGGTTCCCACGCAAGATGGTGCCCATCTACCTGGCGGCGGCGTTCATCTGGTTCTTCATCTACTTCCCGCAGAAAGAGTTCCTCCCCACTTGGCTAAGGCTCGCGATAGGAAGATGAAGTGAATGGAACCTCAGCGGGCTGCGCGCCCATGCTTTGACGCTTAGGTCTTAGTCTTCCACTTTCCGCCGGGCTTCCAGACCTTCTTCTTCCACTTCTTGTGTCTCTGGGCCAGCCAAGCTGCGTTCTCCCACAGCGCAGGACCTGACTCCTTCTGCATGCCTGCAACCAGGGGAGCGAGCGTCGGCCAGATGAATTCGATGCCGCTCGTGTCGAAGTAGAGGTTCTCGTTGAGGAGTCCGTGCGAAACCAAGGTGCCTGCCAGCTCCAGAGCCCCGAGCTGAGTGTTGATGTGCCCTGCCTCCTTGCTCCCGGGCGGATACTTCTGCTTGAACTCCTTGTAGTCCTTGACAGAGAACCCCTTCATGAAGAAGTCTCCTGCTTCCCGCATCTCGGGAGTGTTGGTAATCTCAAGGAGTTTTATGAGCACTATTGCGTCTTCGTGGGTTGGCTTTTTCATGGCGCAGGTTACTCGCCGCGGGGGTTGATATAAGAACGTTCAACTTTGTTTTGGAATTGCTACTACCTTTGAAGCGGTAGTCGCCAGTCATGTCGGACGGAACTTTCTTCAGCACCCAACACACTAATTAACACCCTCTTTGCAAAACCCTCGGAAGCCCATGAGCAGGGTGGCAGACGTGAAGACGCGGATATCTTCCGTCGAGCTGCTCGGGACGTTGAAGAAGAGCTACAGCTACAAGGAGCTCTCAGGGACGCTGGGTCTCTCGGCGCCCATCCTGAGCAGGTACGTGAGAGGGCACGTCCTGCCAAGCGCGGCGAGGTCGGAGAAGTTCATCGCGACGTTCAGAGAGAAGCTGCTGAGGAAGATGGTGCTCGACCACGTCAAGGTCACGGCGGACGGGTCGTACGACATCAGCGCGGTCGTGAGCGACGTCGGACTCCTTCGGCAGGTCGCGATGGTGGTCTACAGCGAGTTCAGCCTCGTAGACGTCGACAAGGTCGTCACAATGGAGGTCGACGGGATACCTCTCGCTGCAGAGGTAGCGGGAGAGTTCAACGCCAACATCGCTGTCGCCCGAGCGGAGAAAGAGCTCGGGGTGGATGATTTCCTCGAACAGAAAGTGGTCTACTCACCCTCCTCCGTGAGGTATCTCTATCTCCCGAGGGCGGCTCTCAAGAAGGGTGAGCACGTCCTGATAGTGGACGACATGGTGAGGACCGGGACCACGATCGAGGCTTTGACCCACTTGGCGGAGAAGGCCAGGGCAAAGATCGTGGGTGTCTTCGCGGTGGCCTCCGTGGACCAGTCGATGCAGAAGCTCAAGGGCCGACTCGGTCTGACCTGCCCCATCGAGTCCCTCGTGACCCTGGAGAAGAAGCAGCGGCACTACAACTTCTGACAGTGTCAGGAATGGAAGAGTTCGAGGTCGACGCTTCAAGGGTCGCGGAGTGGGTCCCCCCGAAGAGCAGGAACGCCCACAAGCGCATGAACGGGACGGTCTGCGTCATAGGAGGATCCAGGCTCTATCACGGGGCCCCCTTCCTCTGCGCGAGCGGTGCGATGAGGTCCGGCGTGGACCTGGTCTACATTGCCGTCCCCGCCTCGATATCCGTTCCAATACGTGCGCTTTCACCCGACTTCATAGTGGTCCCACTACCGGACGCCAGGCTCACGCGGGGGAACGTCTCCAAGCTGGCGACCTGGGTCAGGGCGGTGGACTGCTACGCAGTAGGACCCGGGCTCGGTCCCCAGAGACCCGCAGACCTCGCGAGCTGCGTCAATCGGCTCAAGGGTGGCGCGAAGCTCGTCCTGGACGCCGATATCCTTAGGCCCGAGGTTCTCGTACCCGTGAAGGGAACGAGTTCAGTGGTAACTCCTCACTCGGGCGAGTTCGAGCGGCTTTTCGGTGAGAAGCTTCCGGGAGACCTCAGCGAAAGGGCATCTCTGGCGGCCAAGAAGGCGCGGGAGTGGGGGGTGATCGTCCTGCTGAAGGGCCCCACTGACGTGATCACAGACGGGTCGCGCACGGCGCTGAACAACAACCACTCCCCAGCGATGACGGTTGGGGGGACCGGGGATGTCCTCACTGGGGTGACCGCCGGCCTCCTCGCCAGAGGGATGCAGCCATTTGAGGCCGCCTGCTCGGCCGCTTACATCAACGGAGCTGCAGGAAAACTGGCCGCAGAGGAGCTCGGGCTGCACATCGTCGCCTCTGACGTCGCAAACAGGATTGCAAACGCAATGAAAAGGTTCGACTCTCTCAGTTGAGGAAGCGCAGGCCCGGTCTGCAGCAGAGGTGGTCGTACGTGGTCAATTCTCTTCAGGAGATCGTCCCATCCTACGAGAGAGCGTCCAGCCGCATCTCTCTCTTCGGGGACAGGGCCATGAGGAACGAGGCGGTAGCTTACACCGTGCGCAGCGGCTCAACGGTCCTCGACCTGGGAGCGGGCCCGGGCACGATGTCCAGGCTGATCGTGCAGGGAGGAGGAGACCCGGTCCTCGTAGACGTGTCGAAGCCCATGCTGAAGGCGTCCAGCTTCAGGAACAGGGTCCAGGCAGCCTTCGAGTATCTGCCATTCAGGAGCGCCTCGTTCAACGGAGCCGTCGCCGGGTTCGCGCTGAGAGACTCGTCGGACCTCATCTCGGCTGTTTCAGAGGTCGCCCGGGTGCTCGGGCCGGAGGGCAGCTTCTCCATCTGCGACCTGGGCAAGCCTGACTCCACCGCGAAGAGGGTCCTCCTCGCCATGTACCTGTTGGTCGCGCCAGCTGTGATAGGGATGGTCTCAGCGGGCAGGGCCGGCCTGAAGTACGCCTCGCTCTACGACACGTACCTGCTGACCCTGCGGAACTCGCAGCTTGCTTCCCTGCTGTCCCACTTCTTCGAGAGCGTGAAGCTGACAGAGCTGCGCCTCGGAGGCGCGATTGTGGTCCGCTGCTTCAGACCAGCTCGCTGAGCCGTTCCAAGAGAGCCGGCATCTTCTCGACAGGCACCCTGCACCCCGCGGCAAGCGCGTGTCCACCTCCGCTCCCTCCCAGGGACTTCGCGACCTTCCCGGCCGTCTGCCCCAGGTGCACTCTGCAACCGGACGTGCCTCGGAGACTGACTTCGTACCAGTCCCCCTTCCTCCGCATCGAGACCCCGACCGGGACGTCGAACGCCCCTATCAACAGCTTCGCGACGTTACCCGTCGCCCTCTGAGTCGTGTCCATGTAGGCGAGTCTTCCCATCTTCCTGCCGTGCTCCTTCGCGACCTTCGCGAGTTCTTGCATCGCTGCCAGCTGGTCGACCGCCAGGCCCACGACGTCGTCGATCTCGTGCGGTTGCTTCATCTTTGACAGCGCAGACGCTATCTTCTGGGGGAAACCTGGCCCAGCTTCCTTGTTCGAAAGGGCCATGGACAGCAGCGTCGCCTCGGCCAGGATGAACTGCCTGTCGGTCATCTCCATCAGCCTTTTCGCGTTGGGCGAACCGTCCATGTAGTCTGTGACGGCTCCGTAGAGCGCGATGTCCATCGCCTCCCGCGGCAGCTCTTCCTTGAAGGTGAGATAGGCGAGCATGCTCGCGCACTCGCTCTCGTCGTGGACTAGCTCGACCCCCGAACTTCTGATCTCGCGCTCTTCCTTCTTCCCGAGATAGTGATGATCGATGTACGTGACCCTCGTCCGCTTGGCGATCTCTTTCAGCTTGCCCACGAACTCCCCTCTTGTGGTGTCGTCAGTCCCCAGGTCGCATATCACGAGCTCGTCAGCGTTTTTGGGGACCCTCCCCAGGTCCTGGATCAGTGTGTCGTAGTCCGAGAGTATGGGTCTGGCTCCCTTCGCCGCCATGACGAGGGCCGCGGCCCCGACTCCGTCAACGTCCTTGACGTGAGAGATGCAGAACGACTTCAAGGAGATGAATCTTAGATTCCGGGTTTATAGCTCGATTCCTCGTCATCCAGACAGCCGTTGCCGTGGGATGCTGGGCATCTCTGAACCTCTGGACAAATCATTTCCTCTGTACCATCTCGTCTATCCCTGCAATCCTTGCAGCCAAGTTCAAGAAGACCAACACCATTACGAGGCTAGCGACGCCCACTCCCAGATAGAAGTACGGGCTCAGGTGCGTGGATGCAGTTTCTACGTATTGTATAAGGTTCTGCACGCCGAGGGCCAGGAACAGACCCACGATCACGAGAGTCAGGTCGACCCTGAAGCTCCTCATCCTCTCCTCAGCGCCGTCTTCCGTCATCTCTTCTGCCTCATCGGAGTCCAGACTTTATCATTGTTGCCACCCATCGCGGGAGCGTCGAGTTCGCTCAGTATTCCATCGACCTTCGGTAGAAGTAGTAACCTGCCAGGAGGAGGGCCGAGGAAAGGGCCGTTAGCGGGACCAGGAGTGCGACGTCCACGTTCCCTGGCTGTAGGTCCCTGAACGACTGGACCGCCCAAGTCATCGGATTGAAGTCAGAGACCACGAGCACGGGCTTCGGGAGTATCCCCGGCGGGTAGAACTGCGTGCTGAAGAAGGAGAGGTAGACCTGGACCGTGCTTCTGATCGTGGTGAAGAGCTCCAGTCCGCTCACCAGCGCCGCGGTCACTACGGAGAGCCCTATCACGGCCGCCGAGTAGATCCACATTATCAGCAGCCCCACGAAAAAGAGCGGAACAGAGAGCCTGTAGAGGACGGCGATGACGACGGTGCCCGGGATTATCGTGATCGTAGTCCTGAGCATGCCCGAGAGCAGCCTCGAGAACGCGAACTTCGTCTTGGAGACGGGCAGCGTGAGCAGGTAGGGCTGCACGTCTGTCAGCACCCTCTCCCTCCATATGTCCCTCCCCGACTGGAATGCAGCCACCGTGGCGGTGATCAGGTTCGCCCCAGGCGCGATGTACAGGAAGTAGTTGAAGCCCGTTATCATCGCGGACAGGCTGAGCCCAGACACCCCCAGGTCGATGGTGAAGTTGACGAACATGACCACGAGGAGGAACCTGTCCGAGAAGAAGAGGCGGAAGTCCCTCTCCATCACTATCGAGGACTTACTCAAACTTGCCCCCCTCTATCTTCCTGAAGAGGAACGCCGAGCCGAGGCCGAAGAAGATCGCGACGAACATGAGTAGAAGGAGGATGTTCTCGGCGCTGGATGGGCTCCCGAGGACTATGGTGCGGATTATGTCAGAGGCCGAAGACACGGGGGAGACTGAGGCGGCTGGCCTGATCAACGACGGTATGTACTGTATCGGATAGATCGCGGCGCTCACTCTCACGGTGGCCAGCTCTGCCATGGCGATGATGACGTCGAACCTGTTCTCGTTCCTGATGGTCATCGCCAGAGTGATCGAGAGGCCAGAGATGCCCGTCGCGAGCACGAAGAGCACAGCCATCGAGGACAGTATGCCGAGGGGCGAGTAGTAGTGGTCCAATATAGCTACCAGGACCAGCATCGGCGCAGCGTAGATCAGTCCCCTGACAGCTCCCCCAAGAGACCTCCCCAGAACGAAGAGGGTGTGCCCGAAGGGCAGGCTCAGGAGGTAGTCGAGCATCCCCATCTCCTCCTCCTCGAAGAGGTCGGCGCCTATCACGAAGGCTATCGAGGTTATCGTGGAGACGACGGCGCCCACCGAGTAGAAGCTGAAGTAGTTCAGCCCGAGCGAGGTGATCAGCTTGCTCACCAAGGTCGCGAATACGAAGAGCTGTATCAGGAAGAAGAGAGCTCTGGTTATGACGATCCAGGGCGACTTCACGAGCGTCCTGAGGTCCCTCTCGATGATGACGGAGAGGATGGAGATCGGCGCGGGGAGTCTGCTCACGCGAGCTTCGACCCCGTGTACTGCAGGAAGACGTCCTCCAGGCTGGGCTCGTTGAGGCTCACGCCTTCGATGACACCTCCCTTGGCGGAGACCTTGTTGATCACGAGCGGTAGAAGCACCCTGCCGTTGCTGAGCGTAACCTTGAGCGTCTCCTCCTCGACGGTGACGTCCTGGACGTCCTCGATCTGCCTGACCTCCTCCGCGAACTCAGCCGCCCCCTTCTGCAGCTTCATCTCTATCAAGTCCCGACCCTTCAAGCTCGCCTTGAGCTCGGCTGGCGTCCCGACCTTCGCCATCTGACCCTGGCTGACTATCCCGACCCTGTCGGACATCCTGTCAGCCTCGTCCATCATGTTCGTCGCGAGGAGGACGGTCGAGCC
>DASPVO010000047.1:0-60751 GCA_035622335.1 Nitrososphaerales archaeon
TGCCGACCTTGTCCTTCTTGACTCCGATGTCACCGAGATGCACCCCGCCATGCTGAGAAAGGTTGGGGTCGCTAGAACCATCGTCGGAGGCGAGGTCGTCTTCTCCTACGAAAGCGCCTGAGTCAAGGCTTCTGAAACCTGTCGGTCTTCCCGTTGTACCTGAGGAGCCCCGCGGGCGTCATCCAGTGGATCAGCCCCTCCCTCACCAGGGACTCGTTCATCTCCGGCTTGTAGTGGAGCACGATCCCCTTCCTCGCCAGAGAGTCGGCGACCTCGGCGGATGTCACGCTCCCTTGCCTGTTCGCCAAGTCCATCGCGGTCCTGAATGGCTCTGTCTTGACGAGCTTGTCGGCGAGCGTCCTCACCTTCCCCTTCGATGTCTCCTGGAAAGCGATGCCGTCGTCGGTGAGGTAGACGTTTCCCTTCTCGCTCTTCACCAGGCCGAGTAACTCGGCCGCGTCCAGGATCGGCAACAGGACGGCAATGTCAGCCCCCATCTCGTCCGCTAGCTTTGCGGTGTCGATTCTCGAGCCGAGCCCCCCCGTTATCTCGACCAGCCCCATCACCTGGCCAGGTCTCACGTTTGGGGGCATGACGATGGGAGCTGAGCTCTGAGAAGGAGGGGACTTCTTTCGGGCGTGGGAGTCCGAGTTCAATCTCTCATTGGGTTAAGCCGGAGTGATTTAAATCAGCGCGCTCACGAGAGGAGCGAATAGACCTGGTCGACCCAAGCGAAGAACTTCGACGACTTCTTGTCGCGCGGCCTCGGGAGGTCGATGTTCAACTCCCCGACGACGTGCCCAGGTCTGGGAGACAGTACGACGACCTTGTCGGCGAGCTCGACTATCTCTTCGACGTTGTGGCTGACCATGACGACGGTCTGTATCGAAGATGTAGGATTGATCAGGAGGCCATAGATCTCCCTTCTGAGCCTCTCGGCTGTCAGGTCGTCCAGGGCGCTGAAGGGCTCATCCATGAGCAGCGCTGCGGGTTCGACTGCGAGCGCACGAGCAATCCCTACCCTCTGCTTCATTCCCCCTGATAGCTCGCCTGGATAGACGTCTTCGAAGCCCTGAAGGCCGGCGTTTGAAAGCGCGGTTGTTGAAACTTGTTTCTTCTGTTCTTCCGTCATGTCCTTTCTGGCTGACAGGCCGAATTCCACGTTCTCAAGCGACGTCTTCCAAGGCAGCAGCACGAACGTCTGAAAGATCATGGCGATGCCCTGGACTGGCTTCGTGACGGGTGTGCCCTGAAACTTCACGACGCCAGACGTCGCAGGGTTTAGCCCGGCGACTATTCTGAGCAGGGTCGACTTGCCACATCCCGAGGGACCCGTGATGGAGACGAACTGATTTTTTGCGGCGGTCAGAGATACGTCGTTGAGTACGGGGAGCTGATCCTTCTCCTTTTTGAAGTCGAGGCTTACGTGCTCTATTGACAAGACCGCGTCTTCCGCTCCGGCCTGCAAGGTCTGCCCCGCTCCGCCCACACGTTATACGCGTTACGCGGAGAAGAGAGCCGTCGCCGGGTGTAGGCGGAATATAGGTAGATTTGGTTCTACCATTGTTGGTAGAGCAGATTGAAAGGATCCCGACTATGCGTTGTACGCATAGCGCTTTGTGACGTAGTGGTACGCACGTCTCCAAACGACCAAGTTGAACGCGATGACCAAGGCGGTCATTGAAAGTATCGCGAGTATCAGGAGTCCCCAGTCTGTAGTGTTGGCGACGCAGGCGGAAGAGGCCTGGTTGAAGACGTCTGGACATCTCTGCGCCTCTGCCAGGACTATCACCTTACCGATGCCGAGCCCGACTTCGGAGAATTGCGTTCCTGATTGAAAGATCTCGGCGACGATGAGAGTGTTCCAGGCGGCTCCGATGGCTGTGATTGATCCGGTGACGAAAGCCGTGGCGCTCGCAGGGAGGTATATGCTCCTCCAGGCCTGCCACGTGGAAAGGTGGAACAACCTCCTGAGCTCCATCACCTCCGAGGGTATGCTTCGCACGCCCGCCACCACGTTGAAGAGAATGTACCAGATCATCCCCAGGAATATGATGACCGCAGCAAGCGCCTCCCCCTGACCGGCGACGAGCACATAGATCACGGGCAGCAGAAGCGGTGCTGGGACTGATGCGATCAGAAAGATCACCGGGGAGAGGAAGTTGTACGCCTTGTCGTTCAGCGCCACGAGGATCGCTATCGGTACTGCCACGACAACGCAAACGAAGTAGAGGTACCATATCCTCGCAAAAGAAACAAGGAGTGAAAGAGCGACGTACGCTTCGTCCGACGACAGCCTGCTGAATGGAGGTATCGAGTGGAAGTCCTGAGCCGCCGTCTTGCCTATGGCCGGGAGCGCGAGCGCCGCGAAGATGACGATGAGCGCCAGGAGCGCGTACTTCAGCCCCCTGCGAAATCGGGCGATCGAGGATGTGAAACTGGTGACGCCCCTCCCGTGCGTGAGGAGGAAGAGCTTGGAGATGCTCCTGTCGTCGACCCACGCGTAGAACTTCATCAAGGGGTCCCTCTTGGACTGGTGGGGCTCGGCCAGGAACTTGTACCTGTCGGCCCAGACCGCGAACTCCCTCAGGAAGACGAACTGCCAGATTATGATAGCGATTATCAGGAGGACGAACGAATACGTGTACGCGACGTAATCGCCCTGACTGGCGAACATGAACATGTCCACTGCGATCCCGTGCGCGACCTGGGCGCTCTTGTTACCGAGTGACAGTATCTCGCTCGCTGAGAGGTAGAAGAGTCCGACGGCCCACGAAATCTGCGTGTTGTACGCGACCCTGCTCAGAGAGGCGGGGATGTATAGGGTGGTGACCTTGTGGAGCGTCGACGACCCCGACATCTCAGAGAGTTCAAGGTACTCCTGGGGGATCGACTTCACCGCCTCGTAGACGCCGAAGGTGATGTTCCAGCTCATGCTCGTGAAGATCAAGACCACCACCGCGAGCGTGATCCCGACCTGGCCCGGGATTACGGCGATTATGCCGAGCAGGACGAAGGGGAAGAACCCAAGGATGGGGATAGACTGGAAGACGTCCAGCATCGGTATCAGCACCGACTCTGCTCTCTTGTTTCTGGCCGCCAGGATCCCCACCCCTAGGCTGAAGAAGATGCTGGCGACCAGCGCCAGTATCATCCTCGACCAAGAGTAGCAGATGTCGATAGCGACCTGGATCGGGCTAAAAGCTACCGTGGGCGCTCGAGGGCGCGCGAGCCCGTCGCGTATTTAGGAATTCCGAGCTTCGCGGCTAGGCGATGTAAGAAGTGCTTGACGAGTCGAACTTCCTCACAGTCTCGAACTCGCCCTTGTCCCTGAAGGCGAAGTACTTTCTCAGCTCGGGGAAGAACTGGTCGAGGGGCTTGACGGCCATTTCCGAGGCGAGGCTGTCCGCCCCCAGGTAGCTCTCTGAGATCTTCTTCCCGATAGACCTGACCTGGCCGTCGTCCTCGAACCCCAGGCTGTGCAGGTATTCGTGAAGGAGTATCATGAAGACGTAGGAGTTCATGGTGTCCGTCCCCTTCGATAGTGTCTTTACGATCCTCAGGAGGTTCCTGTTCATTACGATCGCGTTCGAGCCCATCTCGTGGTAGGCTCCGATCTCGTTCGGGATGTCTCCGAGCACCAAGGTCAGGCCTCCCCTGTGCATGCCGAGGTCACTCTCGGTCGCCGCCTTGACCATCTCGAAGATCTCGTCAAATCCCGACGCGGTGTCGAGCAACCGTTTGTTCTCTGCGGGGTTCAACTTCTACCTCTCCTCCCAAGCGGAGTCTTGGCTACGTAGTTAAGCGCGTACGCTCCTGGCGATGGCCTCGGTCGGAAGGGCATCGGGTTTCTGTCCGGCGGCCTGACGATGGGCGGCCACAGGTCAGGCGCGTACAGAGCGTAGGAGCTCGCCACGGCGTTACTCAAGGTCCGAAGCCTCCTCCTCGAACATTTCGAGCAGCCTACCCATCGCGGTCGTGATGGTCACAGCCACCGTCAGTCCCATGTCGGAAGGCTTGTAGCCGGTCCCTCGACCTTCGTGGACCACCATGCCTTCCTTCGCCATGGGCTCCAGGCAGTCTTGCACGAGCTTCGGGTTGGTTGCGACTTGAAGAAGGTCTGAGAAACGCATCTCCCCTCTCTGCGCGAGGGCGCGCATCATTCTGAGACGCCTCTCGTTCGCAGCGATGGAATATATCGCGGCTAGCTTCTGGAGGACCTCGTCTGAGATTTCCTCCAAAGCCGGGTCTGCCTGCCCTCGGATAGGGACGGTGAAAAGAACCTCTCCGTCTTCCACGAGCCTCCACTCGAGCACCAAACTAGTTACCAAATGGTAACTTGTGGGATATTAATCTTGCTGAGCGGTTACGAGTTCGACTTCCCGCAGTTCGGGCAGAAAGGCCAGCCCTTCGTCAGCTTTGCAGCGCAGTACCTGCACCTCGAACCGGGCTCGACGGGCCTCGGGGGAGAGCCACGAGTAGACCTCCTACCCAACCACACAGCCACCTCCAACATCGTGACGATGGGCACGAAGATGACCACGTCCAAGAGTGGACCGCCGTCTGGGGTCAGGATCAGCCCCGTTATCACCCAGATTACGAACCATATGACCACCCTGTTCTTGGAGAAGAAGTCTGCCTCGACCACGCGCAGCTTGATCGCGGAGAAGACGAAGACCGGGGTCGTGAAGGAGACTCCCGTGCTGACGACCAGCAGGAAGACCACATAGTAGAACGACACACCGTCGATCTCGGGAGCGATCGCGGTGGCGGTCAGGAAGGGACCCAACGCGATCACTAGGAACTTCGCTATGACGTAGTATCCGAAGAGCAGGCCTACGACGAAGAGCGCCGAAGACGAGATGACGAAGGGATAGACGAGCTTCCTCTCTTCCTCCTTGAGCGCGGGGTCGATGAACTTGTACGACTCGTACGCGATCAGAGGCATCCCCACTGCGAGCGTGAGGAGGAGAGCCGCTACGAAGTACACCTCCATCCCCTCTCCGATCCCAGTCCCGGCGATCAGCACCCAGTTGGGGGGCACGAGGTAGTTGTTGATGCCCTGGACGAAAGCCGCGACCACCGTGTGCTCGAGGAAGACAAGGTTGACGTACTGCCCCAAGTGGTGGAACTGGTAGACCGGGTTTATGGGAAGGAAGACTACCACGATGAAGATGATGACGAGCCCGATGGCGACTACCCTGAGCCTTTCCCTCAGTTCGTTGATGTGCTCGGCAAACGACATCCCATCCTCCGACAATGACGTCCTTCGGGCAGGCTCGGGATGCCTTATTTTACGATTGAGATTGCTTTGCGATTATCTCTTGGGATATCTGGTCCTTCGACTTCCCTTCGGTGCTGATTCCCAGCGCCTTGGCTGTCTCCACGAGCACCTGGTCGCCCGACTTTTGCGGGGCGGGCTTCGCCGGGGTCATCGTCCCCTCTGCCGCGTCGGAGAGTCCCTTCGAAGCGTCGTCGAACTCCTTTCGAGCACGACCCAGAGCCTTCGCCAGGTCTGGTATCTTCTGAGGGCCCCAGAGGAAGATGGCTATGATTATGACACCGATGATTATCAGCTGGACCGGGTCGGTGAATGCCATATCAGAGGGACGAACCTCCTCTCCTTTATTTAAATTTGCCACAGCGGCCTGCGGAAACTTCAGCCTCGCCGCGGGACACGCATAAATCATAAGCCCTCCTACCGTCGACCGTTGCCCCAGTGCCCCAACTGCAAGGCCGAAGTCGCCCAGCCTGAAAGGACATACTCTGTCACCGTCGAACCCGAGGAGGGGGAGAGGGGGATAACGAAGAGGGACGTGGGGATGTTCCGGTGCCCTAGGTGCGACGCATCCTTCCCCAGGGTGCTGGGGAAGAAGAGATACCTCCTCGTGCCGGAGACGGAGTTCACCAGGATGAAGAAGGAGATGAACGACCTCCAGAAGAAGGGAGAAGCCATGCAGGAGTCTCTCGAACAATCCAAGAAGGAGCTCTCTGAAAGAGAGGAGGCGCTGAAGGAACAATACCAGAAGGTCTCGCTCACAGGTCTAGAGTCAGAGCTCAGCCAGCTGGAGAAACACGTGAAGTACCTGAGGTCAGAGAGGGACAGGCTTTCCAGAGAGATCAGTCGGGGCTAGGAGTCCCCGGAGCCTTCTCCCTCGAGCGCCGAGATCTGGCCGTGGAGGTCATCCTTCTCCTTCCTTAGCATCTGGACCGTCTCTTCGAGGGAATTGGCCTTCTTCTGTAGGTCGAGGAGCGTTCTCTGCTGCCTGAGGCCTTCGACCTCCTCCATGAGGCTCGTCCTCTCCGACTCCAACGATTCTATCCTCTCCTCGAGGTCGACTTTCTGCTTCCTGAAGGACTCTTCGTCAGTAGGCATGTCTGCCCTTATGTTGCGCTAGGCTGGCTTTTTCAAGCTTTGCCAGAATTCCGTTCTCAGGTATTGCAGGACGGACTAGAGTGCAGCCTGGAGCCGGTGACGTAGAGGAAGGTGAGGAGGCTCGCTAACGGCGGGACATCCTCCGCAGCCGCACGGAGCGCTCTCCCCAAGGGGAGGAAAGAGAGGAGGTCAGGCATCCAACTGGGCCCGCTCAAGACACTTCCATCGGGATAGACCAGGTGGGACGACAACCCCCTTTCGCTGGAGGGGACGCGCTCGAGAAGGCCCTTCTCCTCAGCCTCCTGGAGGGAGACGAAGTCCAGGCGGTGCCTTGCATCTGCAGCCTCAAGGGCGCGCTTGAAGCTCGAACATGGTCCGCAGTCGGCGTCATAGACCACGGTCGGCCTTGCTGGAGCTCGCACGTGTCTGTCGAGCCGGCGGTGGCGTAAAAAGTCTTGTGAAACGCGCTTCGATAGGTTTTTGTCGGCGAACCCGAGCCGTCGTGTCCGCTTGACCCTGAGGGACACAGTGGATGCTTACTGGGTCTTGACGAAGCCCAAGATCTGGGGACTGCTCGTCTTCACCGGTGTAGTGGCTATGCTCGTGGCCTACAAGGAGACAGGAACCCCGCTCTCGCTCTTCCGGCTCGCCGTCGGTGCGGTCGCGATAACGTCAGGCTCAGCGGCCGCGAACACGCTCACAAACTATCACGACAGAGACATCGACAGCGTAATGGAGAGGACGAAGTCGAGGCCGCTCCCGAGCGGGAGGATAAAGCCTGCTTGGAAGGCGCTCGTCTTCGGGCTCGTCCTCGCCGCGTCGTCCGTCCTCCTGAGCCTCTGGTTCAACGTCCTCGCGGCCGCCTTCATGACGATCGGTCTCCTCGACAACGTCGTGGTCTACTCGCTCCTGCTCAAGAGGAGGAGCTGGCTGAACATAATCCTCGGCGGTATATCTGGGGGGATGCCCGTCCTCGTGGGATACTCGGCCGTCGCCGACGCGGTCAGCCCCATCGCCGTCTACATGGCGGCTCTTGTCATAGTCTGGATACCCACGCACATATGGAGCCTCGCCATCACCGTCAAGGACGACTACGAGGCGGCGAAGGTCCCCATGCTCCCTGTGGTCTTCGGCCAGAACGTCGCCGCGGTCTGCATAGCGGCGACCAGCGCCCTTCTCGCCGTCTTCTCGATAGCGATCTTCCTCTTCACACCCGTGACGCTATTCTACACGGTCTCGGCCCTAACGCTTGGAGCGCTCGTCCTGATCTACAGCGCGAAGCTCGCCGTCGACAAGAAGTCAGACACGGCCTGGACCCTCTTCAAGATAACGAGCCCCTACCTGACGCTCATCTTCCTGGTCGTGGCCCTCGACGTCTGGTTCTTCTGAAGTAGTAAAAACAATCGAATCAGTGCGTTAGCCAAAGTTGAGCCTTCTTCTTCTATTCGGCCCGCGAGACTGAGTTCCGTATCGGAATGGAGACCGAGCCTGTCCTGCGGAGGGTACTCGATGTTTCGCCCAAGAACGTCCCCTACACGCTCATCGCGAGCCTGCCGAAGAACAGCACTTCGTTCGCCATCGCCGCGGAAGAGGCGGGGGCCGATGCCATCCTGCTCAACGTCGACGGCGAGGAGGGCTCGTACCCCGGTCACTTTGGAAGTTACGACTTGCACGACGTCTACATCAATGACGTCATCTCTACTGTCTCCGTCCCCTGCGGGATTTCTGTCGGCGGCGCCAAGCCTCTCACGGAGGACTACTGGGAGCGGATAATGGCGAGCGCGTTCAGCTTCGTCGAGATGTACGCGCACGTCATGCCCCTCTACGTCCTCTCGGACGACAGGCTCAAGAAGATCGCTGCGATCTCCACGGGCTACATCCTGGAGCAGGTGAAGGAGCTGTCGCTGATGCCAGGCGTTGAGGCCCTCGACGTCGCCACCGTGCCCCCGCAGATGAGGGGGAGCCCGTTCAGCATCCTTGACCACGCGACGACCACGCTCATCGCCGGACTCTCGTCCAAGCCCATCCTCCTCAGGACGCAGAAGAGGCTCACCTCCTCCGACATAAGGAAGGTCGTCGAAAAGGGAGTGAAGGGGCTCGTCGCCGACCCGTCAATCCTCGCCGGGCCCGATGAAGCATATAGGGACGAGCTCGCGAGCCTGAGCCCCAGGCGAGCTATCACTGGCTAGGGGCGACAGGGTGCAGGCGGTCGTGCTGGCGGGAGGCCTCGGCACCAGGCTCAGGCCGTACACGATATTCGTCCCGAAGCCCATGCTAACGGTGGGGCCGAAGCCCATACTGCAGCACATCATCGAGTGGCTGTCGGAGAACGACGTCAAGGACATCGTAGTCTCTATAGGCTACCTCGGGAAGACGATTCAGGACTACTTCGGGGACGGTTCTGAGCTGGGGGTGAAGGTTGACTACGCCGTGTCGTCGCGGCCCCTCGGGACCGCAGGACAGCTCAAGGCGGCGGAGGACAAGCTGAGGGGGAGGTTCGTCTGCCTGTACGGGGATTCCCTCCTAAGGTTTGACCTGAGGAGGCTGGTCCGCTACCACGCCGAGAAGAAAGCGACCTTCACGATGGCGCTGATGAGGTACTCCACCGAGCTGAAGTACGGCTTCATGAAGACCGACCAGACCGGAAGGCTGACCCAGTGGAGGGAGAAGCCCAAAGTCACCGGAGACATCAACGTGGGGTGCTACGTTATGGAGAAGAAGTTTCTGAGCTACATGCCCGAAGGGGAGACGTTCGGGATGCTGGAGGCGTTCAATAAAGCGCTGGATGCGAAGGAGCGGCTCTACGGCCTCAGGATGGAGGGGGAGTTCCTGGACATCGGAGACAGGCAGTCGTACAAGAGAGCGAACGACATATTCACCGAAAGGTTCGGAAAAGTGCCCTAGCCCATGACCGTGGTCGTCTTCGAAGATGACGGGTGGGGGAGGCTCTCTCCTCTCACCCTCGTCAGACACACGAGCCTCCTCGTCTGGGGGACCAAGACCATCCTCGACGCCCTGAGGTCTTCCCTCCCCAAGGAGGACTTTCTGCTCTGGGGAAGGGAGGAGATGCAGAGCGTGTCGAAGGAGAAGACCAAACTCGATTACAACTCCCCTTGCAGGGGAGAGACACTCTTCGTGAACGCACGGGTCAAACCGGACGCCGTACTGAGGCAGCTCCTGAGCAGGAAGGATAGGTTTGTGGTGCGCTCGAAGGGGTCGGTGGTGGCGGCTAGGACCTCCGCAGACGGTCTCGCACCAGGCGTTCTCTCAGCCTCTACCTGGCGGAAGGCAAAGTCTGGAAGGGGTCTCGAAGGGCAGAGCGGGCAACTCTTCGAAGGGTACTGGGAGATCGTCGAGACGAACGGGCTCGGCATCGCGGAGCAGGCCGGGGGCGTCGCGGCCACGAGGCCTCAGGGCGGTTTTGCGTCCAAGGGACCCCAGGGGAACATTCGCATAAGCGGCTCGGCAGAGGTCGAGGAGCACACCTTCCTGGACGCCCGGCTCGGGCCGATCGTGTTGGACGAAGGCGCGAGCGTCGAGAGCTTCTCCAGGCTCTCGGGGCCGTGCTACGTGGGAAGGGACGCGAGGGTGAGGTCGGCTCTCGTCAGGAGCGGGACCTCCATCTTCGACAGCTGCAGGGTGGGAGGCGAGGTGGAGAACTCCATACTCATGCAGTTCTCGAACAAGGCGCACGGTGGCTTCGTGGGCGATTCCATCGTCGGGGAGTGGGTGAACCTAGGCGCGGGTTCCAACTTCAGCAACCTGAAGAACACATACGGGAGCGTGCGAGTCACCGAGGGGAAGGACCGGGTGGAGACGAACCAGGTGAAGCTGG
Organism: Nitrososphaerales archaeon; assembly: GCA_035622335.1. Classification (GTDB taxonomy): domain Archaea; phylum Thermoproteota; class Nitrososphaeria; order Nitrososphaerales; family Gagatemarchaeaceae; genus DATJAJ01. The sequence continues at coordinate 10,212 of DASPVO010000047.1, forward strand.
GCCCGGTTATAGGCGACCTAGCTAAGGTCTCGATAGGATCCCTCGTCTACGCCGGGAGGTGCATCGGGGTGGGGAGCCACGTCTCTGGTCTGGTCAAGGAAGACGTCCCCAGCTTCACCTTCTCCGACGGCAGCGACTCGCGTGGGGTCGAACTCAGGCTGGAGTCCGTCCTTGAGACCCAGCGAAGGATGATGGAGAGACGCGGGAAGAGCCTGGGCAAGGCCGAGGAGGCCCTCATCAGAAGGGTCTATGAAACCACCGCGGCCCAGCGAAGGAAGGCCCGAGTCAGGAAGGGGGAGATAGGTTGACCGCGGGAGATGCCTTCACTCAAGCCTTGATCAGAAAGGTCGACTCCCACAGAGTCAGCGAAGCGTACGCCGACTGGCCTAGGCTCGCAAGGAAGGGTTACGAGGCGGATGTGGAGATACCTGAAAGGAAGTACAAGCGGGTCGTGGTGCTGGGGATGGGAGGCTCGGCAGCGGGAGGCGACATCCTGGCTGGCTGGATGAGGAGCACCAGGCGCGGAGAGATGGCGGTGTGCAAGGGGTACCTGCCCTTCGAGGACCTCAACGACAGCCTGGCGATAGCGTGCAGCGCGTCTGGGGACACCAGGGAGACGGTTTGGATGATGAAGACGGCGATGTCCAGGGGCGCGACGATGGTCTGCATATCGTCCGGAGGGAAGCTGAAGGAGGTCGCGCAGGAGGAGGGTGTTCCGTACATCGACATGCCGACGGTGCTGAAGCCGAGGTACATGCTCCCCTTCATCGTCTTCTCCGAGCTAGCTGTTACGAGGTTCGCCCTCCGACTGGACTGCGAGGAGGAAGCGAGGAGCGCGCTCTCCGAGATGGAGAAGACGAGCGCGGCGATCTCTCCAAAGACGCCGCCCGCAGAGAACCCTTCGAAGCGACTCGCATCGCGACTTCTGGACAAGACCCCTTCGATCTATGCGGCCACAGTGACGAGGGGGGCCGCGGTCAGGTTCAAGAACGCACTGAACGAGAACGCCAAGAAGCACGCGGTCGTAGACGTGATACCTGAGCTCTTCCACAACGAGGTCGAGACTTGGGAGTATACGAGCGACTTCATCCCCTTCTTCCTCCGGCACTCGGGGGAGGGAAGGTGGGACAAGCGGGGCGCGGACGCCATGACGGCCCTCCTCGAGGAGACAGGCAGGGGCCCTCTCTCTGTCTCAGGCACAGGAGACACACCCCTGGCAGAGCTGATCTCCCTCGTCTACGAGTTGGAACTCGTGTCCTACTACGTCGCGATAGGCCTGGGGCGCGACCCCTTTCCGACGAAGCTTCTCGACGCGCTGAAGAAGTCCAATTAGCGGATGCCCACCAGCTGGGCCAGCTCCTTCCTCGCCATCGCGCCAAGGACCTGTGCGCTGGCCTCTGGGGAGACCTCGTTGACGTAGATGCCTCCGCCGAGCTCCAGGCCAGACCAGTTCGCCGTCCTCGGGAAGACCTCGATGTGCCAGTGTATCTGCTTCGTCGTCTTCTTCTCGGAGGAGCTGTGGAAGACCATGACGAACCCGGGGTTCCCGAGCGCCTTGGCCGTCCCTCCAAGCGTAGACCTCAGCATCAGAGCGAGGTCCATCATCTCCTTCTGCGAGACCTTCAGCACGCTCGTCTGGTGGTGCCTCGGGTAGATCCAGAACTCGTATGGGTGGGTCGAGACCCAAGGCGTGAACGCCACGAACGAGTCGGTCGCCAGTATCTGCCGCGGTCCGCCCGCCTCCGTGCTCACCACCTGGCACATTGGGCAGATCCCTAGGTCGTTGAGCGACGTCTGGACCGTGTCAGCCTCGACCTCCACGATCGGTGGGACCCTGGGTGTCGTTACGATCTCGATGTGTGGGTGGGATGCGGTCCCAGCCCCTTCCTTTGCGCTGTTGATGTAAAGCGAGACGTAGCTCACGCTCTTCTGGGCGTAGAGCCACCTGACCTTGTCCTGGAGCGAGGCCAGGATATTGGTCCACTGCTCCTTGTCGATCTTCCAAAACGGCTGGTCGTGCTTGGGGCTGGCCACGAGGATGTAGTGGTAGCCTACCGCCGGCTCGCTGTAGTGTGGAGCTTCGCCGTACAAGGGCGATGCGTTCGGCGTCACGACGGGCGTCTTGCTCGGGAAGACCCTGACGACCCAGTTCCTCACTATGTCGCCCTCGGAGTCGGTCTGCTTCAACAGCGTGTCCCCTCTCTTCACGAGGACTAGGTCTGCGGGAAGGGTCATCTCCTCGTTCCCGGGGCAGAAGGCGCACTTCTCAGACTTCTGGCTAATGACCTGTCCGGGCTTCAGGCCGTGGTCCGGGAGGACGATGGAGAGCTTCTCGGTGAAGTAGTCTTTTCTGATCTCAACCATAGGGCCCTCCGTGAGTGGTATCACGGCATTATTAGTATTTCAGAGGGTCGTGTCCTTCGAAAGAGAGATAACTCGAACGCGTGCCGGTCGGGGAGGAGACGGGAGTGAAGATCGGCTATGTGCTGCTCGACGGCTGCGCTGACAGGCCGGACCCAAGACTGAACTATACGACCCCGCTCGAGGCCGCCTGCACCCCCAATCTAGACGAAATGGCGTCGAGGTCGAGGCTAGGTACGGTCACAACGGTCGGCCGAGGAATCGCCCCCGAGTCCGACATCGCGGTCTTCAACATGCTCGGCTACAGCTTCAAGACGGGTTATCCGGGCAGGGGAGTCGTCGAAGCCGTGGGAGCGGGGGTGCGCTTCGAAGACGGAGACCTCGCGTTGAGGGCGAACTTTGCCTTCGCACGGGGCGCGAAGATAATCGATAGGCGCGCAGGGAGAGACCTTTCCCAGAGAGAAGCGAAGGAGCTGGAGAGGGTCGTGAACGAGGTCCGGCTCGACGGGGCCGATTTCGTGTTCAGGTCAACGGTCGGTTACAGGGGAGTGCTCGTGGTCCGTGCAGGAGGCGGGCTCTCCTCGGCGGTCTCCAACACCGATCCGGCGTACGCGAGGGTTGGGGGGTTCGGAGCTGCAAGGGCCGTCAGGAGCGGCGACAAGGTCGCTCGGTGCGAGCCGGAGAACGACGACCCCAAGGCCAAGCGGTCAGCACAGCTCGTCAACGAGTTCACCGAGAGAGCTGCCAAGCGCCTCTCCGGGGCAGAAACGAATTCGGAGCGCGTTAGAGAGGGCAAGATGCCCGCGAACTGCGTACTTCTGCGAGACGCCGGAGACCATCTGCCCACGGTGAGAAGCTTCAGGGACAAGTACGGGCTAGACGGGACGGCGCTGGTGGAGATGCCCGCAGAGGTCGGGATCGCACGCCTTCTGGGCATGCGCATGGTCAGGACGGACGAGAAGAGGTCGATGACAGAGAAGGCCAAGACTTTCTTGTCCGAGCTCAGAGATGGTAGGATGGTCTACGCGCACCTGAAGGGGCCAGACGAGTTCGGACACGACGGCGACGTCGTTGGAAAGACCAGGTGCATCGAGTCGATAGACAGGGACTTCTTCTCCTCCCTCACTGGGATCGGGGACGCCACGCTTGGCGTCTCATGCGACCACGCCACGCCCTGCTCGATCAAGATGCACTCTGACGACCCCGTCCCGCTTCTCGTCTCGGGCGGAGCGAGGGATTCTGCGAGGTTCACAGAGGAGAGAGCCAGAGGAGGCTCCCTGGGTCATCTAGCTGGCGCGGACGTGCTGGGCGTCGTCCTTAGACGCCGAACTTCTTGAAGAGACGCAGACTGCCTACAGCGACGTCGATCGAGTCGTCCACCCCGGCTCCAACCCTGAACTCGTTCGAGAGCCGGTCGGCAACGACCGCTAGAACCGCGGCTGTCTTGAGGCCGTAGATCCTCCCGAGCGTGAAGAGCGTCGAGCACTCCATCTCGAAGCAGAGGACTTTTGCGGCCCGAAGGTCGTCTTCGAGCGAGCCGACCACTGATGGCGAATAGCCTCCGAAGCCTTTCCTGCCTTGTCCAACGTAGAACGAGTCGGTAGATGCGGAAATTCCTACCACTGCTTTCTTCTTGAGTCTCTCTGCGGCTTCTTTCAACGCGAGCACTAGTTCGGGGCTCGCTGCGGCGGGGTAACCGGGCGTTACGTACTGCGCAGTGGTCCCGTCCAGTCGAACAGCCGAGTCGGCGATGACGAGATCTCCGACCTTCGCGCGCTCGCTGATGGAGCCACAGGTGCCGACCCTGACCATCGTCCTTGCGCCCAGCCTCGCCAGCTCCTCAACTGCGATGGCGGTGGAAGGACCTCCAATCCCGGTGCTCGTGACCAGCACCTTCTCCCGGCCCAGATAGCCTGAGTAGGACTTGTACTCGCGATGCTCTGCGACGAGTCTAGCTCCCTCGAGCCTCTTGGCGATCGCCTCCACCCTCGCGGGATCTCCTGGCAGGAACGCCACCCTGCCCACGTCGCCCTTCTTGAGGCCCACGTGGTACATTCTCCCTCTCTGGTCTCTGGGCTCCAGGGCCATCTTCCCTACCTCGGAGCCCTGTAGCAGGCCCTGCACCGGGGCTCATAGAGCTCCTTCCCGCCTACTACTATCGTTGGAGAGTCCTTTGGGGCGGGCTCGCCCCTGACCAGCCTCTGGGTCCTTGTCGCCTCCTGCCCGCAGACGACGCACACCGCGCTCAGATACCTGACACGGTCCGCCCTCGAAGCAAGCTCCATCGTGGTCTGGAAGGGCTCAGCCCTGAAGTTGAGGTTCAGGCCGCAGGCGACCACCTTCGTATTGTCGGCGAGGCTGTCGAGCACGCGGACCGCAGACAGGGGGAGAAAGTTGACCTCGTCCACGCCCACCACCTCCAGACCCTTCGAGCCTGTCGCTTCAGATATCTTCCTCACCCCCTCGGCCGTGGGGGCGATGGTGTATGCCCCGTACCTCAGTCCGTTGTGGGTGACGACGTCCCTGACGCTGTACCTCCTGTCGATCGAGGGTTTGAATATCGCCCCTCTTTTCTTAGCATACACTTCTCTTTCTACGAGCCTGATGAGTTCCGAAGTCTTGCCCGAGAACATCGGACCGATGATGACCTCTAGCGTCAATCGTCGCAGAGGCCGGGTCTCGTCGATATATCGGTTCTTCTATGCTTGCCTGTACATTCTTAGGTCGTCTATGAAGTTCCCATTCCTAAAGATTCCTTTGGGGAGAACTCCCATGCGCTTGAACCCCGCTTTCTCGTAGAGGTGGATCGCACGCGCATTGTTGCCAAAGACCTGGAGCTCCACCAGCCGTATGCCCTCCTTCTCTGCCCTGTCCAGCACTAAGCGTAGCATCCTCTGTCCCACTCCCCTGTCCCGGAAGTCCTTGTGCACCGCGATGCCCAAGACACCGGTGTGCCTGACGTCGCGCTGGGTTCTTCTGCTCACCGCGGTGTGGCCAGCGAGAGTGCCGTCGCAAACCGCGGCGACGCTCACGACCGAGCCGTTGCGTATCCCCTTCAGCATCTTCGCGAGGAACTCGGTCTCGCTCTTCTTCGTGACCCTTCTGTCGATCAGGACGCCTATGTCGGGGTTCGTAGTGCGCTCCGCGACAAGAGAGTTCGCGAAACCCATCATCATTTCCAGGTCGCCTTGTTTCAGCGACCGGAACGTGATTACCCTGCCGTCCGCCATCCTATGTCTGGAGTAGACCTCGCCCGTGCGCATGCTTCAGCCGCAGACCCGCGGGGTGGCTAAGAACCTTGTCAGTTGGGCAGGCAGTCGCCGCCCTCGTCCATGAAGAGCGTCTCGACGTCCTGACCCTTGCGGACGACGGTGTATACGCCCTGGGCGTTTCGCATCAAGACGAACGGGCGCGGCTGACTGTGGAAGGGCATGTTCATGACAAGCGAGTAGGCTCCAACGTCTCTGAAGACCACCAGCTTGCCGACCTGAGCGTCTCCGAGCTTGGAACGGCTCGACGTCGGGAAGATGTCGAGAGGGTCGCACAGACGCCCGACGAGCACCGTCTTGGGGAACGACGGCTTCCCTCCGGGAACGACCTCGACCGGATACTCGTGCTTGAGCAGGGCTGAATCGATCAGAAGATTGTACCCTGCGTCTACGTAGACGTACCTGTTCTCTCCAAACCTCTTGACGTTGACGATCCGGGCCACCAGGATGGTCGACTCGGCGCTCAGGAACCTCCCGCTCTCCGCGACGAGCGTGAACCTGCTCCCGACGCTCTCTCCGAGGCTGTTGATCTGGGCGACGATCTTCGAGGCGAGGTCCTTCGGCGTCGGCACAGGCTTACCGTACGAGACAGGGAGTCCTCCCCCAATGTCGAGAGTCCTTATCGGAAACTCTCCGAGCTGCTTCCTCGCGTTCAGTATGAAGCTCTCGAGCTTCTCTATCGCTTCGGCGTAACACGAAGGGTCCTCAATCTGGCTCCCGAGGTGGAAGTGAAAGCCTTCGAACCTCAGACCGGGCGTGACGAGTATCTTCTTCAGGATTTCGAACGCGCTGTCTTGTCCGGGCCCTTCGAACTGGACTCCGAACTTGCCAGCCCTCAGCGACCCTCTCAACTCCGCGTGGACGTGGACCTCGGGGTTGACCCTTATCATCACGCTGACCTCCTTGCCCGCCTTCGCCACCGCCTCGGCGAGATTGCAGAGCCCGTTCCAACTCGCGACGACCACGCGCTTGACACCCTGGCTGACCACGGTCTCGTATTCAGCCTCCGTTTCTGTGATGCTGGTGTACATCACGCTCTCTGCGCTCCCTCCGCATCTCATCACGAACTGCAGCTCCGCGGGAGCTGTGAGGTCGAACATTATCCCCTCCTCCACGAACGTCTTGATCACCGAGGGGTTGAAGTTCGCCTTCACGGAGTAGGCGACGCGGAACGCTCCCTTGAACTCCGAGAATGCCTGCTCCACCTCGTCGACCTTCTTTCTGAGCGTGGCCTCATCGATGAGGAAGTATGGAGTGCCAAATCTTTCTGCAAGACTGTAAAGATCCTTGTCTGAGAATCTTGGCGCGACGACCCCGACCTTCGTCACGGGTTGTGTACGAGATTCAACCAACTTTGTTTGATGCACAATGGTTGAAGAATTTCGCTTAAAAATGTTGTCCCGAAAATTTCTGTTTTGTCCGGAAAATTCTCGGCCCAACTTTTCGCTATCGGCAAGATTCCAGACTCCATATTCCAATCCGTTTTTTCATTCGCTAGCTTCCGCCGAGTGCTGTCGGAGAAGACTTTGCTCACGCTTATCTACAGAACGAGCGAAAAGTCGGAACAGCTTGGCGTTCACGCTCGCGATACGCACGAGTCTCCCACCAGAACGAGCCTTCTCGGCTTTCTTCGACGAGCTGCGCTCCGAAGCTGAACAACGCGGGATGGAGATGGCGCTCGGCCCCTCTCGTCACCTGCGCGAGGGCGGGAGAATCGCCGGTACGTTTGAAGTTTGGAGGCGCGGAAGAGAGGCTCGGTTGAAACTCGCCCCAGGTAGTGGTGTCCCGAGAAGCGCAATCGTGGAGTACAAGTTCCGACGGGAAGGAAGCGGCTGCACGATTTCAATAAGGTTCGAAGGTCGTGAAGGCGACATCGGGGACGCCCCAGAGCAGCTGGGATGGTTCGCCAGAGAGATCGCACTGCCCTCCACATCCTCGCTTCTGGCTTCTCGCGCTGGAGAGTGGATCACAGACAGAAGGGCCAGGAGGCCCACGGGAAGACAATCGCGGAGTGTCTACGCTGACCCGATCTATCATCGTCCCAACTTCCTCTTGATTCTGGAGCAACTCAAGCTGATGAAGCGTGATGTGCTCCTGGATGTAGGTTGCGGAGGCGGGGCCTTTCTGAAGGAGGCGCTGCTGAGCGGCTGCAGCGCGGCCGGAGTCGACCACAGCGTAGACATGGTGGAACTCGCGGCAAGGACGAACAGGCAGGCGATCAGTGCAAAGAGGCTGGTGGTGAAGCGGGGTGAGGCAGAAGCTCTGCCCTTCGGCGACACTTCATTCACCTGCGCGACTATGACTGGAGTCTTCGGCTTCATACAACGACCCGTCGCTGCTTTCGAGGAGGTGCACAGGGTCCTAAAGAAGAGAGGGAGGTTTGTCCTGTTCACGAGCTCCAGCGAACTCAAGGGGACTCCCGCAGCTCCCGAACCAATGGCGAGCCGACTCCGCTTTTACGATGATTCCGAGCTGGCGTCGACGGCTCGCAAAGCCGGATTCCGACGCGTGAAAGTGGCGAGACCCGACATGCTACGCTTTCTGCCTCAGACCAGAGTTCCCCAGGAGGCGCGGCCCCTCTTCGAAAACAGGTATGGGCAGCTCCTGGTGGCAACAAAGTGACGATGACGAAGGGCGGAAGTTACTTCGTCTATCTACTGCGTTGCGCCGATGGGACCCTCTACGCCGGGTACACCAACGACGTGGAGCGAAGGCTCGAGATGCACAACTCGGGAAGGGGTGCGAAGTACACGAGAGGAAGGACTCCGGTCGCCCTAGCTTACCTCGAACGCGTCCGGACAAAAGGTTCGGCGCTAAGGAGGGAGGCTGAAGTGAAAGCTCTGAGGAGAAAGGAAAAGCTGACTCTGTGCGAGCGGTATCACGTCCACCCGAAGCTCAGCTCACGCTAGTCGGAACAACCCGCGAACGTTCAATGCTCTCTGAGTGTCGCGGCTACTTGCCGACGACTATTTCGATTGAAGAGACGTTCCTGGTTTCTGCGCCCTCGCCAACGACTTCGGTGGAGATGCGTATGTCCTTCACCTTGAACTGGCCACCGCCGAGCCTCTTCGTGACTATCTCAGCCACGTCGACGGCCCTGCCGATCGCCATTCCCCTCGCCTTGACGTTCACCTCTCCCGCCTGGGCCAGCTGGATGAGCGCGCTCATCGCATAGCTCATGACCGGCTTCTTGCCCACGAAGATGTGGTTTGGTGGGGATGTTCTCATTTGTGGTGTGTTGGCTTGTTCGGTCCTCTCTTCGTGCTCTTCCGAGCCTTCCGAGTCGGATTTCTTTCTTGGCATATGATTGACCTGCGTCGGCACGCCCGACCGGTCCGATATATATGGGTTGGCGGGAGCGCGGAGACGATAGAGAAGCATGAAGCTCGCGAACTTCCGGTTCGGGGGTACAGTCCGCCCTGGCCTTGTTTTGCACGACATGGTCTTCGACGTGGCGGAGGTCTCTTCTGCGATGTCTAGGGTGAGCAACATCGACGACATGCTCCGAATGGGCCTCCTCGAGACCCTCCATGAGGAATCTGCAGCTGGGTTGCACGGGGTTCAGGTTAAGGAGGCCAAGTTTCTCAGCCCGGTGCTCAACCCAGACAAGATACTGCTCGCCGCCGTCAACTATGCTTCGCACAGGCGCGAGCAGTCAGCGGGAGAGAGGACGGAGCCGTATCTGTTCACCAAGTTCGGCAGCTGTCTCGTCGGGCAGGACGACCCCGTGGTCCTACCTAGAGTGAGCAAGAAGATGGACTGGGAGGTCGAGCTTGCGGTGATAATCGGAAGAAAGGGGAAGTACGTACCAAAGGAGAAGGCGATGGAATACGTCGCCGGTTACTCCGTCGCGAACGACATCAGTTTCAGAGATCTTCAGTTCCCTCCTGGATGGCCCGAGAGGCTGAACCCACTCGGACAGAACTGGGTCAAAGGCAAGATGCTTGATACGGCTCTGCCTCTCGGCCCTTGCCTAGTGAGCAGCTCGGAGATACCCGACCCCTACGACCTGGACATGACACTGAAAGTCAACGGAGTGGAACGACAGAGGGCGAACACGGGCGACATGATATCCAGAATCGACCGGCTGATAGAGTACGCATCCGATGGAGTCACGCTGCTTCCCGGGGATGTCATCTCCACGGGGACTCCCGCAGGGGTGGCCGTCTTCTCCGGTGCGCCCTTTCTGAAGGCGGGGGACCGAATAGAGGCATGGATCGAAGGGATAGGTACCCTGAGGAACACGGTTATTGGAGAGACGGCATGAGCTCTGCCCGCACCAGTTACAATCACTGACTGCCGCTCTCCAATTTCGGCTCAAGTGCGTGTCTGGAGCCCTGTTATGCCCTATATTCTTCCACGTTCACTCTGTTCTTGGCGCTGCCCGTCGTGAGGAACAACCTCACGTTCTCTGCTGCCTTCGTTTTGGCGTCCTTGAGCGCGGTAGGGTCAGACAGTGTCCCACCTGCGGCGTGGATCGTGCCCACGAAGTTAGGAAGCCCCCAAAGTGGGACGTTGAAGTTCTCTCGCCCGTCGGCTCCCCTCCAGTAGACGTCGGTACCGAATCTCGTTTCGGGCCTTTCACTCAGCAGCCTCGTGATTGAATCGAGGTCGACGGTGTCGCCCCTGCCGACGTTGACGATGACGACGGATCTTTTGGCCCCCTGTAGGAGGTCGTAATTGAGAATCCCGCGCGTCTCTCTGGTGAGGGGGAGAGCATCCATGATAAGGTCAGCCGACTCTATCACACTACCCAGCGTCGAGATCGGGTGCTTCTCGTCGAACACTTCTGGAGTCCTGAAGGACCTAGAAATTCCCACGGTCCTCATCGACAGCCACCTCTTCCCTTTCTCCGCTATGGAGGAGCCGATCGCGCCGCATCCCAAGACCAGAAGGGTCTTGCCGCGAAGGATGTAGGGAGGGACCCTCTGATCCCTCGCTCCCAGCCCCTTGGCCGCCCCGAATGCAAGGCCCCATGCGTGCTCTGCGACCTGCTCTGTGAATGCTCCAGCATTGGAGAAGACGACTGCACCTGGGGGGAGCGCTGAGTATGCGATGTTGTCAACGCCGGCCGAGATCGTCTGGACGGCTCTCAGGCTCCTCATGCTGGCGAGAAGGGAAGGCGTCACCTTGTAGGGGAACGATATCAGTACCTCTGCGCTGGCGAGTGTCTCGCCGTCCGCTTCGCCCTCCCTCAGACCGAATGGTTCGAGCAGAATTCTGGAGGCATCGTCGAGGACTTCAGTCGAATAGACCTTCACGTCTTCTTTTCGTGCAGAGAGCAGAGACTATTGGCCCCCGAAGTTTACCTTCGAGACTTCATAAAAGTAAGTACCCATCTCCGCTACGAGCGGGAGAGTCCCACTCGCTGAGTCGGCCTGGCAAGAATACCCTGTAGCAGCTATTCCTGAAGCGCGTTTATCGGGATGTCCTGCGTAACCCCGTTGGGAAGAGCCCTGCGTATCGAAATCGGAAGAGCTCCCTCCCTGAGCTCCGCGGTCGCGATTTCTATCGCACCACGGAATGAGCCCACTAAGGGCACGAAAGAGGGTGCCCCCATAGCTATCTGCAGAGACCTGGCTCCGACGATCCTGGCCTTCTCGAAGCGCGTGAGCTTTGGGGGGCCTATCTTGACCTCAAAGTCGGAAGCGGAGGATATTCTACCCTTCTTGGCGGCTGTGGGCGGAGACAAGGAGGTACCTGGGACTGCTACGCCTTTGGAAGTACTCTCATAAGTCTTCCGATATCATGTTGAGATAAGCGCCCTGAATTTGGTGACGCGCTTCCCCTCCGGCAAAAAAGGAGGTCAGCAGCAGAGCTTTCTGCTGCCGACGATTGCGAAATCTTACGCGGCGTAAGATGGGTGTCTGCTGGTGAACTTGCCCCTTAGGAGGAGTAGTCCAGGGATGGCGAATGCCAACACGAGGGTGACTCCAAGTGGGAATTGTGGAACGCTGGAGGGAGGTGGGAATCCTGGAGTGCCGACTGTGAATGGTTCGCACTCGACCACCGACTTGTAGTAGTAGTTCCAGTCACCTGGTTGCTCACCGTACTGAGTGTTCCATGTGCCGTGTCCAGAACCATCCGACTTCCCGGTGCCCGTGTAGACCACGTAGTAGTAGTAGGATCCGGGTGAGAGAGTTGAGGTGGGGTTCGATGTGAATGTTCCCGAGCCACTGACAGAGTTAGACCCTTCTGCAGTAGCATCGGTGGGCGCAGTTGTTGGACAAGTCGTCTCTGTTCCGGAGACGAGATAGAACGATATCGTGCCGTAGTTGCAGCTATCGCCCTTGTCGCCTCCGTTTCCGAACCACGATGAAGTGCCGAAGCCACTGCCGAAGTAGCTCCACTCGTCACATCCGTAGGTCTTTTCGTTCAGCGTGAGGACCGCGGAGTCCTCGATGCCGGTTATACCTCCGGGGAGCGGGCTAGTGGAACTGCAAGCCGAAAAGAGGCTGTCAGTCGTGCACTGAATAGTTGTTGCGAGAGTTGGTGTAGCAGGTTGCGATGAGCATGCAAGTGCGACGGGTCCCGCGCCGAGTACCAAGACTACGGCCAGCGCCCCTAGCACTGCAAGCTTCTTCGTCATGCTGTCGAACATCGAGCGTGAATTCCGATTCAATCTATATAACGCGTTTGAAGCGCAAAGCAACAAAAACAGGATTCCTGATTCAGCAAGCGCATACTCGCACACGAGACGACCTTCATCAGACCCCACCTCCGTAATCTCGGACAGAACCGGCACCCGTTCGCTCTCCAGGCCGCGCGACTCCGAGGTGCCAATTTGGCGGGACTGCGGAAAAGTCATAAGACCTCTCCGGGCCTGGTCTATGCTGGTTTGAGCTCGCCCGGCTCCGTCTCGAAGATAGAGTGCAACGCTGAAGTCAGGGGAAGGGGGTCCGCCAAGGTTTCGTTGTTCAGACATCTATCGCCGCTCACCATCAACGCCATGATGAGAGTCATGCCCATCCACAGCAGGGTCAACCTGCAACCCGCCATGGTCTGCCTGTTCACCGACATCAGGACAGGCGTGGAGAAGGCGAGGACAGACTTCCAGCGAGGGGACGTCGCGTTCATGGCCGCGGGTGGCTTGATCTGCATATTCGTTGCAGCCGCAAAGAGCGGAAGGCCCCTCAATCCGATAGGCAAGGTGGAGAGCGGAATCGAACTCTTCGACGAGGTTAGACTGGGCGACGTGGTGTCTCTGAGAGCCGAGATCGCGTGAAGGAGCGTTATAGAGTCAGAAGAGCCGGTCCGCGGGACATGGAGACTCTGGTCCATCAGCGCCACTCGATGTTCACCGACATCAGGCCGAGAACCTCAGAGGAGATGGAGCTTCATGACTCCGCCTTCAGAGCCTGGGCGCTCAGAAAAATGAGGAAGAAACGGCTATTCTGCTTCTTGATAGAGGGGGAGAACCGGAAGGTGGTCGCCGGAGGAAGCATCTGGTTGAGGGAACACCAGCCGGGTCCAGGGAGAAGGGACGGACTGACGCCCTACTTGATGTCGATGTACACGGAACCGGAGTACAGAGGCAAGGGCCTTGCAACTATGCTCCTAGCGTACACCACAGACTGGGCCAGGAAAGAGGGGTACGGCAGGATAGAACTCCACGCCAGCAAGTACGGGGAGCCTGTCTATGCGAGGTTCGGCTACGAGAAATCCAACGAGATGGTATACAGGTTCGAGACCGAGCTCAAGAAGCCTTCGAAGGGACGGTCCAGACGTAGTGCCCGCTGAAACCTCCCGCCTTCGATATCAATTGCTTTTCCTCCAGGCCGTGCAGGACTACGTTGGCGATGGACGAGTTCACACCCAGAGCTCTGGAAGCTGAGAAGATCGTTATCGCCTTCAACGAGGAAAGCGCCTTGACCATCTCTGCATCGCCCATCTTCGGCGCGAGGAAGGGAAGCCTCTTCTGCTGCTGCGGAGGTCCCTTTGACTCCTTCGGCTTCTTTCCCTTCGACCCCTGCGATGATGCCTGAGGACTCTCGTCGGAGTCCTGCGTCTTCTCCATCGCGGCCATCGTCTTCTTCTTTGTGCCACCCATGTAAATTCGAAGGAACGAGCCGCGGGAGTGCAAATAAGCGTTTTGCACCCAGTTTACAAGGTCGAGGGAGCGACCTCAGTACGACCTTTTCAGATGTGAGTCTTGCCCTGTGGTTATAACGTCCCGAGTTTCGCGCCCGCCCATTGAACTATTCGCAGGTGGCGGAGGCCTATGACGAGCTCGAGGCGAATACGGGAAGGATAGCGATAACCAAGATACTGTCGGAACTCATGAAGAAGACACCAAAGACCGAGCTGGCCATGCTCGCATATCTTACGCAGGGCAAACTGAGGCCGGACTACGAGGGCGTCGAGGTGGGACTTGCGGAGAAGATGGCCCTGAGGGCTCTGACGATAGCGACGGGTCTCGCCGCGGACGATGTCTACAGAACCTACGTGAGATTGGGGGACATCGGCAGCGCTGCTCAGGAGATCCTGAAGGAGAAGGCGCAGGGCACCCTCTATCACGAGCCGCTGACTCTGGAGAGGGTTTACGGCACGATCTTCAAGATAGCAAAGCAGTCGGGAAGCGGTTCAGTGGAGGCCAAGCTGAAGGAGCTCGTAAGCCTGCTCAACGACGCGACCCCGCCCGAAGCCAAGTACGTCATGAGGACGGTGACTGGAGAACTGAGACTCGGCGTCGCAGACTACACGTTGCTCGACGCTTCCGCCGTCGCGTTCGCGGGGGAGAAGGAGGCGAGGAAGGTGGTGGAGCGGGCGTACAACGTCCATCCCGACATGGGGTTTGTCGTCGAGCTGCTCGCCACGAAGGGTCTGAAGGGGGTCGAGAGGGTGGGAGTAGAGGTCGGCGTCCCGATTCGGCCCATGCTCGCGGAGAGGCTGGAGTCGGCGAAGGCCATCCTCGATAAGATGGGCGACAAGGTCGTCGCGGCGGAGTATAAGCTGGACGGCGAGAGGCTTCAGATTCACAAGAAGGGCTCGAGCGTCAAGCTGTTCTCCAGAAGGCTTGAGGTCATCACCGAAAACTACCCCGACGCTGCGGAACTGGTCAAGAAGAACGTCTCAGCCAAGAACGCCATCCTGGAGGCTGAAGTCGTGGCGATAAACGAGGAGACCGGAGAGTACCTTCCGTTCCAGGAACTCATGCACAGGAGGAGGAAGTATGGGGTCGCGGAGGCCATGAAGAGCTACCCGGTCGCGCTGAACTTCTTCGACCTGCTCTATGCGAACTCAAAGGACTACACCGGTTCGCCGTACACAGCTCGAAGGAAGAAACTGGAGGAGACCGTCTCGGTCACGGAGAGGACGAGGCCCGTCCCCGCCCTGAGGACGGACGACCCGAAGAAGATGGAGGACTTCATGGAGGAAGCGATCGAGAACGGGTGCGAAGGCCTCGTGGTCAAGGAGCTCGCGTCGACATACAGGGCGGGCGCGAGAGAATTCTCATGGATCAAGCTGAAGAGGGAGTACAGGAGCGAGCTGACCGACACGATAGACCTCACAATCATAGGCGCTTTCCATGGTAAGGGTAGGAGAGCTGGGACATACGGCACCTACCTTCTAGCTGCTTACGACTCGGAGCGTGAGGTCTTCACGAGCATCGCCAAGATAGGCACTGGATTCTCCGACGCCGACCTCGAGAGGATCCCAAAGCTGCTCAAGCCATACGAGAGCCACGTGAAGCCTCCCGACGTTGAGGCGAAGATGGAACCTGACATCTGGTTCAGGCCGCACGTCGTGATCGAGACCATCGCTGCTGAGCTGACGCTCTCGCCAATCCACACGGCCGCGATGAACTCCATCAGGCAGGGGGCCGGAATCTCTCTCAGATTCCCGAAGTTCACCGGAAAGATCAGGGACGACAAGAAGCCCGAAGACAGCACTTCTGTCAAAGAGATTGTTGAGATGTACAACAGTCAGAGGAAGAAGGTAACCTCATTGTCGGGCGGCTAGAGAAATTCGGGGGTCGCGCAGAGGAGGCGACGAGCATTGCTAGACAGGAACACCTTCGGATCCTAGGGTGACGGTGTACCGAATGCCCTATCCCCCGCATCTCCTAGTCCTGGATAGATGTACCCGTGTTCGTCCAGCCTCTGGTCAATCGCGCACGTATAGAACTCTGCCCGGGGGAAGGCCTTGTTGACGAATGATATCCCCTCCCTGGTAGCAATCACCGAGAAGATAACAAGACGTTTCGGACGGCCCGCTTCCACCACCCTCCTTGCCACGTGGACCAGCGTATGGCCTGTGGCGAGCATTGGGTCGGCGATTATTGCTATGTCTCCCGACCTTATCCTCGGTATCTTGGCGTAGCTGACCTCCACGGGGAAGTTCGGTGCCTTGCCCCTCCAGGCGCTAACGATCCCCGTCCGGGCCATCGGCATCTCCTTGTACATCCCTTCCACGAAGGGGATTGACGCCCGGAGCACCATGATTATCACTATCTTGTCCTTGCCCTTCACCCTGTAACCCTTGGTCGGACCTAGCGGGGTCTCGACCCCGAACTCTTCTGTGTCCAGTGTCCTCAGAAACTCGTGCGCAAGCAGTCGGCCCAGCCTGAAGATCGACTTTCGGAAGGCTACCTGGTTGCTGTTCTTGTCCCGGGCCAGAGTGAGCTGCTCTAGGACCATGGGATGCTCCACCAACGTAACGTTGGGCTCCGGCAAGAGGTCTTCACCTCTATCGGCCTTCTCGTATATATTCTCCCGCTCTAATGAGCGAATGCACCAGCGGCTATGTTTATCTCGCTCCGCAATGGTCGTCCTCAATGCGTTTGAGACCTCTGAGCGTGCTATGCCTGGTCCTGATGTTGGTCGGTCTAACCCTGCACCTCAGCGCGACACAGGCGCAGACGCAGTGCACGACCAAGGATGGATACTACGTCGCATCTCTGAACGCAGACATCGACCCCGGCACCCAGGACTTCATGAGCACGACCGTCAGCAACGCGGAGTCCCTCTGCGCCGGACATCTTGTTCTACTTCTTACGACCGACGGGGGAGACGGCGCGAGCATGCAAAACATGATCTCTTCGATCGCGAGCTACCAACAGTGGGGAGGTAACTTCACCACCCTCATCGCCCCGGAGAGCTCGTACGCCTTCTCTGCGGGCGCATACATCTCTGAAGCTTCGACCGACATCTACATGGTCCCAGGAACCACCATCGGGTCCGCCACCCCGATCGTCGAAGACATACCGACAGGGGAGGTCAACACGACCATGGCCAAGGACATAAACGCGTTCGCATCCTACATGGAGACCCTGACCAGCGAGAACGGGAGAAACGCGACGGCAACAGGGCTGATGGTGACAAATGGGGTGTCCTACATCGACACAGTCGCCCTGAAGGAGCACGTGGTCAACGGGGTCATCAACCAGACCACGGTCTCAGGCGCACTCGCGGCGCTTGGAGTCCCAGCATCGACCCCCATAAACACCGAGAGCCTCAGCGCGCAGTTCATCTCTGTCTTGAGCAACCCGAACGTCTCGAGCCTGCTCTTCCTGGTGGGCATACTTGCGGTGCTCATCGACATATACCATCCCACCATCGTTCTCTCGGTCGTAGGCGTGGCGGTGATGGTGCTCGCGCTCTTCGGGCTCGGAGTCTTCGGCGCTTCCCTCACGGCAATTGCGCTGATGCTGGTAGGCGCGTTCTTCGTCTTCCTCGAGGTCAAGACCCAACACGGCATAAGCGCCGCAATCGGGATCATAGTCTTCGCCGTCGGCTTCCTCCTGGTCTTCCAGCTACCTCCCGCTTCCCCCAACTCTGCACTCCCCGGGGCCGACTTCTTCGGCATCCCACTGATCTCGTACGCATTGCTAGGAGTGCTCGGGGTCTGCGCGGTTGGAGGAAGCGCGTATCTGTACAGGGTCAGGAAAGAGCTGGCGTCCACTCCGAGCCACTTCGACTCGAATCAGATTGTAGGGAAGGAGGGGAAGATGGAGTCAGACCTGAAGGCGGGCGGCCAGGCGGTAGCCATCATCGAGTCGGAGGAGTGGACCGTGACGGGCTCAGAAAACATTTCAAAGGGAGCCGAGGTAAAGGTTAAAGCGGTTAGTGGGCTGCGTCTCGTGGTAGAGAGGGCGGCTCCTTGAACACAATCTTCCAGGCCGGTCTCCAGTTGACGTCTGGTACCAGCGTCTCCATAATCGTCGTGATTATCATACTGGTGGTGCTTCTCTTCTTACTGGTCAGCGCGATAAAGATCGTCCGAGAGTACGAAAGGCTCGTCGTCTTCAAGCTAGGGAGGCTGACCGGCGCGAAGGGTCCGGGGCTGATCTTCGTCGCCCCCTTCGTGAACAAGGTGAACAAGATCGACCTGAGAGAGCGCTACCTCGAGGTCCCGCACCAGACTTGCATCACAAAGGACAACGCGCCAACCGACATCGATTTCCTCATCTACTACAAGGTGATGGACGCCACCCAGAGCGTCGTGCAGGTCCAGAACTTCGAAGGGGCCTCCATCGGTATAGCGACGACCACACTGAGGGCCGTGGTCGGAGACATACCTCTCGACGAGCTTCTGGCCAAGAGGGAGCAGATCAACTCAGTACTGAGGACGAAGCTCGACGAAGTGACCGAAAGGTGGGGCATCAAGGTAACGAACGTGGAAATCAGGGAGATCAGGCCTCCCGCCGACGTCCAAGAGGCGATGGTGAAGCAGATGTCCGCTGAGAGGTCGAGAAGGGCCATGGTGACCGAGGCGGACGGAAGGAGGGAGTCGACGATACTGGTCGCTGAAGGAGACAAGAAATCCACGGTCCTCAGGGCTGAAGGAGACAAGCAGGCGGCCATCCTCCGGGCCCAGGGCTATTCGGAGGCTCTCAATCAGATATTCCAGTCTGCGAAGAACATCGACTCCAAGACGATGGCGCTCCAGTATCTGGACACTCTCAAGGCTCTCGGCGCGAGCCCATCGACGAAGTACATCTTCCCCATGGAATTCACGAGTCTTCTGAACCCGATAAAGGGCTACACTAAGGAGTCGAGCGAGTAGCACCCCTCAGGATTGCTCTCGTGAAAGCGAGGCCCAGTCTTATATCCAGACTCCATGATGGGTCGACGCGAGCATCTTTTTTTGTCCGGCCCCGAGAGTGAGATGCAGGCTAGAAGGAGGACGGTAGTTGTTCTTCAGGACGAAATGAGGCGCGTCTTGGACGCGACACGGGTCCTTCTCGACGAGTTCGCCGCGATTTCGAAGGGGGACAGGATGCAGGTGGCCTCCTCATTGGAGAGGGTGAAGAAGGCAGAAGAGGACGTGGTGACGCTACGGACAGCTCTCATCAGGGAACTCTCCCAAGTCGGAACCCTCATTGTCAACAGGGAGGACGTCCTTAGGGCCGCGTTCTCCGTCGAGAACATCTTCGGTCACGTGAACGGGATAGCATTCAAGATGTCTCAGCTCCCGAAGTCGTCGGCTCGCAACAAGAAGCTCAAGGACTCGATAAGCGGACTCCTGGGTCTCCTCATCGACGGCGTCTCAAAGCTGAACGAGAGCGTCAGGGCCCTGTCGATAAACTCCGATCAGACGATACAACTCGCGGCCCAGGTCCAGCAGATAGAGAGCTCCATCGACAACCAATATCGGGAGTCGATTGTCCTGCTGATGAAGATGGCAAAGGGCGTCAAGGAGCTAATCATAGTCAAGGAGGTGCTGGAGTCCGTCGAGAACTGCGCAGATGCCATGCTTAGCGCCGCTGACGCGGCGACCATCCTAGCGCTGGGAATCTAGGTTGCCGAAGGCGAGGCCATCTGGAAGGCTCTTCCAGAACAGGATAGTCGTCTGGGACATCGAGTCCTCTCGCAAGCTCTTCAAGGACGGCTACTATGGTAAGCCGCTCGGCATACCGAAGCCGAAGGACTTCGAGTTCGACGCCCCGCTCATTCTCGACCTCATGGAGGGGTACTATCTGGCGAAGAAAAAGGCGATCTCGGTTGAGGACGACGATGGAACGGAGCTGAGCGTCTCTCAGCTCGAGAAGGCGTGCAGGGGATCATACAACGAATTCGACGGGAAGTACCTCGTCTACCGCAACCTGCGTGAAGCGGGCTACGTCGTGACTCCCGGCATCAAGTTCGGGTCAGACTTCGCGGTCTACGAGCACGGTCCGGGCATCGACCACGCCCCTTACATCGTCCAAGTCATGGTGCCCGGGTCTTCGATAACGGCTACCTCCCTCGTGAGGTCGGGGAGGCTCGCCACCACCGTGAGAAAGCAGTTCATAATCGCGACCCCGGACACCAAGAAAGGCACGGTGGAATACCTCAGGTACGACTGGTGGCGAGCCTAGGTCGCTTCAAAGCGGCCAACTGCATATAAGCGAAGTATGAGCGGCGGACTCGTGGAGACGATCACGCCCGACTCCTTCGTCCTCGTCTACAGAGACAGGAGAAGGAAGTGGTTGGTGCGCCCGAAGGACGTCCCGAAACTGCACACTCATCTCGGGATCCTCGACCTCACTTCATTGGTCGGAGAGCCCTTTGGAGCGAGGGCAACGACGACGCTAGGTGACGAGCTCACGGTCCTGAAGCCGACTCTGGAGGACATGATCATGAAGCTCTCTCGGAAGACTCAGGTCATCTACCCGAAGGACCTCGGGCTGATGGTGGTGAAACTCGGCGTTCACTCGGGTTCTCGAGTGGTCGAGACGGGGACGGGCAGCGGTGCGACCACGGCGCTCCTCGCATACCTGGTCCAGCCGTCCGGGATGGTCTACACCTATGACATCAATCCCGAGTTCCAGGCGGTGGCCAGGAAGAACGTGGAGAAGATGGGGCTGTCGGACTACGTCACTTTCAAGGTGGGAGATGCGAAGCAAGGTTTCGGGATAGAGGACATCGACGCCGGGGTGCTCGACGTCGGTGACCCCTGGGAGGTCGTCCAGAGCATGAAGGCCAGCCTCAAACCCTCCGCTCCTATGGCGGCCGTGACCCCGACGACTAATCAGGCCGAGAGGCTCGTGCAGAAGATGAAAGAGGAGGGCTTCGCAGCTATAGAGACGTTCGAGATCATGATCAGACAGATGGAGGCGCGCGTCGGCATGACGAGACCTGCGTCGATGATGATCGGACACACCGCTTACCTCACGTTCGGCAGGACGACGAGAGACGGAGTTCAGCAAGACAACAGTTTTAAGCCCAATTCGGAGGCGCACGACCCCTGATGCCAAGGTCTGAAAGGACCGACGATGTCACGACGCTCTTGTTCATAGTTCCATTCGCCGTCCCCGCCGTCTATGGTCTCGTCCTCTGGCTGCAGTCTGGAATCTCTGCGACGCTTCCGGTGACGGTCTATCTGACGATAACAAGGGACCCCATCACGTTCCTTGTGGGTTTCCTAGCCGTACTGGCAGCGGTCTCGATCGACGTCTTCTCCGCCCAGGGAGGCGAAAGGAAGGCTAGGCTCTCTGAAGACCAAGGGACGATGCAGAAGCTGGCGACCGCCGCGTTCGCTCTCTCCCTGGTGTTCGCCGTCTACGCGAACGGAGGGAACATAGGGAACTCTGCACTCGATTTCCTGGTCGGGAGATACTCGCTCGTCTTCCCGGCGCTCGTGTTCCTGACCAGCTACCTTATGGCAATCCCATTCCACATTGGTGCAAATCAGACCCTGGGCATAATTGGAGCGGTGCTGTTGCTCGGAGTCCCAGCCGTGATCGAAGTGGGCAAGCACCACACGACAGTAGCGTTCCCGTTGGCCTTCGTGCTCCTGGTAGCAGGAGTCTTCCTCTTCGTCTGGCAGTGGTCGATGCAGCACCAGCCTGCCAAGCAAACCTGAAAGCCCTCGGCTCCGTCGCTTCAAGTTCTTAAGCGGCTGATGCGCCGAGCTCGACCGCATGTCACAGTCGAGCCAGGAGGGCATGTCCGCGAAGAAACAGGACAACTTCGACGAGTGGTACACCCAGATGATACTGAAGGCGGAGATAGCTGATTACAGTCCCGTCTCGGGATGCCTTGTCTATCGGCCCGCCGGCTACGGCATCTGGGAAGCAATACAGTCGCAGACCGACGCGGAGTTCAAGAGAGCCGGCATCCAGAACACGTACTTCCCGCTGTTCATCCCAGAGCGCCTCTTGAAGAGGGAGAAGGAGCACGTCGAAGGCTTCAACCCCGAGGTCGCATGGGTGACCGAGGCGGGAGACTCGAAGCTGGACGAGAGGCTCGCGATAAGGCCGACCTCAGAGACCATAATGTACGAGGTCGTCTCGAGGTGGGTGAGGTCGTGGAGGGACCTCCCGCTGAGGCTCAACCAGTGGAACAACGTTGTGCGCTGGGAGTTTAGGCACCCAACCCCCTTCCTCAGAGGGAGGGAATTCCTGTGGAACGAGGGTCACTCGATGTTCGCGACCCGGGAGGAAGCCGAATCCGAGCGCGACCAGATACTCGGGATCTACTCGAAGGTCACTGAGGAAGTGTTGGCTGTGGCCGGGTACGTGGGCAGAAAGACCGAGAGCGAAAAGTTCGCTGGGGCTGAGGCGTCCTACAGCATAGAGTTCCTTCTTCCAGACGGCAAGGCGATTCAGGGTCCCGACTTCCACTTCGACGGGCAGAAGTTCTCGAAGGCGTTCGACATCGGCTTCCTGGACCAGGCGGGAGTCAGACAGCTCGTCTACCAGAACACATGGGCGATCAGCACCCGCATGATAGGAGTGATGCTCGCAATCCATGGAGACGACAGGGGAGCGGTCATCCCTCCGAAGGTGGCTCCCATCCAAGTCGTCGTTGTGCCCATCGCGGATGAGAGGTCGAAGCCGAAGGTCCTCCCCGAAGCGAAACGGGCGAGCGAGGAACTCGCCCACTCATTCAGGACACGACTGGACGACAGAGACCACCTCACCCCCGGCCGGAAGTTCAACGAGTGGGAGCTCAAGGGCGTGCCCCTGCGAGTCGAGATAGGCCCAAGAGACCTGGAGAAGGGGGAACTGGTGCTGGTCAGAAGAGACACAGCCCAGAAGAGAAGCGTCAGGAGGGAGAAGCTCGTGGACGAGGCCGCGGGAGAGCTGGAGTCTATCCAGCGAGACCTGCTGGCTAAATCGCGGAAGGTGCTCTCAGAGAATACACACATGGTCAGCACCTATGAGGAGCTGAAGGAGACGCTAAAGGAAAAGGGAGGGATAGTCAGGGCGCAGTGGTGTGGCAGCGAGGAGTGCGAGGCGAAGTTGAAGGCGGAGACGGGGGCGAAGATACTCAACCTACCCCTCGACCAACACCCGCTCGACTCTAGCTGCGTCTCCTGCGGGAACCCTGCAAAGGTCATAGCCAACTTCGCGAAGTCGTATTGAGGTCACGCGGGCGCGATGGGGCTCGCCGTGGAGTACAGCCTCCTCGCCTGTTCGTCCACGCTCATCGGGAGGTCGACCTTTGAGAGGGCTATCATGTGCAGCGACAGTGAAGATGCAGCCACACCGAAGCAGGCGCTCCACAGGAAGTCACGCGACCTGATGTAGGTGGATATCGTGGCGCCCGCGAGGACGTCGCCCGCGCCAGTGGTGTCGACGACCTGGACCTTCGGGACCGGCACGGAGAAGAACCTTGGACCGTCCATCACGAGGCACGTCTCCCCGCCCCTGGTCAACAGCGCCTTCCTCACCCCAAAGTTGGAGAGCTTGCTAAGCGCGTCCGTCGGGGATGATTTTCCTGTGATCGCCTCCGCCTCCTCCATGTCCATCTTGACCGCGTCCACGCTCTTCAGAATTCCTTCGTCTTTGATGCGGGAGACTGAGACCGCACCCTCGCTGTCGAAGACGCGCACGAAGCCCTGGGGGTCCATGAAGGTGAAATCGGACTGCTTGGCGATGTCTGCGAGAAGTGAGGCGGAGATCTCCCCAGCGAGGGGGCTGACCAGCGCTGCGTTGTACCGCGTCTGAGTCAGCTGGCCGCTACTGAGGTCCTCGCACCTCTGCTCGAGGACGAGCTTCCTGTCCTGACCCTTGGCCGCAATCTTGAACCTCGTGGTCTTGACGTTCGCGCTCCTGTCCTGCGGTGTGAGCCTTATTCCATTGCGGGCGAGCCAAACCGACTGGTCGTCCGGGAAGTCCGGGCCCACCTTCGTGATCACGTCCACGTCCATGCCGAAGCGCGCGCAGACAAGACCTGCGTAACACGGAGGCCCGCCGACGGAGGTTATCGTCCTGACCGGTAGCTGGATCGTGTCGATGGTCATGAAACCAGCCACCAGGACCTTCAAGACTCGAATGCCCACCAACAATCGACTTATGAACTCTTTCGAGTCTGGAATCTCTAGGGAGAGTCAGAGATAAATTGAAACTTTTCCGTGCTAAGGCGTGGACTCGAGGGAACTCGGAGCCGCCGCGGTGGCCATCGGAGGAGCTGCTTTCCTCGCCTACGGCGCAGCGACAACCCTCGAAGTCCTAGCGTTCCACTTCGGGCTCAACTCGAGCACCCAGCTCTCGAGCAACGCAGGCTCCTTTGTCCTGATAGACGCCCTCGACCTGGCCGGGTCGGCCGCCGCGACGGTCGCCGGCGCCGCCGCAATGCTCACCGGAATCAGAGCCATCGGGACATCGGAGGGAGGCTCGCCTTTGGTCGGGGTTCTCGCTGCCCTCGCTGGCATCCTTGGCCCCACTCTGGCGTACTCCTTGACCCTGGGGCTCGCGGTCCTCACTTACAATCAGGGGTTCTTCTCGGGAGTCGACACCGCGAACTCTGCGCTTTCAGTGGCGGGCTCAACACTTGGGATACCTTTTGGTCTAGTCATAGCCGGGTCTATAATGATCAGACAGAGTAAGCCGGAAGAAGCCCCAAGCGCTGAGCATGGTTTTTAAGCAGGGCAGGCTCGGGAATGGCAGATACTCGTGTCCAAGAAGAGAAAGAGTAGGGGTCGTTCGAAGGGAGGCAAGGGCAGGAGCGACATAATCCACTGCAGCAACTGCGGCGCTGCTGTCCCTAGAGACAAGGCGAAGAAGGTCACCACGAGGCTTTCGCTTGTCGAGCCGACACTCGCAAGGGAGCTTAGGCAGCAGGGCGCTTACATCGCCGCACCGACGACGGTGAGATACTACTGCATAAGCTGCAGCGTCCACTACGGCATAGTCAGGGTCAGGGCAAAGAGCGAGCGCAGGTTCACCTAAAGGCGCCGACGCCTTGTACGGCGAATGGTTGAATCTGGTCCCCAGCCTTGGCCTATCACCATCTGGAAGAGTCGCTCACCAAAGGGAACCTGTGGTTCTACATCCTGGCTGTCCTCGAAGAAGGAGAGGCCTCGCCCAACTCGATCAAGGCCGCTGTCACGAGAAGGTACGGCTTCTCGCCAGCGACAATCACGTTCTACTCCGTCCTCTACAGACTCAGGCGGGAGGGTCTGGTCAGGAGGAGCGCGGAGACGTTCAGGACCGACTACGTGATCACCGAGAGAGGCTCGGGGGAGCTCGCCAGGGCGAGAGCACTACTCGAGCGCGTCAGGAATGGCATGGGGGACTAGCGAAGATGCAGCACGGCTCTGTAGACCCTCTCGACGAGGGTGAATCCCGCGAGTACGGCGACTAGTATCACTCCGTAGTACACTAGCCCGAGCAGTGACGACAGTGCGAGGACTATGAGCCGCTCGCTCCTTTCCCCAATCCCTATCCCGGACAGGTCCACTCCGAGTGCGTCCCCCTTCGCCCTAGCGTAGCTCACAAGGAGGCTGAAGGAGAGAGCGAGGAGAACGTAAGAGGGCGGCGCGTACCCACCAGCGAGAACGCCCAAGAATATCGCGACTTCGGCGACCCTGTCGAGCACACTGTCGAGGAATCCGCCCACCTTCGAGACCTTCCCCATCGCCCTGGCGGCCGCCCCATCCAGGACGTCGAAGAACCCCGACGCAAGTATGAGAAGGCCGCCGAAGAGTTCCCCCCGATAACCACCGGCCCAGAAGGAGAAGCCTGAACATAGGGCGAGAAGGAACCCGACGACCGTCCAAGCGGTCGGGGACAAGCCCGCCTTCGCACCCGCTCTCCCGAGAGACTGAAGATAACCATCGAGCCGCGCCCTCAGGCGGTTCAGCATCGGATTTCGGCCGCCCAAGACCATATATATAGTGAAAGAGCCTCGCGCGGGTGATTTGGGCAGGGTCGACAAGGGGGTAAAGTGCGGCGTCTCTGGATGCAGCAACAACGCGGAGCGATCCCTGAGCAGGGAGCAGATGTCTGGGAGCGGCCTCAGCGTGTCTGGAGAAGGAAGGAGGGTCTACCTTTGCCACGACCACTACAAGGCGTGGAAGAAGGCGACCAAGAAGGAGAAGTCGCTCGAGAGAGCCAGATGGTAGCCAAGGGCTGAACGGATTTGAAAATTCTCCAACTCCACGCCGACTTCATAGAGTACAAGCCGATCAAGAAGGAGATCAGAGACGCCGAGGATGCGGAGACGAGCGAGGTCCGCGAGGAGGAGCTGGTCGTCCTATTCACAGCGGTCGAGAAGGGCGACGGTGACGAGGAGGCGAAGCGGGCCGCAGAGGACGCCAAAAAGTTCCTGACCCAGCTTGGCGTCAGCAAGGTCATGATCTATCCGTTCGCGCACATCTCCCAAGACCTTGCCCCTCCTGCCGAGGCGCTGCGCGTGCTGAAGAAGATGGCCGAGGACGCGACGGCGGCAGGCCTGAAGGTCTACACAGCCCCCTTCGGCTGGAACAAGGCGCTGCAAATCAAGGTCAAGGGCCATCCTCTCGCAGAGATGTCGAGGAGTTATGGAGCCAGGCAAAGGGAGGTATCCGAACACAAGCCCCCTAAGGTGGAGAGGGAGCTCTCAGAGCACGAGCTCTTCGCGAAGATCAAGAAGTCCGACTTTGGGAACCTCCCGGAGACAGACCACAGGATAATCGGTGAAAGGCTCGACCTGTTCTCCTTCCAAGAACCCTCTCCGGGCATGGTCTACTGGCACGACAAGGGCCTGACGCTCAAGAACATCCTAATCGACTTCCTCAGGCAGGAGCTGAGGCGGAGGGGCTACCAGGAGATAAGCAACCCCGCGCTCGCCAACACGAACCTGTGGCGTGTGAGCGGTCACTCCGAGCACTACAAGGACAACATGTTCCTCACGCATCTCGGTGACGAGGAGCTGGGTCTCAAGCCGATGAACTGCCCGTCAACATTCCTAGTCTACAGGTCTCGAAGGTGGAGCTACCGCGACCTCCCTGTCAGGTACGCCATCTTCGACCCGCTCTTCAGGAACGAGCTGAGCGGGGTGGCGAGCGGGCTCTTCAGGGTCAAGTCGCTCACCCAGGACGACGCCCACATCATCGCGACCGAGGACCAGGCGGAGAGAGAGCTCAACGACATGCTCGACCTCATGGAGAAGGTCTACGCCGTCTTCAAACTCACGTACAAGGCGAAGATCTCGACGCGCCCCGACGAGTCGATGGGGAGCGACGAGGAATGGGAGAGGGCCACCAACACGCTCATCAGCGGCGTCAAGAAGAGGGGCTGGCCGTACGAGGTGAAGGAGAAGGAGGGGAACTTCTACGCGCCCAAGATAGACGTCGACATCAGGGACTCGCTCGGGAGGGAGTGGCAGTGCGGGACGTTCCAGCTCGACCTTCAGATGCCCAAGAGGTTCAAGCTCTCCTACACTGGCGAGGACGGGAAGGAGCACACCCCCGTGGTGCTGCACAGGACAATCCTTGGCTCGCTCGAGAGGTTCATCGGCGTCATGCTCGAGCACTACCAGGGGAAGCTGCCGCTCTGGCTCTCCCCAGTCCAGGTCGATGTTATCCCGGTCTCCGACGAGAGCATATCGTACGGCAGGTCCGTCCTGACGAAGCTGAATGAAAGCGGAGTTCGGGCCGAGGGCTACTTCGAGACAGGGACCGTGAGCTCCAAGGTCAGGAACGCGCAGATGCAGAAGACCCCTCTGATGGTCGTCGTCGGACCAAAGGAGGAAGCCTCGAACAAGATCTCGGTGAGGGACAGGGACGGGAAGGAGACGCGGGACGTCAACCTCAGCGATTTCATCGAGAGCATACGTTCAGTCTCAGAGAAGCACGAATGAAAAAATGGGGAAGGACCGCCGTCAGCTGGCGGTCACAACGTAGCTTGCTATCGCTTGATCGCCGAGAACGGTGACCAGGTACTGCTGTCCGGGGACGATCTCAAGGCCTCTCGTGAGCCCGAACCCGAGCTGTATCGCGCCCGTGTAAGAGAAGGAGTAGCTCCTGCCAACCGTCAGGTTGTAGCCCAGCTCCGAAGGTATCAGGCTGGCGTTCGAGTTCGTGAAAGTCTTGACGGTGATGGGGATCAGCTGACCCTGGTCTGTCGCTGCGAAGGTGAGTGAGCCGACCAGGATGGGTACGATCCTGCCGCTCGTGGCGGGCCTCAGCGACCCGACTAGAGGAGAGATCACGACCGCCTTGACGAGCGTTGACGCGTTGCCGGTGTTCTTGACGCCCAGCGTCACACCCGTGCTGGAGAGAGACGCGCCCGTCACTCCGAGGTTGGAGGTGTAAGCCTCCAGCTCGTGGTTGAACCAGGCCCTCTCGGCCAGAGCGAATCTGAACCCTATCTGGAGCATCTGGGGTGTGATGTTCGAAAGCGGGACGGGTAGAGCTATCGCCCTCGCGGAGACTAGGAAGACGGGGTTGTTGGAGGTACCCCAGTTGACAATCAGAGGCGAGATGTCCATGATCGCCGCCGCGCCCTGGGTGCTGTTGACGTGTATCCCACCGACCACCAGGACGGTGAGGTTGTCCTGTCTGAAGTTAGCAGTGTAGTTAGTGCCTTCGTAGGTGACTTCGCCGGACGAGACGACGAACCTGACCCTGTTGTAGTTCCCGAACGGGACCTTGCCCGTCCCTATGGTCAGACTGATGTTCTGCGTCGCGAAGAGCTCGACCGTCCCCGAGCCTCCGAGCGTCAGCCACCCTGCGGGTGCCGTCTCGTTCGACTCGTGGATCGCGACGTTAGTGTAAGTCATGTACAGGTCTGTCACGCCCTTCGGCGCGATTGGTGGGTCTGAGATCAGCAGGGCCACCTGGCCCGAGCTGCTCGATGCTGACTGAGTGTTGCTTGATGCGGACTGCGCGCGCGGTTCGACCACGTAGAGTATGGCCACTGCCCCGACCACTATGATCGCGACCACCGCAAGCGCGAGCGCCGCCGTCGTTTTCTTCATACCGACACCATGCACATGGTCCGAATATTAGCCGTGCGCATGCGGGGTCTGGACTCCGGGTCCACCTCCCCTATGAGGACCAGAACGAGTCGAGCGTGGTCGCCCCCATCAGCTCGTCGAAGCTGAAGTCCAGAGCGTCCAGGATCTGGTCGAACATCGACTGTGCGTACTCGAGGTACTTTCCGACGTCGACGTCGTCGGGCTTCGCGAGGTTTACGGGCTTGACGAAGGGCGGAGACTTCGTCTTGACGTAGCCGATGATGTCGCCCGCCTTGATCTCCTTCCCGGACACCTCGAGGATCTCCGCGGCCCTGACGTGCTGGGGCTTCGTCCCGTCGTACCTGGCGGTCGGTTTGCTCATCATGACGTTGAACGCGAGGTCGGCCATCGGGACCTGCTTGCCCCTGAGCTTCGATACCATCGCCGAGAGCTGGTCCCTTATGCTCGCCCTCGCTCTCTCGAAGTCGGCCGGGCTCTGCACCCTGCTAAGACTGTCGAGGACGCCGTAGAATGTCTGCTTCAGGAATTCGGGGGAGTTCGATTTTTTGCCCGTCATTCCTTTTATGTCTGCAGTGCCGTCAGGGAGCACGCCGAAGTAGTTCTTCTTGCGACTGCTGAACGCTATGTATCTGTAGACCTTGTCGAGGTCGAGCTCTACTCCCAGCTCGGACTCTGCCCAGCGACCCATCTCGTTGATCTGTTCTTTGGAGGGGCTCTGCAAGAACAGAGAGTCCGTGTTCTTGAGAACTATGCTACCGCAGGAGTCACAGAAGGTATGGTACCCATCGACAGACAAGTCGTAGACAAATCCATCGTAATTCTCCTTCACGACTCGTGGAGATCGTCGGGTAACGTTCATGCTAGTGCAAGTGGCTATCGTGTAGGTTCGCTTATTCGGTCGGTACGAAATGGAATGGTTGATGTTGAGTTGCAACAAGAGCGTGGATAACCCGCTGATCAATTGGTTTGATTTGGATTCGTATCTGAAGTTCTTCGTTCTATACTCTTGGGAGTACGCTGGTCCAAACACTCGGGAGCCGTCTCCCTTGACCATATTTTCGATCATGGAGATTTTGGAATCGTCGGGTGAGTTGAAAATGAATTCCGGTAGATGCTTGCCGTCGCTCCTCTGCCCGCAGAGAGCTTTGAAGAAAACCGCAGATATTCCATTCATCATCTGAAGCTTGCATGTCTTGTCTTCGTACTGAACTTGGACCAAAGCCCCAGATGCAGAACGATACTCCAAATTCCGAGTTCCTGGATAAGATCGAACTATGGAGACTCTTGCATTCGAGAACAGACTATTGTAATTCTCTAGTTGTTTTTCGAGCCATTGAGTGTCAGAGCACGCGATTGAGGCACCGACCTTGGAAGTGGTGGTGTCTGGCGTGCTTGAGCTCCCTTCCGGAATGTAGGCACCCAGGAGTTCCACCAAGGCTTTGAACTCTGGTGTGCCAACCTTGATGATTCTCTTCAGTTTGACGGGCTTGACCCGGTTGGACCAAGAGAACCAGACCGATTCGTCATCGCAATGGGCTTGGAGAGTCCTCCAGCTCCCTTTGAAACGCCTCCGATAAGTGATCGATTTAATCAGCTCATACAGGTCGAGCGCCTTGACCTCGCCGGCTCGAGGGATACTGTCCACTCTCAGCAGATGCTTGTCTGCGAGGTCTTGGGGACGTGACAGTTCGATGTTTCCGTTCTTCATGACAACCAACGAATGGTCTTCGGTAACCGTCGTCGAGCCGCGTTTGTCCCAGACCCTGTAGACTCTCTTAGAAGTTCTGTGCCTGACTATCGCAGCGAGGTCCTTCCAGTCCGTCTTTCCGGTTCTAGTGTCTGTTGCGAGCGTCTTCCACCCAGAAGGCCTCACCACTTGCTTCCCGTCGGCGCGTGTATCATATGCAGCAAACGATTCGAAGAGAGACTCGACCGGAAGCACCTTGACGCTACCAGTTGGGTCCCTGACTGTGACGCATCGGTCTCTGGTCACGCTGTCGCTGTATAGCACGTTGATCGCGGAGGCATTGCATCTCTCTATCGTCCTTGTTATCGCGTACCTACCGAGTGCAGCTGTCGCCTCCGCGACGGGGAGGCAGTAGAAGGCGAACGTCTCAAAGCCGAAGGACCCATAAGACTGACCAACGTGAACGAAGCGCCCGTTCCTACCGGCTATGACCGTGTGGTTCTTCTCCGTGGTGACGCAGTAGACAGAACCAACGTACGGAACCTTCGATATCGATTCCCTGATTCGCGGTCCAGAGTGAGTGAGCTTAACGCTCGAATTCCTGAAGACAACCCTGTAGAAGCGGTCCTTCTCGTTATACTCTATCTTCGTCTTGAACCCCAAGAAACTCAGAAGTCTCACCATGTCCTCCGCGAGCCTGACGCTGACGGTGGAGTAGGTTCTCTTGCCTCTGGTCCCATCACCCTTGTAGACCGAATCAAGGAAAGCCTCCATCGTGTCCCTGGACTCGAAGACGAAGTCTGGTATGCGCTTCGCCCAGGAGTTCGGACGAGAACCGGCGGTGTAGCAGTTCGATAACATCCATTCGGTCATGACGTGTCCCGAGACAGTGAAGTGCTTCGAGTCCGAGCGGTCTGTCGTGAAACTTAAGCCGAGGTCCCTCAGCACTTGCCTGATCTCCTCCCTGTATCTGAGACCCATCAGATTCCCACAGCCCTGGCTCTGGGTAATTTGGACAGTCCAAACGTTTCCCCGATGCCCACCTCCGCTGTAGAACCGCTCCTTTGTGACGTGTGTGTTGCCTTCCGAAACGTACCAGCCGCAAAGTGTGGCGAGGTGCACGGCGGACATCCTCGAGTAGATGGTAGCGCCCTTCAGGTCTCCCAGCTTGACCGTCCCTCCAAGGTCCTCCACGGCATCGATGTCAGACTCCGAGATCGACTTCGCGGGGAGTCGATAGTGAGGTGAGTACTTCCCCGTTTGACTGTCTTTCCTTTTCACCACGGTGCCCTGTGCTCTAATAGTCCGCCCGAGAGGGACGGGCAACTTCCTGAACCATGTCGACATCCTGACTCCTGCTGGAGGGTACAGCCTAGCCAGAGATTGCAGCTCCTTGGCCTTCTCCAAGAACGACACCCTGCCTGTGCCGTTCAGGTCCACCCCGTCGGTCGCTTTGGGTATCCTCATGTTGGTCCTGCCGTAGACCTCTTCTGCGGAAACGAAACGAGCTCCGGTCTTGCTACCGACTCTCTTGTCTTCGACTAGGAACCTATGGTTTGGCGTCACTAACAGGTCCAACATCCTAGAGTCCTTGAAGTGGAGGAGTTCTCCGTCGAAGGGGAAGCTCTGGACTTCTACGACTCGGTCGATCTCAATCCTCCTCGTTTCCGGGTTTATGTTGACGACCCTGTCTCCCACCCTCATCTCACGGATGTTCTTTATGCCGTCCGCCGTTACGATGAAGGTGTCGCCAGTGAAACAGGCGTTAAGGATCACCTTTAGGCCCTGGCTCACGACTCCGTACAGCTCCCTCTCGTCCTTGCTGAGCTTCGGGTCCTTCGCGAGCTGCTTGTAGTGGTTGACCCGGAGGTCACGGAGCGAGCCTATCACGAGGCTCTCGATGCCCTTCCTCTTCCTGCAGACCCAGTGGCGCGTCTCGGGTATCACGTTCGTCTTGCACTCCTCGTGCTTGCAGTTGACCGTCTCGTAGGAGAGGTTGTCCACCTTGATCAGGCTGGGGTAGAGGCTCGCAAAGTCCAGAACGGCCACGTCGAAGAAGACCCCGGGCTTGGGCTCGATGACGAGCCCGCCCTTGTACTTCTTTCCCTTGATGATCGCCTGGGAGGATGCCTCCCCCTTGCTCGACAGCTCGTCGGTGCGGGGGATGAGCGCGTCTATCTTCCTGTGCTCGTAGAAGAGCATGCTCCTGATCCAGTTGGAGACGCCGAGCCTGGAAGCGTCGTTCATGGGCATCTTGGCGATCCTCGAGACGACCACGAGGAGCTTCATCACGACCGAGTCGCTCATCGTCGTGAGCTCGTAGGTGAGCTGGGAGTCGTTGAGGCAGTATCTGGCGAGCTCGGAGAGCGGGAGGTCTCCCACCTCGCCCTCGAACTCGATCTTCGACTTGTTCAGGAGCGCCTCCGAGATGCCGTTCAGGGTGTGCTCGGAGTACCTGTTGCTGAACGCGTAGACCTGCACTGACTTGATGTTGAAGAACCTGTAGAGGTCGATGTGTATGCCGTGCTTCAGGGAGGCCTCCTGCCTCTGGAGCTGGATAGGGTCCTCCTCCTCGGGAATGTGGAGGAACCTCTCCGCCCTGTGCCTGAGGTACCTTAGGTCGAAGTCGTCTCCGTTGAACGTCAGCAGGACTGGGTACTCGACCATCTTCGAGTAGGCCGCTCGAATCAGCTGCGCCTCGTCGTCGAAGAGCTTCAGAGTGTAGCTCGCGTCGGCCTCTGCGGGGGGCTCGGTGCCCCTCTTTCTCAGCGCGTAGACGACCCGCTCCTTGTCGTTGAAGAAGGAGACCGCGATGATTGGGAGCCGGGGGTCCTCCACGTCCGGAAGTCGCCCCGACTCGTTCGCGACCTCTATGTCCATCGCGATGCGCTTGAAGTTGGGGAGGGGCTGGCCGAGGAGATCTGCCCACTCCTTCAGGTAGGGTCCGAACTCCGGCGGGTTTTTCTTGAAGACCTCCTCCAACGACCTCGTCACCGACTCAGGGACCTCGTGGACGACGGGCTCGACGCTACCGCCGGAGACCCTGTAGTAAGTGCCCATCCTCAGGCGTCTGTCGTACGCGTAGTTCTCGTAGTACTTGATGTCCGCCTCCCATGCCTTGATCTTGTCCCTGATGCTGTCCTGTCCACCGCCTATCGCCAGCGGGTCGGTGGTGATTATCTTCCTGACGGGGACCCTCTTGTCCTCCAGGAGGTCCATCTTCTCGACCTCCACTATGTCCAGCACGTCCCTCCGCGTCCTGAGGCTCGCAATCTCATCCGCCCCGAGGCGAGTGTAGCAGTACGGCTTGTGTCCGGTGTTGTCCCTCCAGACCCAGCACCTGCCCGCTTTCTCGTCGTAGAACTTCAGCACGGCGACCCTGAGGTCGCCGTCGTAGGTCGCAGATGCCAGGAGCGCCTCCCCCATCTCGCTGACGGGCCGGGTCAGCTCCGAGAGCCTTCCCGCAAGGGTGAATGACTCCAGAGAAGACTCCAAGGGGTTTCCGGATCGAGCCGACCGCGACGGCAGATAAGGTTGACGCGGCCCGACCCTTCTAGTCGACGCCGTTCAGCGAACCTTATATCGAGACCGCTGACCGGCAGCGGAGATGCCCCTCATGGACATCGTGAGGAAGAACACGGCCTACCTCTTCCTCCTGGCGGGAGCGGTGTGGGCGGGTGCGATCGTGCTGACGGGGTCGGTTCTCGTCGCGTGGCCGACGATCGCCTGCCTAGCGAGCGGTGTTCTGCTGCTGGTGAGGCCTGAATACAGGATAACGTACGCTTGGGTGATCTCCTCGGCCGTGCTTGGGCTTCTACTGGCTGGATGGCAGGCAGTCAGCGACGTACCTTTTCTCTCCGGCGACTTCGCCCTCGTTGCGGCCGCTTCGCTCGTGGCGTTTCTGGCGTTCGCGTTGCTTCACGCGGTCCTGCTCTACGGCTACGGGCTGCCGCCGAAGAACACGGAGTAGGCCGGGCCGGCACTAGATTGGCGGCCACCAAAGGGAAGGTAGCTGGGGCGGCCAGGCCCGCAGAGTTCATCCCCATCAACAGACCGCTGCTGGGCGAAGAGGAGAAGAGGGCGGTAGTCTCCGTCCTCGAAAGCGGGGCCCTCACCGACTCGTCCTTCGAAGGCGGGCGATTTGTCAGAGAGTTCGAAGGGAAGGTCAAGAGGCTCCTGGGGGTGAAGCACGCGGTCGCGGTGAACTCAGGAACGGCCGCACTCCATGCCTCGCTGATGGCGCTCGGGGTCAAGGAAGGCGACGAGGTAATCGTGCCTTCGATGACATTCGTAGCGACCGCGAACGTAGTCCTCGCGTGCGGGGCGAAACCGGTCTTCGTGGACATCAAGCGGGACTACAATCTCGACCCCAAGGCGGTCGGTCGGGCAGTCTCAAAGAGGACGAAGGCGATAATCCCGGTCCATCTCTACGGCTACCCGGCAGACATGGACGAGATCGTGGAAGTAGCCGGGAAGAACTCCCTGAGGATAGTCGAGGACGCCGCAGAGTCTCTCGGCGCGGAGTACAGGGGAAGACAGACAGGGAGCATCGGGGATGTGGGATGCTTCAGCATGTATGCGTCGAAGGTCGCCACCTCGGGTGAGGGCGGAGTCATCTCTACGAACGACGACGAACTGGCGGAGGTCCTGAGAGAGGTCAGAAGCCACGGCATGGTCCACGGGTACGATTCCAGGAGGCTGGGATTCAACTACAGGCTTCCGGAGATACCGGCTGCGATCGCTTCGGTCCAGATGGACCGCTTGCCATCCTTCCTTGCGGCGAGGAGGCGGAACGCGAATCTTCTGACGCGGCTTGTCACGGGCCCGGACGCAGAGTTCACGCAGGACTCCGGCGACAGGACTCACGTCTTCTACCTTTTCACTCTTCTACTCGGCAAGAACAGAGACAGGGTGAAGAAACGGCTCAACGAGAAAGGGATCGGAGCTTCGGTCTACTTCGCGACGCCCGTCCACGAGACGCCCCTGTACGCGAAGCTGGGCTACTCGAGAAAGAGGCTCCCCTTCACGGAGGAGGCGTCCAAGCGCGTCTTGTCGCTCCCAGTGCACCCAGGCGTCACTCCAGGACAGTTGGAGAGGGTGGCCGAGGAGTTCCTGGAAGCCAAAGCTCTGGCGGTCTGAGCGCATGGCACGGGTCTGCGTCGTCATCCCCACCTACAACGAGAGGGAGAACATAGGGCCGCTCCTAGAAGGAATCAGAGCATCTAGGGACGGGGCTGACCTGCTCTTTGTCGACGACTCCAGTCCAGACGGCACACCCGCCGAAATCTCGCGCTACGCCAACGAAGAGGGCTGGATACACCTGCTCTCAAGGGGGTCGAAGATGGGGATTGGCTCCGCCTACCTCGATGGGTTTCGCCATGCGGTGACGATGATCGGAGCTGAGACAGTCGTCGAGATGGACGCGGACCTCCAGCATCCTCCCTCTCTGATCCCCAAGCTGGTTGCAGCGGTCTCGGGTGGAGCCGACGTCGCCGTGGCCTCCCGGTATGTCGAGGGCGGCGGTAGCGAAGGCTGGGGTCTCGGCAGGAGGACGATAAGCAGGAGCGCGAACTGGCTCGCCAAGACCCTGCTCGGGCTCAAGGTAGGAGACTGCACATCGGGTTTCAGAGCTTACGGCAGGGCGTCCGTCCAAAAGCTGCTAGAATCCAACCTCCCCACATCCGGCTTCGAGTTCCAGGTGGCTGCCCTCAAGACGCTGAAGGGTCAGAGAATCGTGGAGGTGCCCTACACTTTCAGGGCAAGGGCGGCGGGAGAGTCGAAGCTGAAGTTCCGGGACGTGGTCAGGTTCTTCTTCTACTTGCTGAGCGCCTAGCTGACGACCTTCCGGAAGAGGTAGAGAGTCGTCCCCAAGGTTAGGACAGCTATCACTCCTATCACGACAAAGGCCTCGACTATGGTCCCGGTAGAATAGAACCCGTGGAGGGCGAGCGCGCGGACCGCGTTGACCGCGAAGCTGATCGGGTTGACCTTTGAGACGCCCTGCATCCACGTAGGCATCGCCGTCTGGGGGACGAGGGAAGTGCTCATGAAGAGAAGGGGGAACGTTAGGAAGCCGGCTATCCCGAAGACCGTCTCGGCGCTCCTCGTCCTGAGACCCAGAGCGAGCGAGATGCCCGACCAGGCAAGGCCGAAGAAGGCGACTATGACGACCATACCCAGTAGCCCTGGCAGACCGGTGGCAGCGGAGAAGCCGAGGATGTACGCGAGCACAATGATTATGATCGACTGCACGGTCACCCTGAAGACGTCGGTGGAGAGTCTGCCGAGCAAGATTGCCGACCTGCTGACCGGGGTCACCAGCATCTTCTGGAGGAAGCCCGAGTTGAGGTCGTCGACGATCGACACACCCGATTGGAGTGCGCTACTGAAGCCGTTCTGAAGAAGTATACCTGGGGTCGCGTATGACAGGTAGCTGATCCCGACCGGAAAGAGCCCGGGGACTTCTGCGAACTTGGAAAAGAGTTGGGTGAAGAGGACAAGGAAGATTATGGGCTGGAGAAGCGAGAAGAAGATCAGGATCGGGTTCCTGATGAGTTTCTTGAGGGAGCGTATGAAGAGGTACCAGACGTCTGAGAAGCTCATTCTCTCGCCTGCCTCCTTGCGCCCCATCTACCGATACTACCGCTCTTCGACGTCGCTTCCTCCACCCTTATCCTTCGTCCCGTGTGTTCCAGGAAGACGTCGTCGAGCGAAGGCCTGGAGAGGTTGATCGAACTGAGCCCGATGCTGTTGTCGTCGAAGACCCTTACCACCTGCGCTACGAGCGAGCTGGCGTCGGGAGCGTAGGCGGTCAAGCCTCCGTCCGCTTCGACCACCTTGGTCACGCCCTTTATGCCCGTGAGGACATCCTTCGCCTTCGACTTCACGTCGGAGGAGTCGCCGTTCACGACCGAGACTGTTATCGCATCGGCCCCGACCCGTCTCTTCAGCTCCGCCGGAGATCCATTGGCTATCACCTTCCCGTGGTCCATTATGTAGAGGTCGTTGCAAAGCTTGTCCGCCTCCTCCATGTACTGGGTCGTCAAGAATATCGTCTTCTTCTCCTCCTTGTTCAGCCTCTCGAGGTACTCCCATATCTTGGCCCTTGACTGAGGGTCTAGGCCCGTTGTGGGCTCATCGAGGAATAGGAGCTTCGGGTTGTGTACCAGGGCGCTCGCAAGGTCCAGCCTCTTCTTCATCCCTCCCGAGTAGTTTCCCGCTCGCCTGTCCGCGACAGTGTCGAGCTCTATCAGCTTGAGAAGCTCTTCGACCCTCCCAGCGATCACGTCGTTGTGCATCTGCTGCAGGTGGCACTGGAGTGTGAGGTTCTCTCGGCCAGTGAGGTCAGGGTCAAGGACGGTCTCTTGCGCCTGCACTCCGATCACCTTCCTTATCTCCGACGCGGAGCTGTCGATGTCGAAGCCCGCGACGCTGACCTTGCCAGACGTCTTCTTCAAGAGCGTAGTGAGGACCTTGATGGTGGTGCTCTTCCCGGCGCCGTTAGGCCCCAAGAAGCCGAAGAATTCGCCCTCCGGCACGTCGAACGAGATTCCGTCGACCGCTTTCGTTCCGTCCGCGTAGACCTCAACGAGGTCTTTGACCGTAATCATGTCTGCCAAGCGTAGACAGGAGGGCGTTCTCCGCGACGGTTAATAAATATATCTAATGCATAATACGCATCAGACTTGGCATCGGACTCCTCTTACGACTCTCTTAAATAGAAGAAGGAAACAGATTTCGCCCAGAGGGGAATGAAGACTTCAAGAAGTAAGTTGCTCGAGGCCGAGGAGTCTCGGTCCCCGAAGTGGATGAAACCGCAGTCCGTGCCGAGGGGATTCTTGAGGTGGTACATACTGGCCATGCTCGACGAAGCACCCGAGACAGGATACTCCATCATGCAGAAGATCGCTGAGAGGACGGAGGGAGCCTGGAGGCCCGGACCTGGCACGGTGTATCCACTGCTGAGAGGTCTGAAGGAACAGTGTCTCATCGAGGCGGTGGGGCAAAAGGTCGAGGACACGGGCCAGCCATGCAAGCTCACGACAAAGGGGAAGAAGGAGCTCGATGACCTGCAGCGGAACGCATCAAGCTCCGGACGGAACGAAAACGCGCTGATGCGCCTCTTCCTAGGGATAATGCCGCCCGAAGCGTTCACGGCGATGGCTCTCAACAGGTCTCGGCAGTTCATTTCCATCTTCTGCGAGAAGGCGGACCTTCTTCAAGAGCCGAAGAGGAGCGCCACCCTGAGGGAGATGCAGCTCATCCTGGAGAACTACAGCTCTGATATTGAGAGGTTGCTCGGCGAGGCCGGGAAAAACAGAAATAGCAGGAGGGCGCCAAAACCCAATTGATGGAGCAAGCAGAGAAACCGGAGGAGAAGAAGCCTGAGAAGGTGTTGGTAGGCGCCGTATACGAATGCGTCAGGTGCGGGACGCGAACGACGCAGGAAGAGCTGTCTAGGCTCCCTGAGGTTAAGTGCATCTGCGGCTACCGGGTCTTCAGGAAAGCAAGGTCCTCGGTCGTCAAGCAGATCAAGGCCGTCTGAGCTCGAACCTCGGCCGGCTGACGCCAAAGGCAGGTGAGCAGAGGTGTTCCAGAAAGGCGGTTCACCTCGACGATTGTCTAATCATCTGATTTCACGATACCGTTAATTGCCTAATTGTTTATGTATCGGCCGAAGTGGGCTCGGCAAAGACGGGTATGTACGTTATGAAGAGTCGACAGCCAGTGGCGATTCTAGGCTACGGCGCATACATCCCCTACTACCGCTTGCCCACGACAGAGATAGCCAGGGTGTGGAAGGGCGGCGGTTCGGGACCGAACGTCGAGAAGGCGGTCGCATCGATGGACGAAGACACGGTTACGATGGCGATCGAAGCCGCAGGCTACGCGACCAAGATGGCGGGGAACAAGAAGCTTGGGGCCGTCTTCGTCGGGACCGAGTCCAAGCCGTATGCGGTAAAGCCGACAAGCACCATAGTGGCGCAAGCGCTGGGCTTCCATCACACTCTCGCGGCCGACTTGGAGTTCGCCTGCAAGGCAGGAACGGAGGCTATGCAGGTGGTTACTGGACTCGTGGGGTCAGGAATGATAGAGGCGGGGCTCGCCATAGGGATGGACACCGCCCAGGGGAGGCCCGGAGACGACCTAGAATATACGGCGGCGAGCGGAGGAGCCGCGTACGTCCTAGGGAGGGAAGACAAGGGCGCGATCGCGTTGCTCGACTGCAGCACTTCCTTCGTCTCGGACACAGGGGACTTTTGGCGAAGGGCACACGAGAAGTATCCGAGGCACCTCTCCAGGTTCACAGGAGAGCCGGCTTACTTCTATCACATCGAAAACTCGGTCAAGACGCTCTTCGAGGAGACGGGTCACAAGCCGTCAGACTTCAAGTACGCGGTCTTTCACCAGCCGAACCCGAGGTTCCCCGTCGAGGTCGCGACTAGGCTGGGATTCACGATGGAACAGATCAAGACTGGCCTGCTCAATCCCATGATAGGGAACACGTACGCGGGGAGCTCCCCGATAGGCCTCGCAGCGGTGCTGGACGAGGCCAGCCCTGGCGACAAGATACTGCTAGCCAGCTTCGGGTCGGGGGCAGGGTCTGACGCCTTCTGCATGGAGGTCCTGGACGGCGTGGAGGAGAAGAGAGGCATCAACCCGACCGTGAAGTCGATGCTGGCGCACGGGTCCAAGATAGACTACTCTACCTACTCAAAGTTCAGGGGCAAGCTGCACAAGTAGAGCTGTCGCGCATGAAGGCATACGTCTCCTCTGCCGGATTCACCTCGATAGGCGACCACTGGGACGATTCGCTTCTGGACCTGGCCGTCGAGGCGGCGAGGAAGGCGCTCAAGTCCAACCCAGGGCTCAAGCCCCAGCAGATCTTCGTCGGCAATATGTTCAGCTCAGTGGGTGCATCCCAAGAACACCTCGGTGCGCTCCTGGCGAGCGCCCTCGGCCTCGAGGGGACGCCCGCGATGAAGGTGGAGGCCGCCTGCGCCTCGGGAGCCTCAGCGTTCAACGTCGCCTACTCCTTGGTCAAGGGAGGGTCGCTCGACTCGGCCCTTGTCGTCGGGGTAGAGAAGATGAGAGACCTCGAGCCGGAGCAGGTCTCCCAGGCTCTGGCGATGGCCGAGTCCGCCGAGTATACCCAATTCGTGGGCGCGACCTTTGCTGCCCTCAATGGGCTCCTTGCGAGGCTCTACATGGAGAGGATGAACGTCACCAGGGACGAGCTCAGCGCTCTGCCCGTCCTCGACCACTCGAACGCCGTTACGGCCGAACACGCTCAGTTCAGGAAGGCGATCTCCCCCGAAGTGGTGGCGAGGTCTACCATGATAGCCGACCCACTGCGGCTCTTCGACTGCGCCCCCGTGGGCGATGGGGCCGCCGCGGTCGTTGTGGCGGGAGAGAAGGAGTCGTCCAGGTCAAAGAAGGGGCTGGTCGAGGTGCTGGGCGGAAAGGTCGCGACGACAGAGTTCAGCGTCTATGAGAGGAAGGACATGCTCCGCTTCAAGGCGACCGAAGACGCGTTCAAGGGCGCGATGTCCGCAGCGGGAGTACCGATGTCGAAGCTTGACTTCGCCGAGCTTCACGACGCGTTCTCTGTGGTCGGGGCGCTTTCGCTTGAGGCGATGGGACTCTCGAAGAAGGGAGCAGGCGCCAAGGACGCCAAAGAGGGGCGATTCAACCTCAACTCGGACCTGTCCGTGAACACCTTCGGCGGCCTCAAGGCGAGGGGTCACCCCGTCGGTGCAACCGGGATCTACCAGATTGCGGAAGCGTACCTGCAGCTGACCGGGGGCGCCGGGAAGAACCAGGTCGA
Source organism: Nitrososphaerales archaeon (assembly GCA_035622335.1). Classification (GTDB taxonomy): domain Archaea; phylum Thermoproteota; class Nitrososphaeria; order Nitrososphaerales; family Gagatemarchaeaceae; genus DATJAJ01. The sequence goes on from DASPVO010000047.1 coordinate 51,471, forward strand.
GGGCGCGGAGTTCGGCGCCACTCAGAACATAGGGGGAGTCGACACTACGAGCGCAGTGCACGTCTTCGGGAGGTCGGGATAGATGGCTGTGCAGTATTGGAGGTTGAGGGACAGGTACTACAGGCTGCTGGGGAACGCGTGCGATAAGTGCGGCGCCGAGTACTTCCCGCCTGTCTACAGGTGCAGGAAGTGTGGGGCCGACAAGCTCGTCGACAAGGAGATGCCGAAGACGGGTAGGATACTCACCTACACGGTCCTTCACGAGCCCCTTCCGGGGTTCGAGGCACAGGCTCCATACTACCTCGCCGTGGTCGACCTGGACAATGGAGCAAGAGTCCTCGCTCAGCTGGTCGATTCGCCACCTGAGCAGATTGCGATCGGTGCGAAGGTGAAGGCGACCGTGAGGAGGATAAAGGAGGACGGCGACTCGGGGCAGATCCTCTATGGATACAAGTTCGTCGTGAGCGGCTGACCGCCCAGATTGGGTCGGCGCGAAGACTCGACCAAGATAAATAATGATGGGGGTGACTTCGCACGCGTGTCAAGACGTTCTCCTCTACAAGTGGTCTTCGACTGCGGAGACCCGGCACGACTCGCGGACTTTTACGCGGGAGCCCTCGGATACAAGGTCCAAGACCCGCCCGCAGGGTACTCGTCTTGGGAAGAATGGCTGAAGGAGAACGGCGTCCCGGAGGAAGACTGGAACCTCGCCAGCGCCGTCGTCGACCCTTCAGGAGTGGGACCGAGGATTTACTTCCAGAAGATGGAGACTCCGAAGCTCGGCAAGAACAGGCTCCACATCGACATCAACGCAAGCGCCGGCACGCAGGTCTCCCTCGCGGAAAGAAAGGCCCAGGTAGACGCGGACGTCAGCAGGATTCTTGGGCTGGGCGGGGTGAAGGACCACGTACTTGAAGAAGGAATGGAATACTGCGTCGTGATGCTCGACCCCGAGGGGAACGAATTCTGCGTGCAGTAGCGAAGCGCTTTAGTAACGAGCCATCATCCCGGGTGAACGCTTGTCGAGGGTGACCACGTTCTTCAGGCACTGTCCGGGCTGCGGTAGACGGTTCGAGATAAGGCTGGTCAGCAAGACGAAGGTCTCTGAGAGCGCGGTTCTTGAGAAGATGCCGGAGACGGCAGTGGATGAGGAGTCTGCGATGCCGGGAGTCACGGGTGTCATGGCTACGACGATACTCTCTCAGGAGGGTCCAGTCTTGGTGGACGAGAAGGAGTTCTGCTACAAGTACAGATGCAAGCACTGCGGTCACGAATGGACCGAGATTCGGGAGGAGGAGACGGGTGCCAGAGCTCCCGAAGGTTACGAAGGAGACTAGGACAGCTTCAGCGCTTCCGCAAGAACAGCTGGACTCCGACCCACTCTGAGACCGAGACTCCGCCCATCAGGACGACGGCCATCGCGTAGTTCTTCAAGAGCTCCGCGACGATAGCGTAGGTAACGAGTGGTCCGCCGACGAGCAATGCGGCGACCGCTAGCGACTCCACGAGCCTAAGGATGTCACCCGCTGAGAGCAGGCTCAGACCGCGCGTCTGGACGGCCGACGAGGTCTGGAGTATCCCTCCGCTCTTGTAGTTCCCGACGAAGAAAGCGAGCTCAGCGCTGGATGCTGCGGAAACGGCGGCGATCTCGAGGAAGGGGACGGCGAGGAGGAGCGACGTGCCGTGCTTGCCTAGGAGGAGAGCGGCCGATATCGCCACAGGGACCGGTGTGTAGGAGAGTGTGGAGATGAGGGACTTCGCGTCGACGATCGTCTTTGACACGACCGGGAGGGCCATCGTGAACTCTAGGCCGGTCCCCTCCGTGTTGAGGAGGGCGGTGGCACCGAAGAGCGTGAAGGCGCAGCCCGTGCCGGTCGCGTATACTATCGTGCCCGATCCGAGCACACCGAAGCCAGACAGATAGAGTCCTATGAAGACGGTCTCGAAGACGGGGAGGGCGAAGACGAAGGCCATCTGCGGGCTCTTGGACGCTATCCTCGCGTCCTTGACCAGATAGGCGGGCACGGGACTACGAATCCTCAGCTTGAACTCCGTCGTCAAGGTCCGGGCGACACCGGAGAGTTTGCCTTGGGCGACGGCGAGAATCGTCGAGAGAGTTCTCCTCGCGACCACGACCGCTAGCAGCAGGTAAGCCACGAACGCCGCGTAGGAGACGCCATACACTATCGCGAGAGAAGACGTGCTCGTCGCGTAGCCCGGATACGCTGCGCCCGAAACGGCGATACCCTCGGATATGGGATGCAGGAGCGCCAGAGCCTCTGCGGCCAGCGGACGAGAGAGTGTCCCGGTGAGCGCGCCGTCGATCGCCGGGAGCGCCGTCGCGATGAAGTTGAACGAGAAAGCTATGCTCAGCGCGGCGAATCCCCACGAGATCAGGAACGCCAGCCTTGCGAGAGCCGCACCCTTCCCCCTTCCCCCCTTGGTGATGTTTCTGTAGAAGAGCGTCGAGAATGTTAGCGCGATCCAGACCGCGAAGGCGGAGTTGACGGCCGCCGCAAGGAACATCAAGACAGTCGCGAGGGCGGAACCCGTCAGCAGGGCGACCACCACGACCTGGGTGGCGATGCTGGCGACCAGCATGAAGTCGAAGGTCCTCGCGAAAGAGAAGAACGTGACGAGCGACAAGTCTCTCTTGCTGAGAGGGAGAGTCGTAAGGAGCTCGAAGGACTCCCCACCCGAAAAGGATGGGAGGACCTGCAGGGAGTAGAGGACGATGTATGCGACAGCTATCGCGAGGCTGAAGGTCACCGCACCAGCGAGGCCCGCGGGCGTTCTGCTTCTTTCGTACTGCAAGAGCACGTAGGCCGAGGCGAGGCTGACGAGTACCGTGAACGATATCTTGCTTATCAGTGTCCCTCGGACGATCGACCGGACGCGCTTGGCCGGGTCGCCCCCCGCAAAAGCACCCCTAGCAGTCCCTCGCGTCATGACGTTCGACCTGTAGGCCACCTCAACGTAGGAAGTCTTGCTTAGCTTCCAGGCTTCGCCTAGTTTCAACCGCCCACCCGGGCCTGTGGTGGAGCGAACGCCTCCCTCAGCGCCTTCACGGTCTCAGCAATCTCCTCCTCTTCGTGGGTGAGCCTGAGGAAGACCTCCTCGAGCGTCGCCTCTTCTCCATCCGCTCCGGCTGCGGACTTCGCACGGAGTTCCTCGAGGGACCCCTCAGCGACGAGCTTGCCCTGGTAGATTATGCCGATCTTGTTGCATATGTTCTCCGCCACCTCCATGATGTGGGTTGAGAAGAGCACGGCGGCCCCGGGCCTCTGCGTCTGAAGCGTGATGATGTCCTTGAGTATCCTGCTGCTCTTGGCGTCCAGTCCGTTCATCGGCTCGTCGAGCACAAGGAGCTGCGGTTCGTGCATCAGGGCGGCGACTATCGAGACCTTCTGCTTGGTGCCCATCGAGAGGGTCGCGATCGGTGAGTCGTAGTACTGGCCAAGGTCGAACGCCTCCGCTAGCTTTCCGACCCGCGCATTCGCCACAGCCGCGTCCATCCTCCTGATCGACGCGACGAACTCGAAAAGGTCCCTCGGGCTCAGCGATTCGTAGAGGTTGGACGTCTCGGGGACGTAGCCGATCTTCGACTTGACTTCTATCGGGCTCTCGGCTGGGTCGTACCCCAGGACTCGGAGCCCGCCTGAGGTCGGGTCAGCCAGCCCGTTGATTATCCTGATCATCGTGCTCTTCCCCGCTCCGTTCGGTCCGAGAAGGCCGTAGACGTCTCCTGGCATGACCTTCAGGCTGAGCCCGGAGAGTGCCTTGACGGGGCCAAAGTCCTTGTGGACGTCCCAGGCCTCGATGACTGGGGTCGAAGACAACGACGCGACCGCGCCGCAACCGGCAATTAAAACTTGCAAGGGTCCGGCGGGGACAATTCGCATATATTCGTTCGAAGTCGAGCCATGCGGGAAGATGTCGTTCGAAGACGTGATGCGCCTCGGGCAACAGCGAGGCTTCTTCTTCAAGGCAGCCGAAACATACCCCAACTCCCCCGCCGGTTTCTGGGACTACGGCCCGCTCGGAGTCTCTATGCGGAACAAGCTCGTCGAGCTGTGGAGAAGGATGCTCGTCAAGCGTGACGGGATGGTTGAGCTGGACGGGGCCCAGATACTGCCGAGGCAGGTCTTCGAGGCGTCGGGGCACCTCTCTGGTTTCACCGACCCCTTCGTGAAGTGCGCGAACTGCGGCTCGGTCTTCAGGCCCGACAAGCTCGTCGAAGAGAAGACCGGCGAGCAGATCCCTGAGAAGCTCACAGATGGGGAGTACGACAGGCTGATGGCCGAGAAGGGGGTCAAGTGTCCAAAGTGCGGGTCCAAGCTGTCGGGGACGAAGAGGTTCAACATGATGTTCAGGGTCGGCATAGGCGAGCAGGACGAGGAGGGTTTCCTGAGGCCCGAGACTTGCCAGAGCATCTTTGTGGACTCACCCCTGATGTTCAAGACGCAGAGGATCAAGCTGCCCGTGGCCTTCGCCCAGGTTGGGAAGAGCTTCAGGAACGAGATAGCCCCTAGGCAGGGGCTTCTGAGGCTTCGCGAGCTCAATCAGGCGGAGGTCGAAGTGTTCTTCAACCCAGGCAAACTGGAAGACCACAGGTTCCAGACGCAACTGGGCACGAGGCTGAACTTCTCGTTCCCGGACGGGTCAGAGAAGACCGTCACTGCAGGGGAGGCTGTCGAGAGCGGTGCACTTCCAAACGTGCTCACGGGACACTACCTCAGCCTGCTCGTGCAGTTCTACGAGGCGGCTGGGCTGGAACCAAGCAACCTCAGGCTTCGGGCTCTGTCCGAAAAGGACAGGGCGTTCTATGCGGTGGCAGCATATGACTTGGAGGCGAAGACCTCGTTGGGCTGGACTGAGCTCGTCGCTTGCAACTACAGGGGAGACTACGACATGAGCAGGCACCAGCAGGTCAGCGGCTCCGACTTCCGGGTCGATGATGGAGGGGAGAAGGTGCTTCCGCACATCTTCGAGATGTCGATGGGGGTGGACAGGACCGTTTACGCGATAATCGAGTCGTCGACGGTGGCGGAGAGCGACAGGCGCGTCTTGCGGGTGAGGCCCTATCTGGCTCCACAGCAAGTGGGCGTCTTCCCGCTGGTCAACAAGGAGGGTCAGCCGGAAAAGGCACTCTCTATCCAGAGGAGCTTGCTGAGCAGCTTCGACTCTTTCTACGACGGCGGAGGGTCGATCGGCAGAAGGTACGCACGCGCAGACGAAGTGGGCGTCCCCTGCTGCCTCACGGTCGACTACGATACCGCCAAGGACGACACCGTCACCCTGAGGGAGCGCGACAGCAAGGCTCAGACCCGAGTGAAGGTCGGTGACCTAGAAGCCAAGCTGAGAGGCCTCCTTTCCTTCCCGACGATTCCATCGACCTAAGCAACGGACAGGACTAGCGCCAGACCAAGTGCCGCAAGCGCTCCCACGAAGGTGGCAGTAAGGTTGACCAGGTTGTTCTCCAGGAAGGGCAGGCCCGACGTGACGACCGTCTTCTCCCCGCAATGGTGGAGGGACTCCGTCTCTCTCAGGCAGACAGGGCAATACCCCTTCCTCTGGACCTTCGCTCCGAGCAGGCTGTCGAAGGCGGCTCCGACCAGCCCCCCGACCGCGCAGACTAGAATCACGACCGGTCCTGCGGGGATGATGCGGAGGAAGAGCGCCATTACTCCGATGACCACCGACGCCAACAGGGCCCCGGTGAACCCGAGAGGGGTGACCCCGCCCGATGTCCCCGGGGGGACCGTCTTGGTCGGGTTCGTTATCAGGCGCGGGTTTCCCTCGTTGAGGAGCCCGAGCTCAGTGGCGACGGTGTCGGCCGCCGAGGTCGAGATGCATCCGAGGAAGAGGACTCCGAAGAGGTGACCCCCTAGCGTGAGCTCGCACAGCGCAAACAGGGAGGCGAGTCCGCCGTTCGCGAGTATGTTCGGCCAGTTTCTCGCACCCCCCTTCTCCTGAGCGCTCCCGAGCTTCTCCTTGTACTCGTACTTGTACCAAGTGAAACCCACTCCCAGCACAAAGAAGACGGCCACGATCACGAACCAGCCGGGGCCCCCTCCCATCAGGACAGTGTACCCGACCGCGGTGCTGGCGATGAACCCTCTTCCGTCGATCGCTTTCAGAAAGATGGCCGTCAGAGCGAACGCGATGACGATTCCTAGGTCGAGGACTGCGGAGACCAGGGTGACGGCCAAATCTTCCCGCCGCCCGGGAGCTCAGGTAAAAAGTTTTGAAGAGGCCTATTCGCGCACGAAGCTCTCGATCGAGAGCCTTGCGTCCCTCAGAAAGACCTTGGCTTCCGCGAGCTTCCCAGCCTTCACGGCCTTGGTCACCTCGTTGACCTTCAACTGGAGTTCCTTCATCTCTAACGCGGCGGAGGGGCTATCGTTCGCGAGCCGCCCTATCTCTCTGTTGAGTTCGAAGATGGCCCTCAGAGCCCGTTGAGGGTTATCCTTGGTCTTGGCGTCCAGCTCGAGCGAATCCTCAACCTCAGAGTATGCCTTCAGGAGTCGGCCCTTGAAGTCCATAGGGCGGGCGCCTCTCCCCACGTTAAATATCTCTCTCTCTTCGCCGGCAGTCTTTGGCGAGGTTCCTTTACTCTGTCAGTCCCGTGGGCCTCGGGCATGCTACAAGGGCCATCGCGGTCGCCGCCATCCTTCAAAGAAACGGGCATTACATCGAGTTCACCAGCGGCGGGACGGCGGCTGACATGATCGAATCCTACGGCTACAGGGTGAGCAGGCTCGTTGAAGCGCCGGTGCCGCAAGTCGTGGGAGGAGAAATGAAGATGGCAGCCATGTGGTACCTGAGATACTGGAGGGCCTACTCGAGGACGAGGGAGAGGCTGCGACGTCACATCTCGGAGTCAAGGCAGGACCTCGTCGTGGGAGACGAAGAATTCGCGAGCGTAACGGTAGCCATGCAGAACGGTCTGCCCAACGCACTGGTGACCGACGAGCTCGAGCTCAACTTTGCCAGGTCGGCCGCAGCTAGACTGATCGAGAGAAGGGTCGCGGAGTGGTACAAGCGGCTTCAGACGGAGGTCACAGCGCTCCTCATACCGGACGCAGGCAAGGACTCGGGAAACGTCCACCACGTGTCGCCCATCGTCAGGCCCGTCACGTTGACGAGGACTGAGGTCGTCGACGAGTTTGCGCTCCCGGAGCGGGGCACGATGATCCTCTTCAGCATGAGCGGAGCGGGAGTCGGAGAGAGCCTACTAAGGCGCACGGCGGAAGCTTGGAGGGCCGCGTCCATCCCGGGCTCTTTCCTCGTCGTATCGGGGAACAGAGGCGAGAAGCTAGGCGGGGAGAACGTCTTCGACCTCGGGCCGGTCAAGGAGAATCAGAACCTGGTCGCTTCGGCAGACCTCGTGGTCTCGACGGCGGGGAAGAGCACCATCGACGAGGCGGACATGTCGGGAACTCCGATAATCACGATCCCCATCAAGAACCACTGGGAGCAGGAGAGGAACGCGGAGCAGCTCGGATTCGGACCGGGAGACGCGTCGAGGTTGGTCGAACTGATCAGGGAGAGAGCGGGTTCGAGGCGAGCGCCGCACGACTACCGGGGCGCGGAGAACGCAGCCGCACTTCTGGCGTCGCTCGCAGGTCAGTGAATCTTCCGTAGGGAGGAGATCATCGACTCTTCGCTTTCGGCGCCCGAGAGAGCGAGGAGTATGCCTTCACGCCTCGCGAGGTCCAATGCGAGAGGGTCTACCTCGGCGGGGCCGTGGATGACCACCATCCTGGGCTTGAGCTGAGACACCCTGATCGCGACGAGAGGGCTCCTCCCCATGCCCACCTTCGTGAATATCAGAGCTCTCTCCGTCGTCGCACCGAAGATGCGATAGAAGTCGTACCCTGACAGCGCGTAGATCGTCTTGATGCTGTCGACCACTGTGTAACCGTAGAGTCTCACAGACGACTCTTGGCCTACGAGGACCCTGCCCTTGACCGCCTTGGTTATCTCGGAGGCGTCGATGGGCGACTGGAACTCGCCGATTGAGAGTATGGCTGCGTCCTTGTCGGAGGAGACCAATTTCGCCACGACCCTGTCCTTGGACTCGTCAAGAGACACGAGAGCCTGGACGTACTTCTTGACGAACTGCACACCCGGCGAAGGCCTCCTGCCGCTCTCGTAGTCGCTCAGCACGGAAGGCGATATCTTCATCGAGCGGGCGAGCATAACCTGCTTTATCCCGAGCTTCTCCCGCCATGCCTTTAGGGACCTGCCCGGGTCAGGGCTCGCGACCACGTTGCCCGCTATCTTCGCGACAGCGTCGTTACCCGCGGTCTCCAAGGCGGACTTTCGCGCTTTACGAACGGATACTTGAACGTTTGCCGAAGTAGTTCTCTATTCTGGCCGGAGAGCGTGCCTCGCCGCGAGGTAACCGAAGACCGTCATGATTACGGCGAAGACCACGAGGTAGACCATGTCTGAGGTGAAGGATGCTAGCTGGGAAGCAGACAGCGAGCCGTTGACGATGAGCAGGCGGGCGGCCTCGTTCGCCTTCGAGATGGGGTTGACGTTCGCGATCTCCATCAGCCATGTGGGGAATGAACCCGACGGGAAGAGCGCGTTGCTCATGAAGATGAGGGGGAGGTCGGCGAAGTTCACTATCGCCACGAGCGAGTCGATGCTCCTCACCGACAGGGCTAGGGCGGTGAAGACGCAAGAGAAGCTGAAGGCGAGCAGCAGAAAAGTGGCGAAGACACCGGCGAAGTCGAGGACGCCGAACCCAGACGCGAGGACGAGCCCGTTGGGGACGACCATGGCCACGATGAAGGTCAGGAGGGCGATGAATATCGCCTTGACGACGTTCTGCAGCACCCCCGACAGGAAGATGGACACTCTGGGTATCGGCGCTGTGAGAAGCGTGTTGAGGTAGCCCAGCTGACGGTCGAGGATCAGGTCTATGCCGCCGAACGACATGTTGAAGACCAGAATCAGGCAGATGACGCCTGCAGTCAGGTATGTGATGTAGGTCGGCGCTCCTCCGAACGACTGGGCGAGGATCGACGCCTTGATCTGCGCGAGAGCCGCGGGCGGTATCCCCACCGAGTTCAGCGAAGACGGGATGAGACTCTCGGGATTGAAGGAGCTCCCGAAGAGAGCGAGGTAGAAGACGGAGGTGAAGAGGCCCGGCATGACGGCCGCCGGGTTCCTTACCCACTTCTTCAGTGAGCGAGCGGTGAGCGCGACCGTACCGTCGAGCAAGCTAGTCCATCATCCCCCTCATTATATTCTGGACCACCGAGTCC
>DASPVO010000048.1:0-23821 GCA_035622335.1 Nitrososphaerales archaeon
GCTCCTATGATTCTCTCTTCGCTGAACCTAAAGTCGAACCCCAGACCTGCTTCGCCCGCCCCCCAGAACCTGAACGCATCAGCGCCGTATTTCTCCAGCAGCGGTTCTGGGTCCACGAAGTTCCCAAGGCTCTTTCTCATCGCGCGCCCCTGCGCGTCCTGTCCCAGACCGCCTATCCAGGCCCCCCTGAACGGGCTCCTCCCGGTGTGAAGATAACACTTCAGAAGAGTGTAGTAGAGCCATGTACGAACGATCTCCTTCCCCTGGGTCCTTACCGTCGCCGGGTACGTCAGCGCGTGGAACTTCCTGTTCCTCAGGTATCTGCTGATGTACAACGGAGAGAGGCTGGAATCCATCCAGGTATCGAAGGTCCGCGTCTCTCCCACGAACTTCGTGTTTCCGCACTTCTTGCACCTCTTGAAAGGAGCCTCCTCTCTCCATGGCCTGTAGTACTTCCCGGGCTTCGGGAGGTGAGGCGTCCCGCACTTCGCGCAGTACCAGACCGGAATCTCAGTTGCGTAGTATCTCCTTCTCGAAACCGGGTAGTCCGTGGTCAGGGAATCTATCCAGCTCAGGAGAATCTGCCTGTGCATCGGCGGGAAGAACTCCATCTGTCTGGCCAACTTCTTGAGCCTGGGCCTAAACTCGAGCTGCTTGAGGTAGTACTCTTCCATCGGAATGATTTCAATCGGCGTGTGGCTCCGTTCGCAGAGAGGAGTCCTGTGCTGAATCTGCTCGACCTTTGTGGTGTACCCCAGCTCCTGTAGGTCCTGAATTATCTGGGACCTCGCGTCCTTCACGAGAATTCCCGCGTACTTTCCCGTGGCCGTGGTCATCTTGCCATCGATGTCTATCGCCACCACTTCTTTGAGCCTGAACTCTCTGAACAGGAGCACGTCGTTGTAGTCTCCGTAGCTGCAGACCATGACGACTCCGCTCCCGAACTTCGGGTCGACGCTCCTGTGTCCCTTGATTGGTACCTCCCTGTTGTAGATGGGGACTACCGCGGTCTTTCCTATGAGTCTCTTGTAACGCTCGTCCTGAGGATTCACGACGACGAGCTGGCAAGCAGCTAGGAGTTCCGGTCGGGTGGTGGCTACCTGCAGCTCCTGGCCTGTCTCCTTCACTTTGAACTTGTTCGTTATCAGATATGTGGGCAGCTCTTCGTATTCCACTTCTGCGTCAGCTATGGTCGTGTTGCAGTCGACGCAGTAATTGTTTGGCCTGTTCGCGACGTAGATCAGGCCCTTCCGCCAGAGCTCGATGAACGACCACTGGGTCAGCTTTCTGAACTCTTCCGAGTCTGTCCTGTACTTGTTCGCGTAGTCGCCCGAAAGACCGATCGTCTTCATCAGGTTGATCATGTATGCCTCCAGGTCGTCGAGCGCGTGCTTGCAGAGGTTGATGAACTCTTCACGCGGCGTCTTTCTCATTTGGACACGATACTTTCTCTCGGCGAATATCTCGACCGGCAGCCCGTTCCTGTCGATGCCTATCGGATACAGGACTTCAAAGCCCCTCATTCTCGCAGCTCTTGCTATCATGTCTATCTGAGAATACTGAGTGAGCGCACCCGGGTGCCAAGGTCTTCCCGAAGGATAGGGCGGAGGGGTATCCAAGACGAAGTTCTTTCGCTTGTCCTTGTTCGGTCTGAACTCGAACGGCTTCTCGGTCTCCCAAAGCTGCCTCACCTCAGCTTCCAGTTTGGGATCCCACGCCGTAGCCTCTAGTTTGGCTGTGAATTCTGACTGCAAAGGGTGCTCGTCAGCTATTGTACGTCCTATTTGAAGGTGAAAACACAGTCCTACAGATAAAGGCCAGAAATATTGTAATATTTTGATAGATTTCGGAAAAACGACTATCTCTGACTCGTTCTCGAGTCACGCGGTTTCGACTGAGCCCCTATCACCGCTGGGGGCAAGAGCGAGTAAAGGTCAGGGCGCTCTGTCTTGAGAGTGTCGAAGCTGGGAGGCATCAGCCCGTTTCGCCTTGCCCTCTTCACGTTGTACTCGATGAACTTCCTCATGTCCGCAGACTCTCCCGCGACCGACACAAAGCTCCGGATCTTTTCGATGGCCTCCCCGTCCTCGAGCTTCTTCACGTTTACTAGGTACGGCGCGAGGACCATCCAGACCAGTCGGTGCCTTCCATCCGACACTGGATGGCTCAGCAGGTCTTCCACGTACGCGTATCTTCTCGAAGACATCGTCTTGGGGACGGGGACGTACTTCATCACTTCCTCAAGCACGTTCGAAAGCTGCTTGGGAAAGCTTGCCCGCTTCATGTTCCTCGCCCCATCTTCAATCGCTCTCTCAGCACAGGCTCCGAAGAAATCGTTTAGGACGTTGTCACTGAGCAGAACTATCCCATCGTCGAGGGTCTGCCTTGACAGCTTCCAGACGGAGCTCTTCGAGAGTTCAAGCTTGCTTGTCAGCCTGAGATAGTCCTCGAACCTTACTGAGTACCCCTGGTCACCCTCGTTTCTCAGGATCAAACCGAAGCACTCCGAGAAGACTTCTACCTTTGATGCGGGAGTCTCCTTCACAAAAAAGACCTTCGCCCTTTCTCCTTCCTTCACGCCGAACTTCACCGCGAGATATCCATCGCGGCTCGCAAGTAAAGCGGCGACGAAAAAGCTCGAGAACTCGATGAGCTCCGAGAGGTGTGGCTCGTACGTCGTCCTCCCAAGAGCTTCCATGAGCCTGCTCTTCGCCTGCTGGACGACATCTCCGCTGGTGAGTCCTTCTTCTACGGGGATGGACTCGAAGAACCTTCGCGACCTAGGGGTGAATGGATATCTGAGTTCGAGTTCGGTGAGTTCCGAACCAGACGAGGAGCTCAACCTGTGCAGACTTCGCCTCCGTGCATCAATCTCTCTTCAGCTTCTCTTCGCTGTGGAGACTATAGAAAGGACATCCCTATCTCTGAGGACGTAGTTTACCGGGAGATGAAGACCGGTCCTCACGTCCACGGCATAGACCAACCCCTTTGCCAATTCGCTGTGCACCGTCTTGGCCAAGTCCTCGACCGTCGATCCCGTCTGCATCAGGTAGACATCGGGAAGTACCTTCCCCTGTTTGTCAGTAAGGTTCTGAGAGTCGGCGACGGGATAGACCGCGTTCATCTTCAACAGCTTGAACACCGCTATGTTGAGGGCGAACTGCACCCCCGTCCTGAGATACTCTCCGAACACCTTTCTCCTGATGTATGCGAGCGCGCTTCTTTGGGCGTCGTTGAGCTCTTGCGGCCTGAGAATCTCGAACCTCTCTTCTCCAGGGACGTATTTGATCAACCCCTTTCCTTCGGCCCTCCTCAAGGTCAACTCTGCCTCGCCGCTTGTGGGGACGACGATCAGTCCCTTGTACTTCTCCCTGAGCTTCTGAAAATTCTCCGCTGCGAAGGGGAGATCCATCTTATTGGCTATGATCAGCGTCGGCTTCGAGATCTCTCTGAGGGCCCAGCAGAATGACTGTATGTCCTTCTCTGTCCAGTCGTCAAAGCCCTTCTTCTCTAGCATCGCTTCATTGAGCGACCTGAGCACGTGTTCTTTCTTCACTCCGATGCCCTGCATGACCTCGGCGACCGCGTCTGCTAGACCATAGCCAGGGACCTTGGATAGCTTCGATATCTTCCCCATGCTGCTCGTGAAGAGCTTGACGTACCACAGAACCAGTTCCAGCTCGACGTCCGCGAAGTCGGCGATAGGATCTCCGGTGCCTGGCTCTGATATTTTCCCGTCCTTGTCAACGCTTCCAGACGCGTCAACAACATGAAGGAGCGCATCTGACTGAGCAGCTACGCTCAGGAACTGGTTTCCTAATCCCTTTCCCATCCAAGCGCCCTTGATCAAGCCTGGAAGGTCCGTCACTTCGACCGGGACGAACCTCCAGCCATCTTCACACTTCGAATTTGCCGGTGCGTCCTGCACCCCGAACTCCTTGTGGACGCACAGAGTCACTACGCTGGCTACCCCCGACTCAGGGGTCTTGGTCGTGAAGGGATAGTTGGAGACCTCGCCTGCGAGAAGGGTCATCGAGTTGAAGAGCGTCGTCTTTCCCGCGTTAGTCTTTCCGATCAAACCTATCCGGATGGGCACAGCTGTTCAGACGGCTCCGGGCGCCCCTCGCAATAAAACATTTCCAGCTCTAGGGAGAGGGAGCAGACCGCCATGCGCGGATGGCTTCATACCAGAATAGCAAGGCGGACAGGGCGGCCAATCCTACGAGCCACAGCAGGATTGTCACCTCGGAGAAGAGCGGGTATGCAGTGTACCCGAAGTACGCGGTCAGTACTGTCAGAAAGACCGCGTAGAAGACGAACCTAGGCACCAACGTCGTCCCTATTCTGAGGAAGTCCCTCATCACGTCCACCTTCACTTCGTTGGTTACCTCATATTCGCCGTTGTCTTCTGTGACGAGCCCAAGTTCTTTCAGCTTGTTCAGATGGTAGAGCGCCAGCGACGGGTTGGACATCCTGAGGGCCCTCTGGACTTCCCTGACCCCCACTCTCCTGTTCCTGACCGCATAGACGTAGACCCGGAGGGTGTTCCCCTTCAGGTCGGCGTCCACCTTCCTGTCTGCCAAGAATACCGCGACTGGGAAAGTTATTCTTAAGATAGATGAATTGAAAATACACCTTTGGAGGCGGAGTCTGAGACTTCGGCCTAGCCAGGTCTGTACCTCAGAATCGCCCCGACACCGCCGAAGGACCCGAACATGCTCCCTTCCTCTGTGCCTGAGGAGATCACCTCGACCTTCGACCCCACCTGAAAGGCCATCTCCTCCAGGACGTCGACTATGTCCTTCTCAGAGGATTCGTAGTCCACCGCCCCACACTTCGCGCACGGTTCGGACATCATCCGCTGGATAGCTGAAACCTTCGCGCGGGCGTCCGCCAGTTCCTCCTTGACGGTCCCGCACCTCTTACACTTCGCTGAGAGCTGAACCATGTCGACGTCGTCCGACACGAGCACCACCTCCGCGTTCGCCTTCTGAAGAGCCTCCATGACGCGAGGGACACCGTAGACCGCGAGCCCGCTCTGCTTGTTGATTTCTCCCAGGAACCTTTGGACCAGCTTCTTTTCTTCTACCAGCCTCACGTTCTTCAGCACTTCTGTGGACTTCTCCAGCAGCTCTCTGATGCCCTCTCGACCTGAGTACGAAGTGTCGATCACGTCGAGAATCTTCTGCCGGAGCTGATAGTTCAGCAGTTCAGATTTCAGAAAAGCCTCCTTCGTCGGACCAGGTCCGCCCACTATTATTCCCGTTACCTTGTTCTCCTCCAAGAGGAGATGGTTTGCATGGTCAGCAACTCTGTGATAGAAATACGTCAACTCCATTTCGCGGCCGCGTTCGTACCTCCTCGCGCTCTGTCCTCCTTTTCTTGTCTTCCCAGAAATCCCGGACGTCATGTCGTCAGGTATGTCGAGTCTGTCCCCGCTCAGCACGCCTATCGCCGCCTCCGAGGTGTCCACCACCAGGAGTCCGTAGACTTTCTCTTCCTTCAGCATGTCCTTCAACCACTCCAGGTGGAAGTGGTCGTCGCACTGGTAGAGGTACGCGGTCACCGGCTTTGGAGGTGAAATCTCGTACAGATTGATCACTTCGCTCCCTGGGCCGTTCGTCGGTAGAGCTCCGCAGAAGATCACCAACCCGTTCTCTGGAGTGTCCCTGTATAGTTTCAGTCTCTGCATCGTCCGCACGAGAGCGTCTTGGACGTGGTTCCTTGTCGTGTCCGATTTGATGTTACCTGCGGTCCCCCATTCCTCTCTAAGGTTGGCGATGACTTCGTGAATCGGCTTTTTTGGGGGAACGTACAGGGTCACCAGTTCCGTTCCCCTTCCTTCCTTGTTTGCCAGTTCTGAAATCAGCTTTCGAACCTTGTATAATTTGACCGAATCCGCCTTCGTGGACAATGCAGAGACGCCTCTACGTCAGGCTGCGAATCCAGTCGGACTTCGAGGCTGCGACATCAGTATGCGACGATTCTCTAAGTCATTTATAAAACCTGTTCGCTCGAAAGGGACGATAATCCGAATCATGAAGATAGTCCTCAGAATCGGGGGTTCTGTGCTCGGGTCTCCTCCGAACCCAGCGCTTCTTGAAGAATATTCGGGCGTGGTCCTGGAACTCACCTCGACCGGGAATTCCCTCGCAGTAATCGTTGGAGGCGGTCCAATCTCGAGGGAATACATCAAGTCGGCTAACGAACTTCACCTGTCTCCGTTCCAACAGGACACAATAGCGATCTACGCATCGAGGCTCAACGCGAAGCTCGTGGCGATGAAACTGGGAGGAGTGTCTTCCATCCCGACTTCGACGGAGAGCTTGGTTCAAAGGCTCTCGAGAAACAAGGTTGCCGTGATGGGTGGACTCAAACCTGGGATAACGACAGACACCGTCGCGGCCATGGTCGCAAAACAATGGGGAGCGGACGTGGTGATCAAGGGCTCTGACCAAGAAGGGATCTACACTTCGGACCCAAGGACTGACAAGAGAGCGAAGAAGCTTTCGCGCATATCTCATCAGAGGATGGAGAGTCTGCTCGGGGGAGAACACAGACCAGGAATACACAGCATCATCGATCCTGTGGCTGTTCACTACATGGCAGAATCGGGAGTGAAGATAGTGGTCTTGAACGGCCGCAGACCCAGAAACATAATCAGGGCGGTGCGAGGAGAGAACGTCGGCACAGTCGTTTCGTAATCTCGGCCGGAGCGCCAAGCAGAAGTGACTTTCTCCCCAATCATCCTGGCAGCGTTAGCGTTCGCGACCGTCGTCTGTTTCTGGTCTTCTCTGATAGAGGCGACCTTCCTGACACTGAGCCGTTTCTCCTTGAGTTCCGCCATAGGAGATGGGTCGGAGAGCGCCAAGAAGGCGCTCGAAATAATAAACGAGAAGACGAAGCTGGTCAGCGTCACGACGCTTCTCGACACAATTTCCAACGTGATTCTAGCCAGTTCAATGGGCCTGATTCTCTCTGAAGTCTTCGGGCCCATCGGCTGGGTCTACAGCGTGGTGATCGGGTCCTTCGCCATCATGACGCTCCTGTACCTTCTACCCAAGGCGATAGGCATCGAGAATTCTCTCAGAATGTCTCTCAGGCTCGCTCCCAGCACGCACTACCTGCTAGAGACCCTGTCACCGGTCGCCCTCCCGCTCACCTCCTTCGCACGTAGCCTGTCAGAGCGAATCGTGGGCAAGCCCGCATTTGAAGCGGACTTGGCAGACGAATTCGAAGACGTTGTGACGATGCTCGAAAAAGCCGGTCACATCGAACCTGACGCTGGGAGACTCCTGCGAAGCGCTCTCGCATCATCGAAGAACACGGTCGCGGATGTCACGACCCCCGTCGAGGAGATAGTCCACATCTCGAGCAGTGCCACCGTACTGGATGCGCTCAAGATGATGGGGAAGATGAACCATCCGAGAATTCCTGTCTTCGATGAAAAGAGGAAGATCTATGTGGGTGCGGTCACGTTCAGGACCATATCGAAGGCTGTAAGCAGAGACCTACTCAACAACAACTTGGATGACTACGTCATACAACCGGCAAGCGTAGAGAGAGATGAGAAGCTCACCTCTGTCATGGAAAAGTTCCAAGAAGCTGGAACTACAATTGCGTTCGTTTACGAAGGAGAGACCGTCGTCGGAATTCTGACGCTGACGGACATCATCGAGAAGATTCTGGGCGTGAAGGTCTAAGCGCTCAGGAAATATTAAACTAGGTCGCCACCCCGGAATCTTGAGGCGCTTTTGGGGCAGGCAGAACTCGTCTGCGAGAATCTAACCAAGTTCTACGGAGATTCGGGCAGCCAGCTCGCGCTCGATTCGATAAGCTTCTCCATCCCTTCACGCGGAATCTTCGCTCTCATCGGGAAGAATGGAGCTGGGAAGACCACGCTCGTGCGCATCCTTGGCACTCAGCTAGAGCCGACTTCGGGAAGGGCGAGCATAGACGGATTGGACGTGATGAAAGACGCGAGGAAGCTGAGGTCCAAGATCGCCATGATTCCGCAGGAGGCGAGGACGATTCCTTGGATGACCCCGCTCCAGACGGTCTCCTCCTACCTTCTCTGGCGCGATGTTCCTTACAGGGAGGCGAAGACCAGAGCAGCGGAGGCTCTCTCCAAGACAGGTGCCGCGGAATTCCAGACCAAGCTCAACAGGAAGCTATCGGGCGGGCAGAGGAGGAAGGTGCTGGTCGCTTCCGTGCTCGCCGCAGAAGCCGAGGTGACCTTCCTCGACGAACCAACCACCGGCCTGGACCCTATATCCCGGAGAGAGCTCTGGAAGTCATTACACGAAATCGCTCGGAACAGGTTCTTGATTCTGACGACCCATTATCTCGAGGAAGCCGAAAACCTGGCGGACACGATCGGAATCCTCGACCGAGGTAGATTGCTCGCCATAGGGAGCCTCGACCATCTCCGGAGTCTTGTAAAGTATCAGTACAGCCTCCGCGTCCCTTCTGGCTCGAAGCTGCCACAGGCTATCGACGGTCAGACCGTGGTAGGTCAAGACGGTCAGACGCAGATCCTTACCGGGGAGTCGCAAGCCTACGAGCTGTCCAAAGAGCTGCTGGAGCAGGGAACGCGCTTTTCGGTGAACAGAATCTCGTTGGACGACATCTTCTTTCACTTCGTCCACTCCAGTGCGGAGGGCGAGGCCTGATGAAGGGAGGCTGGCTCAGGGAGACCACTGCTTCCGTGCTTGTCAACTCGGTCTACGCGATGATGAATTACCCCGTGGTACTGGTCAACACGGTGCTCTCACCCATCGGGTTCCTGCTCGTCGTGTACTTCGTCAGCAGAGGCGGCCTGGTCGACCAGGCGATTGAGGGCGCTCTCATAATGAGCATGTTCTCGAACGGGATGGCTCTTCAGAGAGACCTGTCCCATCTGAAGAACGACTTCAAGCTCCAGGACATGGTCGTCAGCTCTCCCACTACCCCCGCCGCCTATGTCTTCGGCATGGCGCTGTCCGAGATAGTCGATTCGACTCCCGCCCTGATCACGCTCGTCATCCTGATGGCACTGGTAGTAAAGCCGACCTCCTTCCAGGCCCTCGAGCTCTTGGGCGTGATGTCGCTGATGTTCATAGCGTCGGTGACGATCGGTTTCACCCTTTCCACGTTCTCGAGCGACATAGTGCAGAGCTTTGCCTTCTCCAGCCTAATCTCCACCCTCTTTTCGACCCTGCCGCCGGTGTACTACCCTATCACGTACATACCACTACCATATCGCTATCTCGCGTACCTCTCGCCGACAACCTATGCAGCGGAGATTGCACAGTCTACTACGGGCCTTCTGAGCCTTTCTCCTGCTCTGTTCAGCGCAGATTGGCTGGTCTTGCTGGTCGTGGCTATCGTGTTGGGCATCATCGCAATCCGGAAAGCAAGATGGAGAGAGGTCTGAGCACGGTCAGGAAGACGACGTAGGAACGATCCGTGGAGGTCTGATCACAAGTTTGGCCAATCTGACGAGCAGGTACAGTCCGAACGCAATCGCTGTTATGAAGAAGCTGACGGGGTATGGTGTCCAGAACGCTACGAAGAGGCCGACCCAGGTGGCGGTCAACGCTATCACGACCGAGATGATTATCGCCCTGAAAGGCCGCGCCGCTAGGTACTGAGCGGTCGCCGCGGGGGTGACCATCAACGAGAAAATCAGAAGAACGCCAGTGACCTGCACAGCAAAAGACACCGATACGGCGACTATGATCATGAAGGCAGTGCCGAGGAAGAGCATTGGCATCCCTTTTGCCTCCGCGACGTCCTCGTCGAGAGAAGCGAAGAGCAGCGGCCTGTAAAGCACCCCGACAGCGAGCAAGATCAGGACTCCGGCATAGACGGTCAGCTCGACTTCACTATAGCTGACCCCGACGATCTCTCCGAACAGCACCGAGATAGCAGCTGTCGCAAAGGCTCGGTATAGACTGATGAACAGCAGACCCAGCCCCAGCGCGAACGCGAGGACAATTCCGATTTGGGTGTCCCTGTTGGCCGCCCGCCGACCGAGCGCGGCAATAGCCAGGCCGCCAGAAATGGAGCCGACCAGGAGACCCGCGATTGGAGGAAAGTATACGGAGTTCAGGAGAATCGCACCCGATGCTCCGGCGAAGCCTATCTCCGAGAACGCATGCGCGGTGAACGCGGACCGTCTCAGGACGACGAAGTAACCCGTGACCCCGGCGATGATGGCGATTGCGGTGCCTGCCTCGTAGGCGTGCTGCATGAATTGGTACGTCCACAGCTGGACGAAGTCAGAATAGATGTTGAGACTGAAACTCATCGGATGTCACCATGATGCTCCTCGACCCCTATGATGGCGACGTTGCCGTGTGGGTCGCGAAGGACTTCCACCTGAATGCCATAGAGGGCCGTGAGGGTTTCAGATGTCAGGACTTCGCTTGGCTTGCCGGTGGCGATTCTTCCGTTCGCGACATACATCACCTTATCGAGGTGAGGAAGAAGCGGATTGATGTTATGAGCAATGAGCAGAGCGGTTACGTTTCTCTTGCGGACTACGTCGTCGACCAAGTGAAGCAGGTCCGTCTCACGCTTCAGGTCAAGGTTCGAGAGAGGCTCGTCCAACAGGAGAAGGTCAGGATTGCTTACCAGAGCCTCAGCCAGGAATATCCTCTGGATTTCGCCTCCCGACAGACCGCCTAGCGAGCGGTGGGCCAGCTCCGTCGCTCCCACCCCCTCGAGAGAGGCAAGGGCGGTGTCTCGCTCCCTGTGATCGAACGGGTTCGGGTTGAAACCCCAACGCTTTCCTGAGAGCCCGAGGGTCACGAGCTCAAGGCACTCGACGTTCGTGTCGCTGTCTATCACGTGCCTCTGAGGGACGTAACCAATTCGTGGATTCCCTCGCTTGGGTTCATCCCCAAAGATTCTCAGCGTCCCGCCGATCGGCTGTTGCAATCCGAGCAACATGCGGAGAAGAGTCGTTTTGCCTGCGCCGTTTGGACCTATGATGGCAACGAACTCTCCGCTACCAAACTCGAAGTTAGCATCCCGCCAGACCGTCTTTCCAGGATACCCAGCGGCTAGATTATTCGCGATTATGAGGCTAGAATGCAATGGTAGCGCGACCACCTGGAACCTATTATATTCATTCAGCCGAGCTATTCGCCCAGAGCTGCCGCGTTCAGCGCGTTCTGAAGGTTGGCTACCTCGGACCCCATCCAGAATTGGAACGTTTCGTTGGGTGGCTGGATGGTCTCGGTCACTCCTATGATTGGAATCTGGTACTGAGCTGCGAGTGCCTTGATCTGCTGCGTCAACGGGGTCACGGTCTGCTCGTTGTAAACTAGCACATGAATCGTAGAGTTCCCTCCCATAATCTCCGTCTCGAACTCTGCCACGCTTGCCTCGGGAGGGTCGTTTCCCTCGGCCACGGCCTCCATGAACGCGGCTGGAGATATCACCTTGAGCCCTGTCGAGTTGGCCATGTAGACGAAGATGCTCTCCGTCGACGCAACCGGCGTCCCCGCGTACTGCTGATTGATGTATGCCTCTCGGCTCATGTATGAAGACCAAAGTGACGAATTCAGGTTGGCGTAGTTCGACTGGAAGTATGACGAATCGGTGGGGTCGATCTTGATCAGGTCTTCGTACATCGCGTGAACCGTGATGTTGACGTATAGGCTTCGGTACCAAAAGTGAGGATTTGCATCCACCGGTTGGCCTAGAAGCTGTTGAACGTTCAGGACCACCTGGTTCGGCGTGTTCTCAGATGACAGGATGTCGAGAGCCCAAGTGTCGTATCCGGCACCATTTACGATTATGAATTTCGCGTTGGTGATTGCAATCGCGTTTGCCGGATTCGCCTCGTACTCGTGTGGGTCGGTGTTCGGGTCAGAGACTATGCTCGTGACGTTCGTGTGAACTCCACCGAGCTGAGAAGCCAAACTCCCCCAGAAGTTCTCGGCTGCGACGACCTGGATGACGTTCGCCGACCCTGATGTTGTGGAGTTGGACGCAGAGGAAGAGGTCGAAGGCCTATTCAAAATGTACACACCTGCGATTCCGACGACTACCAAAATTATCACGACGATTGCGCCGATCAATACGTATCCGTTCTGCTTAGGCTTCGAGCTCTCCGTGCTGCCCATAACAGGGAGCTGGCTTGGTTTGGATTAATAAGTATATTGAATATCTGAATAACATAACTATATAATATCTATCTCCACTATGAGAAATTTAATACTAGTCAACACAACCTCAAGAAGACACCGCACGGAGGAGATTGGTCTGCGGGGGGTGGGATTCGAACCCACGAACCCCTGAGGGAGCGGATGACTACTCCCGTATGCAAGCTAGGATCTTGAGTGTCGGCGCCCAGCGCTCCGCCGCCTTTAACCGAGCTTGGCTACCCCCGCACATGAGAAGGGTGCCCGTTCCCGCCAATAGGCTTTTTCATACGCTTGACCGTCTCTCGCGGACCACCACAATCTACGCGGTGCGGACTTACTGCCGACTTCAAACTAACTGCTCAACCGTCGCGACCCTGCTGGACTTCCTCAGCAGCCTGTGCGAAGCTATCTCGATTATGATGTTGCAATACCGGGCGAGTTGACCGAAGTAGGACACGAGTACCCTCGCATACGCGTATTCGCTCGAGAGGACCACTCGGGTCGCAGACCTCTCTATTTCGAGTGTTTCGTTCACAAGCGATATCGACTTTTCTATGAGCTTGATGTCTGGGGTCAGCAGGCCCTCCACCGTGGTGTTGAAAGCAGTCCTCGCAAAAGTAGCGAGTCTTCGCACGTCCAGGGCCACCTTCGGGTCGAGCCTGATCCCTTCAGCCCTCAGCCTGATCAATTCCTCAGCAATGCCGAGAGTGATGCTGCCGATTTCATCGAGCGTCTTTGCGGTCACCCTGTCTCCTGCGGCATGGAGCGGCGACTCGATGCCTATCGCTCCTGCCAAGTCTCTCCGGTTCAGTGCCACCAGCAGCTGTCTTACGATCAGCCAGTAAAGTTCGTCGACCTCTTCCTGCGCCCTTCGGACCTCGTTGAGGTTACCCGTGTGCCTCGGCTCCATTGCCGCTATGACGTTGTCGAGGCTCTTGGAAACCAGAATTTGCAGTCTCTTGATGAGCGAGTCGACTGGGAACTTCGTTGGGTCTGTGAAGCTCTGAGCCAGGATCCGATCTTCTTGCGTTTCGACCACCTCGAGACCTCGGAGTCGCCTCACGGTCTCCATCGCCCTGTCAGCCATCTTTCGGTCGAGCTTACCCTTGCTGGAGACTTCTATCGCGTCATATCCGAGGGCATATGAGCCGACTATCAGCCGAGCTAGAAGTTCGTCGCTCCCGACCTGGTCCACTCTGATGTTCACCTTCCTCGCGGCCTCGCTCGCACCTGCGGGGATCAGACGGATTGTCCCGTCCGTTTCTTCCCTGAACATCACCCTGTCTCCCGCATCGAGGTTCAAGCTCCTCGCCAGGCTCTTAGGTATCGATACGGTGAGAGTGGAATATCCGACCTTCTGGATTCTTCTGAGTTCGTCCATGCAAGGTATGCACTAGTAAATACTATATATACTATATTCTTATACCGCGAATGCCCCCATTTCCCCTAGGCAATGAAGAGGAACGACTTCTCTTGGATGCTGGGTGGCGTCCAGGGCAGCGGCGTTGACACTTCTGCCAACATCTTTGCCCGCGCGGCAGCCTCCGGGGGATTCTACGTCTTCGGGAAGAGGGAGTACTATTCTAACATAAAGGGGGAGCACAGCTACTTCCAGGTCCGCGTTTCAAAGACGCCTGTCAGGTCCCACATCGACACAGTCGACATGCTCACTACGTTCGAGGAGGAGACCATCTTCAGGCACGCTCTCGAGGTCAGGAGAGAGGGCGCGATAATCTACGATAATTCTCAAGACCCAAAGAAGCTGTCTGAAGTTCCGACGATCGAAGACCCCGCAAGAGCGACGATTCTTGGAGCGCTTTCAAGCGAGGGGCTCTCCGCCGACGTCAGGGGCATCATCGAGTTGGCGAGACGACGTGGCGTCCACATCTATCCCATTCCATACATCGACCTGCTCAAGAAGGTGGGTCAGAAATTCGGGGAGGACTCTCTGAGCGCCTTGGAGCGGATGGTGAACGTTATGGCCGTCGCCGCCTCCTTCGCCCTTTTGTCGTACGACGAGGCACTCGTGAAGGACGCTGTCAGAAAGCAGTTCAAATCCAAACCAAAGGTTGCCGACATGAACGCGGAGGCCGTCGGCTCTGCCTTCGAGTACGTTCGTCAGAAGTACGATGGTGGATTCTCGGTCAAATTGGAGCCCATGAAGGTCGCGGATGACAGGCTCTACATGAGAGGCAACTCGACCGTCGCCATCGCCAAGGAGCTCGCAGGCTGCAGGCTTCAGACCTACTACCCGATAACACCAGCGAGCGACGAAAGCGAGTACCTAGAAGCTCACGAGATCATTGAACTTGACGGCCACGCGGCTCAGGAGAACCCACAGGTCGGAGAGGTGGCCACGATGCAGAGCCAAGGGTCCATCGCCGTTCTGCAGACGGAAGACGAGATAGCCGCTGTCACTATGGCGATTGGTGGCTGCCTGACGGGGGTGAGGTCCTCCACCTCCACTTCTGGCCCAGGATTCTCGCTGATGGCGGAG
This sequence comes from Nitrososphaerales archaeon, assembly GCA_035622335.1. GTDB lineage: Archaea > Thermoproteota > Nitrososphaeria > Nitrososphaerales > Gagatemarchaeaceae > DATJAJ01. The sequence continues at coordinate 14,635 of DASPVO010000048.1, forward strand.
GGTCTGGGCTGGGCCGGCATGAACGAGGTTCCTGTGGTAGTCACGCTCTACTCGAGGGGTGGTCCGAGCACAGGTCTGCCCACAAGGCACGAGCAGGGCGACCTGAGGTTCGCCATGCACGCCGGGCACGGCGAGTTCCCAAGACTGATTCTGGCCAGCGGAGACCTCGAAGAATCCTTCTATGACACCGTGAGGGCCTTCAACTGGGCAGAAAGGTACCAGATGCCCGTCATCCACATAGTCGACAAAGCGCTGGCCAACTCGGACGCGACCCAAGAGATGTACGACGTGAACAAGGTCAAAATTGAGAGGGGCCTTCTTGTGAAAGGAAGCTCGTCGAGCGCCGTGAACGGGGAGTTCAGACGTTTCCAGCATTCTCCCGATGGCGTTTCCTCTAGGCCTGTGTTGGGAACGAAGGGCGGGGTCTACTGGCACACGGGCGACGAGCACGATGAGCTCGGCCACATCAGCGAGGATCCGACCAACCGTGTAGAGATGATGGACAAGAGGATGCGCAAGCTGGAGACGGCTGACAGGGAGATCCCGATAGAGGAGAGAGTGAACTTCTTCGGCCCGATGGACGCCGACGTCACTGTCTTGAGTTGGGGCTCGACCAAGGGCGCGATTCTGGACGCGATGGACTGGCTCAAGGAGGACGGCGTGACAGTCAACTTTCTGCAGCTTAGGATGATTCATCCCTTCCCCACGGAATACGTCAAGAGCGTCCTTTCCAGAGCCAAGAGAGTGGTCGGTGTCGAGATGAACTACAGCGGGCAGCTCGTAGGAGTAGCGAGGGAGCGGACCCTGCTCCCGATAGAGCAGCTCGTCGTCAAGTACAACGGTCGTCCCATGTCGTCAGAGGAAGTCTACGACTCGCTCAAGATGATAGCCGAAGACAAAGCTCCGAAGAGGATAGTCCTAACCCATGGCGCTTAAGCTCAGCGACCTAAAGACTCAGGCGCATAACGACTGGTGCCCCGGATGCGGTGATTTCGGGATCCTGAACGCCGTGCAGATGGCGCTCGCCGAGATGAACGTCGACCCTTCAGGCGCGGTGATGGTGTCGGGCATCGGGTGCTCCGGCAAGATTCCACACTTCGTCAAGACGTACGGAGTCCACACCCTACACGGCAGATCGCTTCCTTTCGCGACCGGGATCAAGCTGGCGAACCCCAACTTGGAGGTCATTTGCGAAGGCGGCGACGGCGATGGCCTCGGCATCGGCGTCGGGCACTTCGTCAATTCAGGGAGGAGGAACGTAGACATGGTTTACATCATCCACGACAACGAAGTCTACGGGCTGACCAAGGGCCAAGCTTCGCCGACGATGAAGCTGGGGATGAAGACGAAGTCCCTTCCGCTGGCGAACATCAACCAGGGGATCAACCCGCTGCTTCTCGCTCTCGCGTCTGGGTACACCTTCGTCGGAAGGGGGTACGCCTACGAAGTGAGACACCTCAAGGACCTGATAATCAAGGCGGTAAGGCACAAGGGGTTCGCCTTCCTCGATGTCCTTCAACCCTGCCCAACCTACAACGACGTGCAGACAAAAGAGTACTGGGCGGGCGAAGGCAACTTGGGCGAAGACGGCAAGCAGAGGCCCAGGACGTACAAGCTCGAAGACTCTGGATTCGACCCGGTGGTGCACGTCGGCGACGAGGGAGAGGTGGAGCAGAAGCTCCACCAGGCGATTTCGAAGTCCTTCGAGTTCGGCGACCACACGCCGATCGGCGTCTTCTATCAGAACGAGCACGTGCCGACTTACGAGGAGAGGCTCAGCGGAAGAATGCCCGCCTACAGAACGTATCCACCGGCCCTCCAAGAAATCTCCCGCCCGGACGGGACTCCGCTTGCCAACGTTGGCAAGATGCTTGATTCCTTCAGGGTCTGAAGGAGCACCGAGTCTATAAGAGCCGTGCCACGAAGGACGGGCGATGATCATCGCCGTCGGGACCACCAACCCAGCAAAGCTCGATGGCGTTCGAAGGGCCTTTCAGCGTTTCTACCCTGAGTCGGCTTTCCGGCCTGTGGCTTCTGGTGATGTGACCAAGAGGCAGCCGTTCGGGCTAGAGGAGATTTCCAGGGGCGCGGTTGCCCGGGCCAAGTTCGCACTGGCCAAAGCCGGAGGAGACTTCGGGGTTGGAGTCGAAGCGGGCATCTTCGAGCTCGGCGGCTCCTTCTTCGACCATCAGCAGGCCGCGATCGTCGATACGACCGGGCTGGTCACGCTCGGGCATTCAGCTGGCTACGCCCTACCTTCGGTCCGGATACGGCGACTCCTAGACGAGGGGGACGAACTCGAAGAGTTCGGCGCTGAGCTGACGGGCGTCAAGGACATCGGGGACAGGGGAGGCATCGTCCACTACTTCACGAACGGAGCGATTTCACGCTCTGACCTTACGGAGCAGTCCGTCCTTACAGCACTGATCCCTCGTTTGCACTCCGACCTGTACGGGCGCCCATGAAAACCAGCGTTACTGAGCGGGCGCCTTCGCCATTTGCTGCGTCCACCTATTGACTTTATTGCGTCCGATTAACACGACAACGCATATATAGCGACCGCAGGTTTCGCTTTACTTCGCGCATTATTTGGCGGCGTCTGCTCTGAGTTTAAGGGCCGAGCCCTATGCAGTGATGGTGCACGACCTCCAGGTGCGCGTACACAGTGGAGATCTGACATATCGTGTTAGATCTGACGTGGGTTGTGCTCTACACCTCGCAGAAATGCGTGGCTGTACTCCTCATGATAATGACTCCGGTTGATCCTGCCGGACCCGACTGCTATCGGATTGGGATTTAGCCATGTTAGTCAAGCGTCTTCCTGGCACACGGGAGACGCGGCGCACGGCTCAGTAACACGTAGTCAACCTACCCTGGGGACGCGGACAATCACGGGAAACTGTGGCTAATCCGCGATAGGTGATGCCATCTGGAAGGAGGCATCGCCCAAAGGGGGGCGCTGGTATCTTCAGCGTCAAGCGCCCCAGGATGGGACTGCGGCCGATCAGGCTGTTGGCGGGGTAATGGCCCACCAAACCTGTAACCGGTACGGGCTTTGAGAGAAGGAGCCCGGAGATGGACACTGAGACAAGGGTCCAGGCCCTACGGGGCGCATCAGGCGCGAAAACTTCGCAATGCGCGAAAGCGTGACGAGGCTAGTCCGAGTGCTTTCCGCTGAGGAGAGCTTTTCTCAGCTGTAAATAGGCTGGGGAATAAGGGGAGGGCAAGTCTGGTGTCAGCCGCCGCGGTAATACCAGCTCCTCGAGTGGTCGGGACGATTATTGGGCCTAAAGCACCCGTAGCCGGTTCCGTAAGTCTTCTGTCAAATCCAACCGCCCAACGGTTGGGCCGCAGAAGATACTGCGAGACTAGGAGGCGGGAGAGGCGGACGGTACTCCGCGTGTAGGGGTAAAATCCTTTGATCCGCGGAAGACCACCAGTGGCGAAGGCGGTCCGCCAGAACGCGCTCGACGGTGAGGGGTGAAAGCTGGGGGAGCGAACCGGATTAGATACCCGGGTAGTCCCAGCCGTAAACGATGCAAGCTAGATGATTCATTCGCAGTTCGCGAATGAAGTGTCGCAGGGAAGCCGTTAAGCTTGCCGCCTGGGGAGTACGGTCGCAAGGCTGAAACTTAAAGGAATTGGCGGGGGAGCACCACAAGGGGTGAAGCCTGCGGTTCAATTGGAGTCAACGCCAGGAAACTTACCAGGAGCGACAGCAGGTTGAGAGTCAGGCTGAAGACTTTACTTGACGAGCTGAGAGGAGGTGCATGGCCGTCGCCAGCTCGTGCCGTGAGGCGTCCTGTTAAGTCAGGCAACGAGCGAGACCCTTGCCGGTAATTGCTAGCCGGTGTCGCAAGATGCCGGAGGCTAGTTACCGGGACTGCCGCTGCTAAAGCGGAGGAAGGAGAGGGCCACGGCAGGTCAGTATGCCCCGAAACTCCTGGGCCACACGCGGGCTGCAATGGTAGGGACAGTGGGTCCCGACCTCGACAGAGGAAGGTAATCCTCAAACCCTACCCCAGTTGTGATTGAGGGCTGAAACCCGCCCTCATGAATATGGAATCCCTAGTAACCGCGTGTCATCACCGCGCGGTGAATACGTCCCTGCTCCTTGCACACACCGCCCGTCGCTTCACCCGAGTTGGGTTTAGACGAGGTCAGCTCAAGTTGGGCTGATCGAATCTAAGCTCGGCAAGGGGGGAGAAGTCGTAACAAGGTGGCTGTAGGGGAACCTGCAGCCGGATCACCTCCTTAGAAAGAACCTTGAGGACTCAGCCACGCACTGCAACGAGGAGTATCTATGTAGAGCACGACCCACGAAAGATGCAACGTGCCGTCGTAGGACGGCATGTGAAGGGCCAGCGGTGTCGTCGACTGCCCGCGATTAAGCCGTGCATAGGGTTCGCGCAAGCATCCGCCGGGATGTTTACTCATCCGAATGCAACGACGCCGGATGGTGGATGACTTGGCTTGGGAGGCGAAGAAGGGCGTGGCAAGCTGCGAAAAGCCTCGGGGAGGGGCATGCAACCTTCGATCCGAGGATGCCCGAATGAGGTATAACTCACGGGGATTGCCGCAAGGCGTCCCTGTGCTCCGAGAGGAGCGCTAACCCTGGGGAAGGAAACATCTGAGTACCAGGAGGAAGAGAAATCAATTGAGATCCCGTTATTAGCGGCGAGCGAAAGCGGGAGAGCCCAAACCGAATCCGCGTGCGAAAGTACGTGGAGATGTGGGGTTCGCCGTCAGCGTTTGCAACCCTGGTTCCGTGTGGCCGAACTTGTCTGGAAAGGCAGAGGACAAAGTGTGATACTCACGTAGGCTGTCTGGGAACGGGGTTGTGCTGGCGACAGAGTACCTGGCCTTGGCAGTGGCTAGGGAAGATGGGGGAGAGCAGTCCCTAAGGCTAAACACTACCCAAGACCGATAGAAAACTAGTACCGCGAGGGAAAGTTGAAAAGTGCCCCGAAAGGGGTGTGCAAAGAGCCTGAAACCATCCGGTTACAGACGTGCGCGGCCCGAAAGGAGCACGATCCTTCTGCGAGTGCCCGCAAGGGTGCTCAAAGGAGGGTAAGCGCCCCAAGGTCGCGCGTTCCGTCTAGAAATTCGGCAGAGGGGCGTATAACTGGTGAGGGCATTCAGATGCTGGCGTGACGAGCAATACAGCTTACATCTTGGGATTCGCTTTTGGGGATGGCAACATCTCCAAGAGAGGCTACCTCGTTAGACTGTACGAACAGAACAAAGAGTTCATAGACAATCTGGGACGCATGTTTTCAGATTGCTTCGGCGTCATGCCGAAAATCTATTTGGACAGATACAACAATTCCTATGTCCTTTACAAGAACTCGAAGAACATCTGGAACGCACTTCGTTCCATGGGTCTTCCAGTCGGAAGAAAGGCGAGGATAATCGAGGTGCCGGAATCAATCAAATCAGCTGACCCTGAGACCAAGGCTTGGTTCGTGAGCGGAGTCTTCGACGCGGAAGCGTCGTCAACATCGTTCTCAGAGCAAGGTCGTCATCCTCGAGGTTACAAGTACTTCGAAGTCAAGATGTACAGTCCACAATTCATAGAAGACGTCAAGAGACTCTTGCTGGACGTATCGGACGAGTTCCGACCGTTGGTCTATCATTACAGTTATGGTTCGATTCTGCGATTGAACGGGATTGAACAACTGAAGCTTGTATCGTCACGCCTGCATCTTTTGCATCCTCGATTCAGTCCGCCTGTTCACCGATCTAGAAACACGGGCCAGGGAGTTAACTGTCATGGCGAGCCTAAGGGTTCGAAGCCCGAAGGCGAAGCGAAAGCGATTCTCCGCAAGGACGCAAGTCCCCAGGGAGGAGGTCCGAAACGGCCTTACAGTCATGGCGGTTTAGACTAGAAACCGAGTGATCGTGCCCTCGACAAGGTGAAGCCGGGCGAAAGCCTGGTGGAGGCCTGAAAGGGTCTTAACGTGCAACTTAGTCCCCTGATCGGGGGCAAGGGGCCAAAAGCCTATCTAACTCGGTGATTGCTAGTTCCCACCGAAGCGGATCCCAGTCCTGTCTCCGTGGATGTTGCCGACGCTGTAGAGCACCAACGAGAAAACAAGGATCCGAAAGGGTCCACTTTCTTCTTGAACTCCGAAGGTGTCGGCGCACAAGAAGCGGGGAAGCGGGTTTATGTGGGGTAAGCCTCATAACCGAGAGGGGATTAACCCAGACTGGAGTTAAGGTCCCCAAATACGGGCTAAGTGTCAAGCTAAAGGGCGTCTTTGAGCTCAGACAGCAGGGAGGTAGGCTTAGAAGCAGCCACCCTTCAAAGATAGCGTAACAGCTCACCTGCCGAGCTTGAGGGCCCCGAAAATGGACGGGGCTAAAGCCTGTTACCGATACTCCGGACAGCTCTGTTGTACAGAGCTTGTGGTAGGTGGGCGTAGAGATTGGGCGGAAGCCGGGCCGTGAGGTCCGGTGGACCGATTTCTAGTGCAGATCCTGGTAGTAGTAGCAGCATAGTTGGGTGAGAATCCTGACCGCCGCAAGGGCACGGTTTTCCTGGCAATGCGTCGTCAGCCAGGAGTTAGCCGATCCTAAGTGTATCCTCAACAGGGAAACACGAACTAGGGAAACTGGTCAAAATTCCAGTGCCTCTGGTGCGTCGATTTTCCGCAAGGAAAGCCATCGGCTCCGATGCTTCGAGATAGGTCAAGCAGAGTTTATCGCTCTGTCTAATTCCTACAGTCTTGGGGAGTGTCGTAATGACGAGAACCAAGGCGAGGGAAGAATGGCGGCCCGTTGGGGTCGTTTGGCCGATTCCCGGAGACCGTGAAAACGGAGCTGGAAAGACGCGTTGGAGATCGTACCAAGATCCGACACCGGTGCCCCTAGGTGAGAAGCCTAAGGCGTGTCGGGGAACTGTAGGTAAGGGAACTCGGCAAATCAGCCCCGTACGTTAGCTAGAAGGGGTGCCTGCGTTCCTAATGAGAAATTGGGTTCGCAGGTTGCAATGACTAGGGGGTGCCGACTGTTTACTAAAAACACAGTAAACCGCAAGTCCGAAAGGATGAGTACGGTTTATGAATCCTGGCCAGTGCAGGTACCTAAAACCTGGGTTCAACTGGGCTAAGGGCCTGTTAACGCCGGGAGTAACTCTGACTCTCTTAAGGTAAACATTGGTATTGCCTTAACCAAATCTGGCTAAATGCTGGAAAGCCTGAGAATGCCACGCTAGTGCGGATTGGCCGTTAAAGGCACAACCGCACTGACAATGCGATGGCTGCAGGTTATCAGCAGGAAAGGCTCGACCTCAAGGTCGAGAATCCTCAGAGACTATACGCCAGAAGCCGCATTAGCTAGCGGCTAAGATATAGTCCGACCCATGCAGCGATGCATGGAGGTCTCGTGAAAGCGGGACCCGCCTCGTTGTGCGCGACGAGGTCTTGACGAGGGAAAGCAACAGATGTGAGCCAAATGCCTTGTCGGGTGAGTTCCGACGTGCATGAATGGACCAACGAGCGCCCTACTGTCCCTATCTACGACCCGGCGAACCTACGTAAGGTGGACGAACAGTCCATCAACTTCCATCGGGGAGAGAAGTCCCTGTGGAGCTTTACTGCAGCTTGTTGCTGCGATGCGGTTGTGGTTGCAGAGTGTACCTGGGAGCCTTCGAAGCGCTGCCTTCGGGTGGCGTGGAGGCAACAATGTAACACCAGGCTCTCACGGCTGCGTCGCTAACTTCTAAGGAAGGACAACGGCAGGTGGGCAGTTCGGCTGGGGCGGCACCCCCTTGAAAAGATATCGAGGGGGCCCTAAGGTCGGCTCATCTGGGTCAGAACTCCAGAGTTGACGGCAAGGCGAAAAGCCGGCCTGACAGGACGCTTAAACGCAGAGCGCTCTGCTGCGAAAGCATGGCCTAGCGATCCTCCGTGTCCTCACTGTTGGGGGCCGGAGGTGACAGAAAAGTTACCCCAGGGGTAACAGGCTCGTCGCGGGCGAGAGCTCCAATCGACCCCGCGGTTTGGTACCTCGGCCTCTCGAAGAGGCCTTGGGGCAGAATCGTGGTAACGCGATTGAAGTGACCGTAAAAAATACGAGTATCGGCTTATAACGGCGAAACCCTCCCTCCTAACACCAGGAGCCGCGGCAACGCGGTCATTTTGGGAAGAGCGGGAGAAGGGTAACGCCGTGGGAAGTCCAACGGGATTTCAGCACCCCGGTCAGATGGAAGGGAAATCTACGTCTAAATTCGCGAGGCTGCATCCAACACAATCAGTTTCGTCGCCGTAATCTACGCCAATAGCGTGGTCGCGGCTTAAATACGATCGGCGCTCAGACAGCGCTGCAATGTGGTTCGTAACCCTCGTGAAAAACACTCAGGCTCCGACCAAGGAGAACGCGATGAAAGGGCAGGAGGTGATGAAGGAGGCCGAATCGTGGGGCGTCAAGTTCCACCAAGGCTTCTTCACCCTCGGACCATACGACGCGGTATGGGTAACCGAGGCTCCTGACGAGAAGACGGCGCTGAGGGTCGCGCTGCTGTTCAACAGCAGACTGGGCGGCTCCTCGGTGTCCATGCCCGCAGTCGCTTTCGACGAGGTCATGGGCTGGGTAGCAAAGATGTAGAGGACGGCACGACCGTCCTCACGGTTTTCTTTCATCCGATTGGAAAAAGGTAGGTTCGGTCAGGCATCACTGCGGATAGCGCGCGGGTTCCACCACTCCGAGGGAGTCGTCTTTGCTTGGACGGCGTTGACGCTCCATCGCTCGAAGGGTGAGGAAGCCGCGCCGAAGAAACATCCCGGATGCCAAACCGAAAGAATCAGTGTGAGGTAACGACCTAACCGTTGTGACCCCGTAACGACTGAGCGCGCAGAAGAATGGCGCAATGAGATGGCTTGGAGAGCAAGCTCGAGAATCCCGCAAGGGACGCGCTTCGTTCCGACGGAGCGTGACAAACAAAAACTCGGGTGCGCATCACAAAACTCCGAACCATCACACGCCGACCCCCCGCTAGTGCGCGGGGGTGAAGACATAGTCTAACTCCGGGCGAAATCCCGGGTAAAGTTGCGATGTCGGCTCTTCCCATCCTGGTCCTGCAGCAGGGGCCAAGGGTGGGGCTGCTCGCCCATTAAAGGGGAACGTGAGCTGGGTTTAGACCGTCGTGAGACAGGTCGGCCTCTACCTGATGGAAGCGGTGGTTGAC
>DASPVO010000049.1:0-10622 GCA_035622335.1 Nitrososphaerales archaeon
CTCCACGCACAGTTTTTGAATGGCCTCGCTCAGCCAGAGCCTCATTGGAGACGAGCGAGAGGAGGCTCTCAGCTATCATGTTTACGGACATGGTCGGGTTCACATCGTTGACGCAGTCCGACGAGGCTCAGTCCATGGCTGTGTTGGAGAGGCACAACCGCCTGTTGAGGCCAATCTTCCTGAGGTTTCGGGGGAGAGAGGTGAAGGCTTTGGGCGACTCCTTCCTGGTCGAATTTGACAGCGCGCTCGACGCTACCAACTGCGCCGTCGAGGTCCAGACAGTCCTTCACGACTACAACATTTCCTCTCGGGCAGAGTGGAAGATCGCTCTCAGGATAGGCGTGCATTTGGGGGACGTGGAGCACAGGGAGGGGGATGTCTTTGGCGACGCCGTGAACATCGCCTCCAGACTCCAGCCGCTCGCAGAGCCCGAGGGGGTGTGCATTTCGGAACAGGTTTTCGACCAAGTGAGGAACAAGATACCACAGAACCTCGTAAGGCTTGAGCCTCACGAACTAAAGGGAGTGAAGTTCGCCGTTGAAATCTACAAAGTAGTGATGCCATGGGAGAGGCAGGAGACCGCCGCTGCTGAACAAGACAGGAACCGCGTCGCCGTTCTTCCCTTCGCGAACATGAGCCCTGACCCTAACGACGAGTACTTCGCTGACGGCATGACGGAGGAACTCATCGACAGGCTGGCTCAAGTGAAGACCCTGAGGGTGATTTCCCGGACATCGGTTATGAAGTACAAGGGCGTCAAGAAGGGATCGCTCGAGGTCGCGAAGGAGCTCAGCAGCGGAGCGCTGGTCGAGGGGAGCGTCAGGAAGGCAGGCAACAGGGTCAGGGTTACAGTGCAGTTGATCAACGGCGAAACCGAAGAGCACCTGTGGTCCTCCCACTACGACGGGAGCCTCGACGACATCTTTGCGGTCCAGAGCGAGATTGCGGAAAAGGTGGCCGGGGAGCTGAAGGTGAGGCTCCTGCAGTCTGAGAAGAGCACCTTGGAGAAAAGACCGACTGAAAACATGGAGGCCTATGGGGACTTCCTCCGGGGTAGGGAGCTCTTCAGGGAGGTGTCCGAGGCCTCTCTAAAGCAGGCTCTCAAGCTCTTCGAGAAGGCAGTGGAACTGGACCCGACGTTCGCTAGAGCGCACGTAGCAGTGGCGCAGTGCCACCAGTCCCTTGGTAACGGAGGATACGAAAGCCCGGACGTCATGCTCTCCGCCGTGAAGATTTCCCTGAGGCGAGCCCTGGAGCTGGACCCGAACCTGGCCGATGCCCACGCGACTCTCGCGTTTCTGCACTTCAACGAAGACGACCTCCTAGGCGCAGAAGCGGAGGCCAGAAGGGCGCTTGAGCTCAACCCGAGCCTTCCGGAGGCCTATCGATTGCTGCACGAGGTAGCTGGATTGGAGGGTGCACCTGAAGAAATGGTGAAGTACATCGAGGCCGCTTACCGCTTGGACCCCGTCAGCCTGAACTACACCTTCCTTCTAGGACAGGCCTACCTTAACACGGGCAAGGAGCAGGAAGCTCTAGACCACTGGAAGAAGACGGAGGACCAGTCCCCTTCCGGGACATACAGGTGTCTGACGGACTACTACCTGTCCAAGGGGGACATATGGAAGGCGAGGGAGTACTACGCGAAGTACGAGAAATTGTTGCCCAATCACCCCTGGGTTACCTACATGGGTGGGTTCATCGAAGCCACTGCAGGGGAAAGGGAGAAGGCCCTCCTTGCCATTAGGAAGATCGAGGAGAGAAAGATGGGGCCCGTCGGCTATAATTTCGTGGCATACATCTACTACGCCCTCGGGGACATGGACAGGTATTTCGAATACATCAACAGGGCAACGGATGAGCATGTCTCGTTCCCTGTTCTATTGATGTACTCTCCCCTCCTTGTCAAAGCGAGGCAGGACCCCAGGTACCAGGTGCTGGTGGAGAAAATCAAGAGGATGAACGGGCTGGCCCGATAAAGGGTTCAACAATTATTACTCATCCGGAGGGCTCGTTGAATTTTCCAACAAGTCCAATTCCCTCTCGAATCTAGCTCATCGCTTCTTGGAGTCTCTGGAGGGTCTCGGTCCAACCTCCCTTGAATGCCTCCTTGAGAGAGTCGGCGTCGCCTGGCCAAGAGCCGACCGCGAGGACTCTCACAAGGGCTGTCACTCGCGTCCTCTTCGGCGTGAGCGCTTCGAAAGTAACCCTCTGCATTGCCTCAAAGGGAGCGGCGCCGTCCTGGCTCGTCGTCGTGGTTCTGAATACTAGAAGCTCCGGAATGACGATTTCCACAATCGTCCCCAGCGTCTTGAAGATGGCTCCTTCGGAGTTGCGGTCATGAATTACGAGCGCGCCCCCGGGCCTCGGGTCCAGCTCGAAGGCGAGGTTGGTTGATCCTTCTGGGCCCCACCACTTGGCAGCCTTCCTTGAGTCTGTGAACATGTCAAAGACTGACTCTCTGGGAAAGTCGAATTCCCTGGATATTCTCGCGGTGCTCAACTCTCCTGCCATCAGCTCTTTCTCCCATCCCTGACTCATGAGCCGTCCTCCTTCAGGGCGGTGTCTAGACGGTCCAGCCTTAGTCTCCACAGCTTGGCCATCTCGGTAGTCCACTCTACGATTTGTTTCGTTGATTGAGGGTTGAACGTGTACAGTCTTTGCTGAGCTCTCCTCTCCATCTGGATTACGTTCGCCTCCCTGAGCACCCTGAGGTGTTGGGATATCGCCTGGGGTGTTATGTCGAACTCGTCGCAAATCTGAGTTGCTGTAAGCTGGCCTCTGTGCGCAAGTATCTCCACAACCTTGCGCCGGCGCGGCTCAGCCAAAGCAATGAACGCGTCCATGGCGGAGTACTAAAGATATCACTTAATAAAGAAAGCGCTTTAGCAATTCTACGAGTTGCAAGATCTCTGTAGCGTGTGGTCCCGTGTTCGCTCGTTTACAGCAGAAAGTCGAGGAGCATCAGCACGTACCGCGCAGCATTGGATAAGACGAGAAGCATGTTCCTGTCCGCCATGCGTTCGAACCACCTCATGATGTCCAAGGTCCATCCCTTCCTATGGAAGGAGACCCATCGGATAGTAGTAGAAGGTCGAATTCACCCAGTAGCTAATGAACGCCAGCGTCACGAGCAGCGTCACAGCGGGTATGACGAAGTAGAGGAAGTTCCTTCTGAGACCGCTAGGATTGCACTCTCCGCTTTTTCTCAGTTGGGAGTATATCACAATCCCGAGGAATGCGACCGCCGCCAGAAGCTCAAAGGGCTGATAGGCATCTGTCATGCTTTCGGCCAGGGACAGGCCCGCAGACAGCGAGGAGAGTCCTAGCAGTGCTAGGGCGATTGGCCCCAAGCAGCAGACGGAAGATATCACAGCCGCGGCGACACCCGCGAGCCCGAATCCAGTCATCTGTTTCAGCCTGTACCTCTCGCTCATGTAGACAAGCGAGGAATAGAAATTGCCACTTTCTGGCCTATCCTTAGGAATGTCGACGCCCAGCAGTGACGACATCCCTTCTAGCACGCCGTCCTTGACCGTCGAGAGCCCCGCGGGAGCAGCCCCAAAGACCATGTTTAGCGTGGAATCAATCTCCTCCGGATCGAGGCGATCCTCGGGGATCTTCCCTAGACTGACAACGACTTGGGACCCGGACTCTCCGATCACCGAAGCTAGGCTTTCCTTGAAGCCCTTCGCAAGCCTTCGGTCTACCTTATTCTCTCTAGCCACGACTCAAAGGTTCAACCGGCTACTATCAGCTTTCTGAGCGTTTGCAAGAAGTCGTTCACGCCTGTTTTGACGTTAGTGCGGTCCTAACATTGGAAGATATGCAGGAGAGGTCGTTCGAGACCTCCAAAGAGCGAACGTTGCTACTCCTTGTGTCTGCGGCCAAATCCTCTTCTGAAGAAGGGCCCGCCCGGAGACTCGGCCACCTTCAAGACGATCTGCATCGATTCCTCCTCTGAGAAGCCAGCACTCTTCAACGCGTCTCTGAAGGTTCCCAGAGCATCCGCGAACTTCGGAGCGTTGGCCTTGAACATCTCCAGCCGAGATTGCACCATCTCGTTCATCACTCTCTTGAACTGGGCTCGTTCCTCGTCAGTAGGTCCATCTGTCACGGTTCGTGAAGGGGTCTCGGTAGAAGATAAGCACTTCGGCGCAAATCAAGACATCTGCTACACCGGGCGTCATCGCTGGCCGCCGGCTCATTCTTGAAATTCAAAGAGACAGATGTCATCAGTGACTTTGAGCTTTACCTTCTTCCCCAGGGCCGTTCCAAATACACCCTCGAGCGCTCCGGCGTAGTACTCTGACCACTTGGCTCCGAAGGGTTGTCTTAGCATGATAACGTGATTGCCCTCTGAGAGCGTATGATCGAATTCGAACCGCCCCCCGTATGCGGAGAGCCTACTCATTCCCTCTATGGCAGAATCCAGCGTGAAGGATGCAAACTGTGCCTTGAGGTTTGGAACGAAAAGTTCTAGGGCCGCCCACCTCCCCAATTCACGAGCCCCGGCCTTCGTCTGCGTCTCCATGAGCTTAACGAGAAGCTTGGAAGGGACCGAAACCAGGCTTCGTGTCGAGACGGCTGCATCCCACTCGACGAATCTTCGCAGGGCCCGGTTCGCGACCTGGTTAATTGAGAGACGGTCCTTTCTGGAAATCCTTTGAATCTCTTCATCCAGGTCCTCGTCAATCCTCAGTGTTCTCGTGATGGACCTGTGGCCTCTACTCCTCTTTCCGGGCTTTCCGGCCTCAGCGTTGGAACTCAATAGTGCATAGCTCGTCTGTGATGCTTGATCTCATGTCCTGCTTGAGCATCCCCTGAAGCACGGCGAGCAGGGCCCCCTCGTAGAATGCAGAGTACTTGATCCCCATCGAATGACGCAGGACCACCACGTTCCGACCGCCCGACACCGCATGGTCGTACTGAAATTGCAGCGAATACCTCGACATGAGGTCGAGCGACTGAAGCATGATGTCGAAGGTCACTGTCCGATAGACATAACGGATGTAGGGTTCCCAGATCTCCTTCCCGACCCAGCGTCCGAGCTCTCTAGCTTGGTCGACTGTCTGCGTGTCCATGAGCCTGGCGAGCATCCTCGGGCTAACCGTCACGAGTCCAAGCTTCTCCGCGGGTCTCTGCCACTCTACCAGCCTTCTCAGAGACCGAGCCGCCAGAACGTTCACCGACTCTCCCTCCTCCTCCGACATCCTCAGCAACGCCTCCTCTAGGTCGTCGTCCAGTCTGAGGGTTCGGGTGACGGTCATTGTTTGGCTCGATTGCCCTACCAGACTAATATGTGTTCGAATGTGTTCATTCGTAAACATAGGAGTAATTAGTCCTGCGAAGTCGCGGTTGTATTTGACAAGGCGTGCCAGCCAACAAACGTCGTACCGTCCAGATAGCGGTGGAAGAGGATATACTGACGAAGCTGCACAAGCTCGCAGAGGACGAGCGGCTCACGGTGTCGAGCGCTCTCGACAAGATTGTAGGCGCCTATTCGGAAATGGTCGCTGAGGAGCGCAAGGGGGCTTCGAACGGCTCTAGGCGACGCCAAAAGTCCCGGATGGAGCTGTCGGGGATTGCTTGGAACGAGACCACTGGAACACTCACTCTCAGTCCATCGGACAACAGGCTCTTTCTCATGTCGAGCCATGCTTGGGCCCTTCTGGAGGAAGCTCTCTTCCTGAACCTCCTCAAGGGAGCATCGACCCTGATCTTCGAGATGGGCAGAGCCTACGGTAGAGCCCTTGCCATCGAGCTCGTCGCTGCCTCCAAGGACTCCGGAAGCATAGGAGATCACTTCGAGAGGGTGTGCCGGTTGATGGGTTGGGGGAGAGTGGCTGTAGAAGGCGACTTGGTGAAGGGACAGAAAATCACGTTCAAGGTGGACAACTGTCTCTTCTGCGGCAATCGCAGCTCAACTGCGATAGGCCGTGACTCATGCTACTTCTTCATGGGTGTCGCGAAGGGATTCGCCGACACCGTCGTGGACTGGCCGCACTCCGTCCGGGAGAAGAACTGCCGCCTGCGTGGCGACGAAAATTGCGAGTTCATCGTGGAGAGCAAGCAGGAGTTTGACTCGAAGGAGAGCAAGTGGGGCCTTAGAGTCTACTTCCCGAACTTGTACACGATGAAACCCGGTTTCTAAAGGCCAGATAGTCTCTTCGCCAAGGTCTCCGCGAGGAGGGCGTTCGCTCCCGTCTCATCGTGCCGAAGATAGACGTAACATGCAGTGGCACCCTTGCTCAACTCGGTGATTCTCTTTGCCCAAGGAGGCATCTCGTCCTTGCTGTAGGTGTCCATCCTTAGCCGGAAGTAAGCGAGGTCGGAAGTCAACCGGAACTCGGGTTTCATGTCCTCCGTCTCGGCAACGCAGAAGCCTGCGCGCTCTCTCTCTAGCGCACGGAAGGTCTCGTCCTCAAACCATGATTCGTGCCTGAACTCGAAGACTCTCTCCTTGATCTTACCAGTTTCAGTCAGAAAGGCTCGCAGCAGCTCGTCGTTCCGTTTCATGAATGGTGGCAGCTGAAATAGTATCGGCCCCCTCCTCTGATCCAGGCTGTCCAGATTCTTCGCAAACCTTACAGCGGCCAGACCAGCGCCCTCCCCAAGCTTCAGGATGTGAGTGACTTGTTTAGGCGCCTTGAAGGAGAACCTGAACTTCGCTGGCGTCCTTACTGACCATCCTGTTACCGTTGCTGCGCTGGGGGGAGCATAGAAAGAGCTGTTGATCTCCACGCTGCCCAGTTGTGCCGCGTACAGTGCCAGAAACTCCTCTGGCTTCGCATCGACAGGGTAGAAGTTGCCCCTCCACGAAGGGTAGCTGAATCCCGAGACTCCCACGTAGGTCTTGAGCGCCAAAATCAGTGTGGCCAAGAAAGACGGGAGGGAAAAACTTTGATGCGGTTCTTAGGTCGACCCACGTATGGAATAGATGCAAGCCGCTCCGAGAATTCTTTTATCCATCGGTTCTGCCATTTTCTTCTGAGGCAAATTCATGCAGAGACCCAAGATAGAGAGAGCAGACCAGCTTCCATCCACATTTACTCCGTACCTGGGAGCGTTGTGGCTCTCTTAGGCAACGAGGGACTGATGCGAGAATTCCGGGACCACCTTGCGACGGACTTGAAGATGGACCTGGAGTCATTCGACATACAAGACAAGGCTACGCTTCGGTCTTACTACACGGTCCTATCTCGCATATCGTTCGCGAACAGAGACTTTGACGGATCGCTGGAATACATCTCTACGGTACGAGCGATGCAGGAGAAACCGGCGGCGGTAGAAGTCTCGGGAATGGTGACCGAGTCGCTCGTCAGCGCGGCGAAATCCGACAGGGACCCGATGGGTGCTTTCTCTTCCCATCTGAGGGAGAGGCTCCGTGAGACCCACTACGACATCGTCCAGACCGAGCTGAAGGCGATGAAGGGGCAGTTCGAGATGATCACCGAGAATATCATGATGGGGATCGTGGCGGAGCAGATGGAGCCCCCCGCAAAGGGAGGCAGCGTGTCGAAGGAGCTCGCGATGGGTCTGGTTGAGATCGAGTTCGTCGTCAAGGAGGAGATTCCCTACAAGGAAGCCATCGTTGAGTGCCTGAAGGAGGTTATCGACTCACACGCCATTGTGAAAGAAGACATCTGGGCTCCTCGTTATGTCGACCTGACGGAGGAAGAAGGCCTGACGCCTGTCAACGTGGCCGTCTGGGACACGGGGGTAGACGTCAGCCTGTTCAACGGACTGGTCTGGACGGATCCATCTTCGGTGAGAGAGCGATATGGACTATCTTGGACATACGACGGCACTAGAACGTTCGGTCCGCTTCGAGTCCTGGAAGGCGCGACAGAGAAAATGGAGATTGGCAGGAGACACTCCAAGGGGTTCTTCGACATGCAGTACCAGATCGAGTCCCCAGAGTCAGAGGAGGTGAAGCGAAAACTCTCGACTCTCGGTCAGAATGAGGTCAAGGAGTTCTTAGAGCCCATTCTGATGTACACGACCTACGGTCACGGAACTCACGTTGCTGGTCTCGTGGCCTCTGGCAATCCAGGCGTCAGACTTGTCACAATAAGGTTCGAGGTTCCTTACACGCTGGCTCCCGCGAAGGTCTCGTTGGAGTGGGGGCGCGCTCAAGCTGCGGAGATGGTTGAAAGCGTGCACTACTTGCAGGACCACGGTGTCAAGGTCGTGAACATGAGCTGGGGTTTCAACCCCTCAGAATTCGAGCACTCTCTCGAGTATTATCAGACCGGAAAGGACGCTGAGGAGAGAAGGCGGGTCGCAAGAGAGATTTTCGACGAATTCAAGGCACCCTTCAAAGAGGCGATCGAAGGGGCCGTCGGCACACTCTTCGTCGCGGCTTGCGGAAATGAGAACGTGGACGCCCGCTTTGAGGAGTTCGTCCCAGCTTCGTTTGACATGCCCAACGTGATAACGGTGGGAGCAGTCGACCTCGCAGGCGATGAGGCGGCATTCACGAGTTATGGCAGCGCGGTCGTCTATGCTAATGGATACCAGGTGGAGAGCCTCGTGCCCGGGGGCGGCCGAGAGAGCTGGAGTGGAACTAGCATGGCGGCCCCACAGGTAACAAACCTGGCTGCTAAGCTTCTTGCAAAGTACCCGAATCTCTCACCGGTCCAGGTGAAGAAACTGATCCTCGACGGCTCTGACGAGAAGCAAGTCGGGAGTGGCCGGACGATAAAGCTGATGAATGAGAAGAGGTCGATGGAAGCCGCATCTGCTCTGATGCAGCCCTCGGGGGGCCGATAGGTCGAAGACCAATTCCCGCACTTGCTCGCAGATTAAATACACCGAAGCGAGTGGGTGCCTCGACGCCCAGGTCGTATAGAGGGTCAAACCATACAACGGTCTAGTATGCGGGACTGTCACTCCCGTGACCCGGGTTCGAAATCGCGAGACGAAAGTCCCGGCCTGGGCGCGTCATTTGGAAAGGAACAAATAGTTTCAGTTCGGCGAGGTGTCTCAGAACGGACTTGAAGATGAGGCTCGTTCAGTTCAGTCTCGGGCCGGGAAAGCAATCGGTCGCTGAGTCCATCGCTGACAAAGTCGTGCCGAAAATCAGAGCGCAGAATGGGTGTCAAAGTTGCGAGTTCTTTGAAGACAATGAGAACGGAGACTATGGGCTGGTCGTTCTTTGGGATTCCAGGAAGGCTGCTGATGACGCTTCTCCCATAATCGGACCCATTCTAGTACCCGCACTCACAAAGGCCGGGGCATCGCCGGACATCCGGCTTCTCGACGTCTACGAACCGAAGTAGTACACTCGGCTTCTAATGTGGGATGCGTCGAGCACGCACCGTCGAGCGGCACTTAGACCGGTATTCATCCTATGGTCCTTCGTAAGATCCTGACCACCAGGACAGTGGCCCACAGCCAGAATCGTATCTCGAGATTGAACAGGGAATAGTCCCAGAATATTGGCAGTGCTGACGCGAGGAAGATGCCTGACCCCAGCAGGCTCGCCCCTCTGATTCTCCTGTAACTTTGCAGCAAGTCGGCGGGCATCGAACGCCCGCTTTCGACCGTAATCTGGTGGGTGAATGTCGCCAATATCAGATAGATTGCGCCCATGTCGACCGCCCAGACCGAGGTCGTAGTCGAGGAGCCGAGCTGCCCCGGAAGAGGGGAGAACGAGATCGTGATTAGGTTGTAGAGGTAAGGTTCCACGGAGACTAGAAAGAGGAGGACTAGGGTGAGCCTCAGCAGCTTCTCTGTTTCTACAGGACTGGCAGAGCTTATCCTCGTGTAATTCAGCCAGACGACCGCAAGGATATAGAACGCAAAGCCGAATGATGCGAGGGACTCGAAGAGGCTTAGGTCGGTGGTCGGCTTGCCAGAGAGCAGAGTCAGGGCTCCGATGGACAGGGCGAGTCCGAAGATCAGGTCAGAGAGGGTCTGGACCCTCGTGCGAGGAACGCCCTCGCTTATCTTCACCTCTTTCTTCAATAACCCTGGCTGTCGCTTCTGGTCGCCGGTTAAACCAAGGCGTGATTATCAAAATCGAGAATCGTCCATCGCGCGTATTACCCCAATAAGATTCGGAACAGCTCGGTGGAAAAATGGAGACAACGACAACTAGTTACTGCAGCGGTTGCGGAACTCAACTCGAGACCGGGTTCTCTTACTGCCCGAAGTGTGGCGCACCTGTCGCGGGCTCAAAGCCTTCGTCCTATTCGTCCACTCAAGCCTCGCCTCCAACAAACTGGCGAGAGGAGAGGCGCAGAGAGAGGGAGCAGAGACGGGAGGCCAGGTACACGAGCGGAGGACCTGGACTGGGAGCTCTCGTACTGGCGACCATACTGATCGTCGCCGGCCTGGGAATCTTCTTTCCGCAGCTCCCTTGGGAAGTGTTCTGGGGCTCGCTGCTCATACTCCTGGGTGTGTGGATAGTGGGCGCGAGATACCTACGCAGACACGGGACGACGCATCCGCAGCTAGAGACCGCCCCAAGATGAAGCCATCGGACGGTCTCCCCTTTTTTCAAACGATGAAGTAGAACCTATGGAAGTGCTTGGCAGTTGGACCGTTCGCGACAAGGCGACGCCGAGGTTATTGCTGCTGAACAACGAAGGACACGCTCGGGCTCAGCTGGTTGT
>DASPVO010000050.1:0-18315 GCA_035622335.1 Nitrososphaerales archaeon
TACTCCGAGACGAACGCCTCGTCGAGGGCTCCTACGAACGAGTCTCCTTCGATGACCAGGTACTGTTTCTCATCTGGTATCATCGAAAGATTGTCGAAGTAGTACTCAAAGAGCGGTTTCGTGTCCCTCGCCCTGAAGAAGCTCCCATCGGACTCGCTGAATTGTGCGAGCCTCGGGTACCTCTCCCGCATGTAGTTCAGGACCCTCTTCAACCTCTCTTCCGTCAGCCTTGAGTAGGGGAAGCTCCTTCGGAACACAGAGAGCATCTCGTCCAGCTTCCAAGAACTTCTCTCGATCAGCATCCCGGCCGCCTGGTGTATCGCGACGTCGTAGGGGACTTCGACCGGCTGGAGCGGCTCGAGCTCCGCGAGCATGGCCCGCCTACACAACACGCAGGCCTCCAGGATGTCATCCGAATCCTGCGCGATTATCATCCCGTTCGACACCCGGCCCACCTTGTGCCCACTCCTGCCTATCCTCTGAATCAGGCGGGTGACCTGCCTCGGCGAGTTGTACTGGATGACGTACTCCAGGAAACCTATGTCTATCCCCAACTCCAAGCTGCTGGTGCAGATCACTCCCATCAGACGACCGTCCTTCAGCTCCCTCTCCACCGCTTCCCTGGTCGCCCTCGACAGAGAGCTGTGGTGTATCCCCACGGGGAGCGTGGGGTCCCAGACCCTGAACCTGCTCGCGAGCGCTTCGGCCTCCGTCCTCGTGTTAGTGAAGACCAAGACAGCCTTGTACCTCTCCACGGCTTCCCTGATCGTCCTCAGTCTGGCGGCGACATCAGGGTACGAATAGATGGCCTCTGCTAGTTCGACGTCGATCGTCGTGGCGTGTGGGGAGACCACCTTCAGCGCAAGGCTCTTTTCAACAGGGACCCTCACGACTTCGCAGCTCCTGCCTTCCCCCACGAGGAATTCTGCGACACGCTCCGGCGAGCCGACCGTGGCTGAGAGGCCAATGACTTGGAGGTCACCCTTCGCCACACTCCTGAGCCTCTCCATCCCCACCGCGAGCTGAGCCCCCCTCTTGTCGGAGGCGAGCTCGTGGACTTCGTCGATTATCACCCACCTGAGGGTAGAAAGGTTGTCCCTGATCCGCCTTCCGACCAGCATGATCTGAAGAGTCTCCGGCGTGGTGATGAGTATCTCGGGAGGGGCCATGCTCATGTTCGACCTCTCCGCCTGGGTGCTGTCTCCGTGTCTGACCCCGAGCCTGATGTCGAACCTCTTGCACCACCATTGCATCCTGTCGAGCATGTCCCTGTTCAGAGCGCGCAGCGGAGTGACATACAGAAGCTTGGTGCCCCTCTCCCGTGGGCCTCCCTCCCTTACGAGCTCGTCAAGAATCGGTAGGAACGCGGCCTCTGTCTTCCCAGTTCCCGTCGGCGCCATCAGCAGGGCGTTCTTCCCTGCCCTCACTATCGGGACGAGCTTCATCTGCGGGTCCGTGGGGAGGTCGAACCCCTTCTCCTTGAGGGCCTCGACCACGGGGGGTGAAAACAGCTCGAAGACGCTCTCCTCTGTCATTTGCAGGAATTATGCCCGTGGCACGACTTGTATGTAAGATTGTGGTGAAAACGAGCCCGGACCCGAGGCTCAAACCTCGCTTCCATCCTTAAATATCGGGGACCATAACATAGGTCATAAAATATGCTGAACCCGTACGAAATCGTCTCGAAGTCTGCGCTCCCAGCCCTCAGAGCGATGGTCGCGAAGAGGCTTCAAGAAAAGTACCACATGACACAGCAGCAGGTCGCGACCAAGCTTCAGGTGACCCAGGCCTCGGTGAGCAACTATTCCAGAAAGACACGCGGCATCATGATAGACCTGGAATCAGACCCGGTAGTAGCGAAGTCAGCCGACAAGATAGCCGACATGCTCGCTTCTGGGACGGCAGACGAGAGAGATGTGATCAGCATCATGACGGAGGTGTGCGACTACATCCGGTTCAACCACTTGATGTGCGCGCTGCACCGTGACCTGGAGCCGGGATTCCAGGTAGAAGGCTGCGACGCGTGTGGCGGCATCTTCACCGGAAAGGAATTTGAAAGGCTGAAGGTAGTCGTCGGCTAGAATTGCGTGGCGAAGCCAAGCCCGAATGGCTCACGGTCCTCCCTCCCGGAGGGTCTAGTCACGATAAGCTCAAGACTCTCTTCCACGAGCTGAACCTCCACACGGTCTGTGAAGAAGCCCATTGCCCAAACGTGCACGAGTGTTGGGGCGGGGGGACAGCCACCCTGATGCTGATGGGAGACACGTGCACGCGATCCTGCAGATTCTGCATGGTCGCTCCGGGGAGGCCAGCTGAAGCTCCGAGCCCCCTGGAGCCCGAAAGCGTGTCGTTCGCCCTTTCGCAGCTGAACCTGAGCTACGTGGTGCTGACCTCGGTGGACAGGGATGACCTTCAGGATGGTGGCGCAGCCCACTTCGCGGAGACGATCAAGGCCATTCACGAAAGGTGTCCCGGGACGAAGGTCGAGGTCCTCATACCCGACTTCCTAAACGACCTGGAAGCCCTCAAGACCGTCGTCGATTCGCGCCCGGACGTGGTCGCGCACAACGTGGAGACCACCCTTTCGCTCACGTCACGTGTCAGGGACCGAAGGGCGGGGTATTGGCAGTCGCTTTCGGTGCTGAGGAACGTCAAGAAGCTAAGCGCGATGACGTACACGAAGTCCTCCATCATGGTCGGGTTGGGCGAGACGGAGGAGGAAGTCGGGCAGACGATGTGGCATCTCAGGCTCGCGGGAGTCGACTTTCTCACAGTCGGTCAATACCTCAGGCCCTCTCGCCGCCACCTTCCCGTAGAGGAATACGTCACGCCAGCCCAGTTCGAGGCCTACAGACAAGCAGGGGAGGCGATGGGGTTCAGGTACGTCGCTTCAGGCCCGCTCGTCCGAAGCAGCTACAGGGCGGGCGAGTTCTTCATCAGATCGGCCATCGAGAGCGGCCGACAGCCCTGAATCAATCTTATATCCTTCGGACCGGCTCGGCGGAATGTTGACGGAGGCATCCCCTGTCAAGAGGTCAGACGCAGAGAAGCCTCGGATCTTCAGCGAGTCAGACCTGGGACTCACGGGGCCGGAAGACGTCATGTACCAGAGGCTCACCCCAGAGGGGGTTCTTGTCGGGCGAGAGCCTGGACTCTCGGGGGACGCGCTCAGGAGGATGTACGAACTCTTGGTCTTCGGCAGGCACTTCGATGAGAAGTGCACGAACTTGTCGACGCTTAGGGAGATAGGCACCTACGCGCCTTGCAAGGGGCAGGAGGGAGCCCAGGTCGGTTTCGTGACCGCTCTCTCCCGTTCCGACTGGTACGTCCCGATGTACAGGGACACCGCAGGGATGATCTCATTCGGTCTTCCCGGGGTGAACCTGCTGCAGTACTGGGGGGGCGACGAGAGAGGCATGAAGATACCAGAGGGGCTGAACATGATCCCGCTCGCCGTGCCGGTCTCCACGCAGATACCCCACGCGGTGGGAACGGCGTTGGCGAAGCGCCTTCAGAAGGAAGACGTTGTCGTCTTGGTGTCGACAGGGGACGGGGGGACCTCGAAGGGCGACTTCCACGAGGGCCTGAACTTCGCCGGTGTCTACGACCTCCCAGTCATCTTCGTCGTCGAAAACAATCACTGGGCGATCTCGGTCAGGCGAGAACGGCAGACCGCATCGGCCACCCTCGCTCAGAAGGCGCTCGCTTACGGGTTCGAAGGGATGGTGGTCGACGGCAACGACGCCCTCGCATCCTACGAAGCGACCAAGTTCGCGGTGGACAGGGCTCGGCGCGGAGGTGGTCCTACCCTTCTGGAATTCAACACCTACAGGATGGGTCCGCACACCACCGCTGAGCTCGTCTCGAACAAGCTCAAGGCGCAGGACGAGGTCGAAGCCTGGGAGAAGAAGAGCCCTCTTCTGAGGTTCGAGAGATACCTTCGCTCCCGGGGGCTGCTGGATGACGACTTCAAGCAGACCGCCCTTCTGAAAGCCCAGTCATTGACAGACGAGGCAGTCAGAGCGTTCAGAGCGCTCTCGCCAGTCGACCCCCGCGAGATGTTCCGTTACATGTTCAGCCTTCCTCCACAGAGCCTTCTCGACGAGATGGCCGAAGCCTTCGGGACTTCGGCGGGGTTCGAGCCCTTCCGGCCCGGTCCGGAGCCGACCATCTCAGGCGGCAAGCCAGGAGTGAACATCAGAAACGCCGTGAACATGGCCCTCAGGCAGGAGATGGACAGGAACGGCAGGATAGTGGTGTTCGGTGAGGACGTCGGGAAGAACGGCGGCGTCTTTCAGGTGACTAAGGGTCTCCAGGACGAATTCGGTCCAGACAGGGTTTTCGACACTCCACTCGCTGAGCTCGGCATAGCCGGCTTGTACGTCGGTCTTGCGATTGGGGGGATGGTCCCGGTCGGGGAGTTCCAGTTCGAGGGTTTCAGTCTCCCCGCGTTCGACCAGATCTTCGGCCACGTAGCCAGGATGAGGAACAGGACGAGGGGTCGGTTCAAGATGGGTGGTGTGATCAGGTTCCCCTACGGGGGCGGGGTCAAGGCACCCGAGCATCACTCCGACTCGCCCGAGGCATACTTCGCACACACCCCAGGGCTCACAGTGGTCATCCCGTCCAACGCGTTCGAGGCGAAGGGCCTGCTGGCCTCAGCTCTAAGAGGTGAGGACCCTGTCATCTTCATGGAGCCCAAGAGGCTCTACGACTCGCCGAAGATGGACGTTCCCGAAGAGGAGTACACAGTTCCCATCGGCAAGGCAAGGGTCGTAAGAGAGGGCGGCGACCTCACGCTGGTCTCTTACGGCGCGATGATGGTGCCAACCCTTCAGGCCGCTGACTCCCTGCGAGCAGAGAATTCGATATCAGCCGATGTCATAGACCTCAGGACGATCTCGCCGCTCGACTTCGATACGGTGCTCGGTTCTGTGGCGAAGACGGGAAGGCTTGTCATCGTGCACGAAGCGCCAAAGAGCCTCGGGGTCGGAGCGGAGATTGCGGCTGTGGTCGCCGACAGGGCCATCGACCACCTTCGGGCGCCGATCAAACGTGTCACCGGCTTCGACACGGTCGTCCCCCTCGCCAAGCTAGAGGACCAGTACCTCCCCAGCAAGGACAGGATTGTGAAGGCCGCGCTGGGGCTGACGACCTACTGAGTCTGCCAAAACACTAATAGCGCTCTGACGTCTCGAAACACGGTCGTGACCTACGAATTCAAGCTACCCGACATAGGCGAGGGTGTCTCCGAGGGCGAGATCCTGAAGTGGATGGTGCGCGAGGGAGAACAGGTCAACGAGGACCAGCCGCTCGTGGAGGTCATGACAGACAAGGTGAACGTCCAGATACCTTCTCCCAGGACTGGCACCGTGGCAAGGATATCGGTCAAGGAGGGAGAGATCGCCAAGGTGGGTCAGACCATAGTGGTGATCGAGGAAAAGGGCGGCCAGCCTGCTCCCATGCCAGCGAATCCTCAACCCGTTCCCACGCAGAGCGCTGAACCTAGGCAGATGTCGACTATTGCCTCCCCCTTCTCAGCGGTCCTTGCCGCGCCGGCTACCAGGCGGCTTGCGAGAGAACTCGAAGTGGACATAGCGACGGTGAAGGGCACGGGACCGCAGGGGAGGGTGACGGACCAAGACGTCCAGAGCGCTGCCGCTGGCTCCAGGGTGGTCACGAAGCCTCCAGAGGATAAGCCGGCGGAGCAGGCGCACCGCGCTGGCGGACCCGAAGAGTTGATCCCGCTCAGGGGCTTGAGGAGGACGATCGCAGAGAGGATGCTGAAATCCTCTCTTGCTTCGGCGACCGTCACACACGTTGACGAGGCCGACGTGACCGAGCTCATTGTCCTCAGGGAGGCGCTCAAGTCCAGCGCAGAGAAGAGGGGAGTCAAGCTCACATTCCTTCCGCTGATCGTCAAGGCGTTGGTACCGTCCTTGAAGGAATTCCCCTACGTGAACTCCTCCATGGACGAACAGGGAGGCAACATCATACTGAAGAAGTATTACAACTTCGGGATTGCCACTGACACCGAGCAGGGACTGATAGTTCCCGTCGTGAAGGACGCAGATAGGAAGGACGTCTTCTCCATCGCCGGAGAGATAGAGCAGCTGGCGACGAAGAGCCGGAGCGGCCAGCTCGGGCTGGATGACGTAAGAGGTTCCACGTTCACGATAACGAACGTCGGTTCGATAGGAGGACTCTTTGCCACGCCCATCATCAACCAGCCCGAGGTCGCGATACTCGGGACCGCAAGGATAGAGAAGCGCCCCGTCGTGAGAGACGGAAAGGTCGAGGTCCGAGACATGATGTATCTCTCCCTGAGCTTTGACCACAGGGTCTTCGACGGTGCCTACGCGGCAAGGTTCACCACATCGGTGATCGAGACGCTTCAGGACACGAAGAAGCTGCTCTCCGCCGTCCTGTAGACGAATCCCCAGCAAGCTTTAATCCAGTCGTGGGGCCGCGCACATTTGAGACGGATGGACGCTGACGTAGCCGTCATTGGTGGTGGACCGGGGGGATATGTGTGCGCCATTAGGGCAGGACAGCTCGGCCTCAGGACGATCATCATCGAGCCAGACAAGCTCGGCGGAGAGTGCCTGAACTATGGCTGCATACCTTCGAAATCGCTCATCACCGTCTCCAAGCTCGTGGACAGGCTGAAGGAGGCAGAGAAGTTCGGCCTGAAGACGGACGGGGTATCTCTCGACTACGTGCAGATGCAGAAGTGGAAGTCAGAGGTCGTCTCCAAGCTCGTCTCGGGCGTCGAGGCGCTCCTGAAGGGGAACCACGTGACGATCATCAAGGGAAGCGCCGAGATCCTGACGAAGGACAGGATAGCGGTAACGACCCAGTCTGGTAGGGAAGAGATCCCGACTAGAAGCATCGTTATCGCGACGGGCACCGAGCCGATTCAGCTGCAAGGGCTCGAAAGGGACGGCCAGGTGGTGATCGGTTCAAAGGAGGCTCTGGAACTCACCTCTGCGCCGAAGCGGCTGCTCGTGGTCGGGGGAGGTGCAATCGGCCTTGAGTTTGCGTGCATGTACCAGAAGTTTGGGAGTCAGGTGACCGTCGTGGAGCTGATGGCTCAGCTTCTCCCGGGGAGCGACCCCGAGGTCGTCCGCGTCGTACAGAAGAAGCTCGAGGCGAGAGGGGCCAAAGTCTTCCTTGGCTCGAAGGTCACCTCCCTGACGAAGTCGTCAGGCGTGGCCAAGGTCGAACTCGAGACGCCCGTGGGCCCCATATCCATAATCGCCGACAAGGTCCTAGTCAGCGTCGGGAGACGGCCGAGGACCGCGGGCATGAACATCGCTGGCCTAGGCATCAAGACAGACCAGCGCGGATTCATCCTTGCCAGCCAACGAATGATGACCAACGTCGACGGCGTCTACGCGATTGGCGACGTGAGCGGACCTCCGCTGCTCGCCCACAAGGCTTCGAAGCAGGGAATCGTGGCCGCAGAGTGCATCGCGGGACTCCCGAGCGCCGCCGACTGGAGGGCGATGCCGGACGCAATCTTCACCGACCCAGAAGTCGCGTCGGTGGGGATCACAGAGGCGAAGGCCGCGGAAGCCGGCGTGGAAGTCAAGAGGACGAGGTTCCAGTTCTCCGCCCTTGGGAGGGCGCTCTCGACGGGGGAGACCGAAGGCTTCGTGAAGGTCGTCTCCAGGGCGAAAGACGGGCTCGTCGTAGGTGTGCAGATAGTCGGTCCGGATGCATCGAACCTCATCAGCGAGGTCGCACTGGCGATGGAGATGGGCGCGACCGTCGAAGACATAGCTCTGACGGTCCACCCTCATCCGACTCTCTCCGAGGCGCTGATGGAGGCGGCAGAGTCTGCGTCTGGCAGTCCGATACACCAGATGAAGATATGACAGGCAACGTGTTCGACCTGGGGACCGTAGACTACGGTGAGGCACTCGGCCTTCAGAGGCGTCTAGTGAAGATGAGAACGGAGGACAGGATTCCCGACACGCTTCTTCTCCTGGAGCACGACCACGTCATCACCCTCGGAAGAAAGACGTCCGCCCCCAACCTCAAACCACAGAGCATACCCGTGTACGAAGTAGAACGCGGGGGGGATGCGACATATCACGGCCCCGGTCAACTGGTCGGTTACCTGATATTCAGGATAGAAGACCACGACGTGAGGCGCTTCGTCAGTTTGATTGAAGAGGCGATAATCGGGGCGGTGGGGCAGTTCGGTATCGCGGCGGGAAGGCTTGACGGGCACAGGGGTGTCTGGGTGACCGGGAAGAAGCTCGCCTCCATAGGCGTGGCCGTCTCGGGATGGGTCTCCTACCACGGATTCGCCCTCAACGTCAACACAGACCTCTCCTACTTTGACCTGATACGACCGTGCGGCCTGGACCCAGCGGCCATGACTTCCATGGCCATGGTGCTCGGCAGGCGGGTGGATGTCTCGAGGGTGAGAGACGAGGTGTCTCGGCAAGTCGCCCTCGCCTTCGGGGAGGCTTTCGGCTCGGGGGACCTCCGGGCGATCATGGCCTAAGCGTTAAGTAGACGAATCGGGCCGCGGCGAGTGTGCCTTCAAAGACAGCCAAGATAACGTACGTAACACTGCTTGCGGACGAGTCGATTCACCCGAAGTACGAAGCGGCTCTCGAGCGCTTCGAGAAAGAGCTGGGAAAGAAGTATCCCATGCACATCGGCTCTAAGGAGGTGTGGGCGGACGAGGAGTTCGAACATCATAGCCCCATAGACACCTCGGTCATCGTCGGTCGCTTCCAAGTCGGTACGAGGTCTCACGCCAAGGCCGCGGTCGAGGCTGCTAGGGATGCGTTCGAAGGCTGGAGCGCTACGCCGTGGAGGAAGCGGGTGGCGGTGATGAGGAAGGTCGCCAGCTTGATCGACGAGCGAAAGTTCGACATCGCTGCAAGAATCACCTACGAGGTCGGCAAGAACAGGTCAGAAGCGCTGGCGGAGTGCTGGGAAGCCGTCGACGTCGTGAACCTCTACGCCGGGGTGATGGAGTCGCACAACGGTTACGTCGAGAAGCTGGGATCAGGAGGACCAGGTGAGAAGGGAAAGATGGTGGCGAAGCCTCTCGGGGTGTGGCCAATAGTCTCGCCGTTCAACTTCCCCTTCATGCTCGCGAACGGAATGGCGCTCGGCGCCCTCATAACGGGGAACACAGTCGTCCTGAAGCCGACGAGCGAAGCCCCCCTCACGGGGCTGATGCTCTATCGATGCTACGTGGAGAGCGGAGTCCCACGCGGCGTGGTCAACTACGTCACCGGCCCTGGGGGGAACTTCGAGGAAGAGTTCACCAAGAACCCCGCGGTCGCTGGCATCGCCTTCACTGGTTCGAGGGACGTCGGCATGAAGCTGTACCACGAGTTCCTTTCGGACCAGCAGTACCCCAAGCCGATACTTCTAGAGATGGGGAGCAAGAACCCGACAATCGTCACCGACAGGGCCGACCTGGAGAAGGCCGTTGAGGGTACCGTCAGGTCTGCGTTCGGCTACGACGGGCAGAAGTGCAGCGCCACTTCCAGGGCGTACGTCCAGTCCGGGGTATACGACGAATTTCTCGATGGCTTGAAGCGGCGAGCTAAGGCGGTCGTCGTCGGGGACCCGAGAAGGAAGGAGACGTTCATGGGACCCGTGATCAACGAGGCCGCCGTCAAGAGGTTCAGGTCTGCCGTCAAGGCCGCCGTCTCGTCCGGAGGCAGAGTCCTGATCGGAGGGAACGTCCTGAAGAGCGGTATCTTCCGCGAAGGATTCTACGTTCAGCCGACTGTGATAGTTGGCCTACCGGTGAACCACGCGCTCTTCAGTGACGAGATCTTCCTCCCCTTCGTCGCGGTGGCGAAGGTCCGAGACCTCGAGGAGGCGATCAGGTTAGCAAACGACACACCTTACGGCCTGACCGCAGGTATCTTCTCGGAAGACGTGAAGGAGGTCGGGGAGTTCATGGACAGAGTGCGGTTCGGCGTCGTCTACGCGAACAGGAGGGGTGGGTCGACGACGGGTGCCTGGCCGGGTGCGCAGACATTCGTCGGCTGGAACGCGAGCGGGTCGACGGGAAAGGGGATCGGCGGTCCCAACTACCTGCTGACCTTCCTTAGGGAACAGTCCCAGACCGTCGTTGACTGACTAGAAGGGGGCCGCGTAGAGGCCTGCAGCAGCCAGCAGCGCGAACGGATACCAGTTGGGGATGACCCTTCCCCCAACGCTGAAGCTGCCGAACGTCTGGGCGGTCCAGTCGCCGCGGACGATCCACCTTCCCCTCCATGCGAAGTATAGTGCGTCCTCCACCAACGCGAGGAGGAAGACGTTCGCAGCCCACGCGCTAATGCTCGCGGAGTAGGAGACCACGATGAAGACCGGAAGGACGAAGAGCAAGTGATACGGGTAAAACTCCATGAAGATCGGCTTCGCGCCGAGGACAGAGGGGGCGGAGCTCCCGTTCGCCTCCCTTCTGTTCACCACGAAGTACTCGAATCCGCTGAAGAGTACAGCGAACCCGCCTATCCTCAGAGCTGAATAGAAGTCGAACATCCGCTACTTCAGAGGCACGTAGAGGCTCGAACGGCTCGCGCCTATCCCTGGCGTCCCATGGACGACCTTCTTGTTCGTGATGACGAACTCGCCGAGGTACCTGCCTATCATCTCAGGCTTGACCTCGAGCGGCACGAACTCCCTCCCGTTGTGGACGTGTATCGTGAGACCGACCATCGAAGGAAGAACGACCATGTCTCTCGCGTGCGTCTTGATCTGCCCCTCGAGCTTGCCCTCCTTTATCGCCCTGGCGTCTTCCAAGAGTTTTCTCTTGTCGTCCGAGACGCCCCGGTTGAGCGACCTTCTCGCCCTAGAAGAAAACAGCTGGAGGAGGGCCTCCGTGCTCATGGTGTTGAGCTGCTCCAGCGAGTAGCCCCTGAATCTGAACTCCTTCGGCGTTACCTCTTTACCTCCATGCTAGACCTCGCGATCCTCTTTCTTCCTGTCTTCCTCGGGGCTATTAATCCTACCTTGCGCCCAGGAGGGGCGTTCCTCGAGGTGCTGGTCGACTTGCCGGGGTGCTGGTGTCTTCCTCCCCCGAACGGGTGGTAGACGACAGCCATCGCGATTCCCCTCATCCTAGGGTATGGTCTTCCAGCGGCCCTCATCGCGTGGTGCCTCGCTCCCGCCGTGAGGAAGGGCTTCTCTTTCCTTCCGCCTCCCGCAATCTCTCCAACCATGGCCCTGCACCTTTCATCGACGAGTATGCTCTTCCCAGACGGAAGTCTGACCGTAGCCCTTCCTCCCGCCTTCGAGAAAAGAATCGCCGAGCCTCCCGAAGCCTTCACGAGCTTACCCCCGTCACCCGGCCTGAGCTCTATGTCGCAGATTCGCGTCCCTTCCGGCATGCTGCTGAGCGGCAGTATGTTGCCGTCCGTGACCCTGGCCGCCGCGCCGATAGAAAGCTCCCTGCCGACAGACAGTCCCGCGGCCGCGGGTATGTATGCGAACCTCCCCTCTCCGTACCTTATCTGCGCCAGCGGCGCGCTCCTCCCCCGCTCGTCCAGAATCGAGGTGACCATGGCTTGGTGGCTCTCGGCCCACGGAAGGTTCGGATACCTTGTGTCCGCGATCTTCCCCTTCGAGGGAGCCCTGAACTGTATCCCAGCCTTTCCCCTTCTCCTCTGAAGTATTCTCTTGCCCAAGACCTACACCAACCCGAGCTTCGTGGCCAGCTCTGCGGCCGCCCTCGCTTCTGCCAGCCTGACGAAAGCCTTCTTCCCCTTGTTCGTCCTCGCGGTATTGACGCTGCTCACCTTGACTTCGTAGAGCGCTTCGACGGCGCTCGCGACCTGCCTCTTCGTCGCCTTGTCGTCCACTATGAAGCAGAGCTTGTTCTCGCTCTCGACCTGGTCGAACGTCCTCTCAGTCACGTACGGCCGTTTCAGCAGCTTCTGGGCATCTTCAAGACGCAGCTGCCTTCCCCTCCTTTTCCGCCGACATCGACTCGAGCGAGGACTCAGTCCAGAGCGTGAGCCTCCCGGGCACCCCTCCTGGCGCGAGCTGAAGTACGCTGAGGTCTTCCACTCTCGTCACCTCGAGTCCGGGTACCGAAGACGCAGCCCCTCCCACTCCCCTGTCGTTCGTGACGACGATCAGGGGTCCAACCCTGTTCGAGTAAGCCCGTCCCCTGAGGCGGCCCTTCCCCGAGTTTCGCTTGACGCCCGAGTACAGTCTGGCCAGCTCTCCTGCCAGTCCTGCCTTTTCCAGGAAACTGACGAGCTCCGACGTCTTCGTGAGAGTCTCGAGCTCATCCGAAACCACAAGCGGCAGCTCCACTCCCTCGACCCTGTGTCCCCTCTTCGCCACCGACCCAGAGTCGGACGTGAAAGCTATCGCGGAACGGGTCGCGAGCCTCCTCTCCTTCTTGTTTATCTTCAGATGAATCACCTTCTCAGACCTCGGCGGATGCGGCAGCCGGCCCTTGACCACGCTCGCCACGCCTCCAGCGAGCCCCGACCTCGAATATCTCTCTCCCTTGACCCTTGGAATCCTGGACTGGCCCGTTCCGGTAGGGGGGCTGTGCGTCTCTGCCGTCGTGCGCTCTCCCGCCATCGGGTCCCTTCCCTTCGGCTGGAAGCCGTGGGACTTTGACAGTCTGAAGGCCCTTCTCACGAGGTCCGTTCTCAAGGGTGTGCTGAAGACCTCCGGCAGGTCGGCCTTCTTGCTCGATTTGCCGTCGATCTCTATGACGTCTCTCTTCACGCTACGCCCTCACCTTGGTGCTCACTTCTATCACCTGGGGCACCTTCCCCGCCGACGCCTTCCTCCGTATCGGATAGCGAAGGACCACCATCCTCCCGGAAGGACCCGGTACCGACCCTCTGAGCACAGCGTAGTCTCCAGTCACGTTACCGAAATGAGCGAAGCCGCCTGGAGGCGTTATCTGGTTGTCCTTCGAGTTCCCCACGATGAGAATCCTCTTCCCCGTTTCAGACCTCTGGTGGAAGCCTCTCTGGCCCGCTCTAGGCGCAGTGTACATGACGGCCGCAGGGTGCCAGGGACCCAGAACGCCGATTGCCCTCACGCTCTTCCTCGACTTGTGTTGCTTCCTCTTGACTCCGAACCTTGTCACGGGTCCCTCGAACCCCTTGCCCTTCGTTATCCCGAGTGCATCGACGTACATCCCCGCCTTGAAGACCTCCTCGAACTTGACCTTCTTGCCCACCAGACCGGACGCATATTCCAGCTGAGAATTCACGTCTCCTCCACCGACGCCCACCTCGAATTCGATGGGCTTCTTCTGCGAGAGGCCCGCTTCTGCAGGCGTCACAGACACAAGCGCAGCTATCCTCGAGATCCTGTCCGCCTGGATCTTGGCCGCCGCGGCCTTCACCTCCGTGGCCGTCTCGCCCAGGGGCAAATCGTACCCGTAAGTCCTCCCGTAGAACCTCACTCGCTTCACCTCGATCTCGGGAGCCACCAGGACGCTCGCTAGGTTGAACAGCGGCTTTCCTGAGTTCGGCGTCCTCTCCCTGGTGTCGACGGTGATCACGTGCGCTGTGCCTGCCTTGAAGGTCGGGAATCCTAGAATCGTGGGCTTGTCGCTGTTGATCGCAGGCCAGTTCCTTATCCTCGGGACGAGGCTCTTTGCCCTTCCTCGTGGCCTGTAGGCAAGACTGCCTCTGCGCGGTGCACTGTGCTTCCTGTGACCCATGTCACGCTAACCTTTCGGAACCCCGTTTTTCGTTTGGCCTTTAAGCTTTGCATTCAGATTATCAGCGTCTGGGCCAGGTTGAGGGCGGCGAAGATCGCCTCCTC
The DNA here is from genome assembly GCA_035622335.1 of Nitrososphaerales archaeon. Lineage (GTDB taxonomy): Archaea > Thermoproteota > Nitrososphaeria > Nitrososphaerales > Gagatemarchaeaceae > DATJAJ01. The sequence goes on from DASPVO010000050.1 coordinate 13,792, forward strand.
TGTCCTGACCGTCTCGACCTGCTGGTCCGCAAACAGGTTGACCACATAGTCCGTTTGCTTCGTCAGGTTCGGCCCAACGATGTCGAACAAGCCTCTAGATGGAGAACCGAACAGGAGAACCGCTCCTCTCGCGCTCTTGAATGACCTCCCCAGCGGCTCGATGACGGTTCGAAGGTCGCTCCCTAACCTCGACGTCGCTACTTTCAGATCGAACGCGGAGTCCGAGACAGCTTCCCTGAAGCTCCCTCCCTTGACGATGTATCCCCAGTATTCCCGCAGTCCATCTCTCGGGACGGGCTTCGCAGTAAATGGTTCCTTGGAGACCAGTTCCACCGTGACCCTCGCTCCAGAGGCGGCGTTGCCGCGCAATCTCGCAGGCCGCTCCAGTCCAACGTCCACCGTGCCGTCTTGGTTTACCACGCCCTCCCTGACCTCTCCGACTTTGACGCCCTCCAGCGGAGTCCTGGGCCTGTGTGAAGGGATGCGGAGTGGCGGAAGCAGGCCAGCGAACTTCAGCTCCTCGTCGAGCTGGTAGATTCTTTTCCTCAGGTACTGGGGCGTTTCAAGATAGCCGAGCAGTTTTCTGATCAGTGGCCCTTCTCCCCTCCCCTTCTCGTCCCTGAAGACAGCTACGCTGTCGACCCCGTAGATCGCGAGCGCCCTCGCGATGGTGCCCACCTTAACCGTCTTGTCGCGAAGAGTGTCCCTCTCTTCGAGGACCGTGTCGGGTATCGCTACCCCAAGCTTCTTCCCGAGCAGCAACTGCTTGACGAGCCTGCCTCAGTTAATTCAATCTTTGGAAGCGAGAAGACGGCCGCAAAAAGTAGATGAACGAAGCGCATCGGAGGGTTGGAAACGTGTCCCGCGAATCGACCAAGAAGAGCAACAGAATCAGCTGGATCTATGCCGCTCTTCCAGTGGCCCTAGCGACCGGCCAAATCGGTACTATCGTCCAGCTCCACCTGATCGACATCAACGGCCAAGCTCTGGGGACCATCTACGCCGGCCTTGCCTCGGCCTTCTTCAACGGCGTCGCTATCCCCGCCGCCATATTCTGGGGGTTCGTCACGGACAGGTTCCACGCGCGCAAGGGGATCCTCGTCTCGAGCTACATCGTCATGGCGGTCGCCCTGGTCTCGTTCTTCTTCGAACAGAACACCGTCGGCACCATCTCAGAGTACTCGGCCTTCTCCTTCATCTCCACCGCGACAGCTACCCCTCTCAACCTTCTGATAATGGAGACCGAGCCCAAGAACCAGTGGGCCGACTACTTCGCGAAGCTCTCCTTCTCCTCTGGAATCGGAACATGCTGCGGACTAATCGCGAGCACCATCTGGTCCAACTTCCTCCCCCTGATCGACTTCACTGTTCCGCTGGGATTCGCCTCCCTGGCATCCGCAGTGCTTGCCACTGTACTGATACGGGAACCCCCTCTCGTCCTGGAGAAAGAGACCATCGCCAGGAGAAAGCAGAGCTTCTTCACCAGGCTCAGGACCCTCCCCATCTTCTTCATCGCAGTCCCCACCGGGGCAGACTTCAAGAGAGTCTTCAGAGGACTCCGCTCCGGCCTCACGAGCTACACCCCTCTCCTCTACCTCTCGATCGTTCTCTTCTCGCTCTCGGGTGGAGTCTTCAACCCGTCCTGGGTCCCGGCGCTCTATTCCCTCTCGTTCGGCTCAGGGCCGATTTTGTTGATAATACTCATCGTGAGCGCTGTGCAGACATTTGTCTTCGAATACGCGGGCAAGTACGTCGCCGCCAGGTCGCTCGTCTCCGTCTCCATAACGTGGCTGGCCGTACGAGGCTCGTGCTACGCCGCCCTGGGCCTCTCGCTCTTCTTCTTCAAGGGGTACCTCTACGTGATCCCTGCCCTAACCCTGTACACGATATCGTCAGGGATCGCGTACGCCTTCTACTACACCGCGTCGAACACCATGGTCTTCAACTCGATCCAGAACAGAAGCCCCGGGTCCACGCTCGGGGTCTACAGCGCCCTGGTGGGAATAGCAACGACCTCTGGCTCGCTCGTGTCGGGGTTCATTTCGGTCTACTTCGGATTCGACGTGACGTTCGTCGCAGCCGGTCTCCTACTTGGGGCGTCGGTGCTCGTTCTCTTCCAGCTCAAGAAACACGTAGGCAGCTTAGGCTAGAGGCATTGGAGTCGGTCCTCCCGAGCTTAAATAATGGAACTCCAAATTTGACATGTTGCGAAAGATTCCATCGCGACCTGTGAAGTTTGCATTTATCGCAGCAGCGTTGATGTTCCTAATCCTCTGCGGGTCTCTGAGGCTTCTCCCTCCGCAGTCAAACGCCCAGTCTAGTCAGACGGTCACGGGCGTGGGCCCATGGACCCAGCAGGGCAACTACGGGTCTTCGACAACCACTCCGGGACAAGGAGGCATCGGGACCTTGGGGGCATCCTGCGTCGTTTACTCGGGTGATGTCTACTGCGTGGGAGGACAAAATCCGACTGGCACGGACATCAGCGACGTGTTCTACGCCCAGCTCCTGCCTTCTGGTGCGATCGGCCCCTGGACCGAGACGACAGACTACGGTGCGACCTCCGGCACATCGGGTGCAGGGGGGCTAGGAATCGAGTGGCCCTCCTGCGTCGAATCGGGCGGCTACATCTATTGCGTGGCAGGGGCCACGAACGCCGGGATCACGAGCGGGGTCTACTTCGCCCAGCTCTCCTCATCCGGCGTGGGTCCCTGGACCGAGACCATCGACTACGGGGCTGCCACCGGGTCGTCTGGCAGCGGAGGTCTGAAGGACTTTCAGCTGGCCTGCGTCAGCTCTGGCGGGTACGTCTACTGCGTGGGCGGGGGAGCGGGCTCAAAGGTCTTCTACGCACAGCTGACTTCCAGCGGTGTCGGGGCGTGGACCGAGACCACCGACTATGGGGCGGCCTCCGGCAGCACCGGTGCTGGAGGCGTGGTGGTGGACTCGAACGCGTGCGTTGCCGACGCTGGATACGTGTACTGCGTCGGCGGGACGTCGACCAACTACTCGGTCGTGAGCGACGTCTTTTCTGCGCCGCTGACCTCCAGCGGTGTCGGGGCGTGGACCGAGAATGCAGACTTCGGCGTATCGTCGAGCTCGAACGAGACCGGTGGAGAGCCGATCTACGGAACTAGCTGCGTCGTCTATTCGCCTTACGTCATCTGCATCGGAGGAGACACCACCGGGAGCGTCGGTACGGCCCACGTCTTCTACGGCGAGGACGGTACGATACTCGGGTGGAAGCAGACGGGGGATTACGTCGAAGTGACCTACTGGGATGACTGCGTTGAATTTGATGGCTACGTCTACTGCTGGGGCCAGGACCAGCCTGAAGTCTACTCCTCCCCTATCGACACGCCAGCCTCTACAACGTCCTCCAGCTCCAGCACTTCTACTTCGACATCGTCCACGACGTCCTCCAGTTCGTCCGAGTCCAACACGTCGACCATCGTCCCCCACCGGGGACGACCGACCACAATCCTCACGAGCCTGAAGGCCACTCCGATATTCGCTGGTGACACCGACCAGGACACCGCGTTCTTCACTTCGAGCCCGATCCCGCCAGGTGGGACGATGTACTTCTATCAGTACTCGGGTGCGGGATGCAGCGGAACCAAGACGCAGATCGGGAGTCTTCCTGTCTCGCCGAGCACTTCATTGTACGACTCCCCAAGCTCTACTTTCTCGACTCCAGGGAGCTACTACTTCAGCGCGGAGTACAGCGGAGACTCTGGGGACAACCCATCCACGAGCCTCTGCGAGACCCTGACCGTCCTCCCAGAAGTCACGAGCGTCTCCACCACAACCACGCCTGCTCCCTCCGGCGTATCGGGGACGACCGACCTGCTCGTCGGTGTTGGGGCGGCCGTGGAGCTCCTTGGAGCGGGCGGCTACTTCGTCTCCAAGAGGCGCAAGCAGGATGGCTCCCAGCCCAAGACGACGGAAAAACCTGTTTCACCACCACCTCCTCCGCCCCCGCCGCCACCACCTCCGACGCCTGTCGCGGCTCCTGTCGTGGTGCCGAAGAACCCTTGCCCACCGGGGACGCCCCCGAAGGTCGACGAGAAGAACTGCAACATCGTCACACTTTGGCTCAGCGCTCAGGCCGTTCCGCAGATCGGGGGAGTCTACGCCATGTCACCAGACGAGACCCAGGCGCTTCTGGAGGCGCTCGACGCTTCCATCACCGCCGCCGGTTGGGCGGCATTCGCAGTCGGCATGGCGCTGAACCCCGTGGGCACGCTGATAACACAGATTTCGAGCCCGGACTCTGCGATAACCGACCAGTTCACCGAGCTGGCCACCAAGGCGCTGGGCCGTCTGGCAGAGACCCTGAAGGAGCAGAGGAAGTACAGGGGAAACATCAAGATCCTCTACCCAATGGTCTCTTACAGGGTCTACTGCGTGACCACGACCGAGTGCATCAACGGCTCTTGGGTCGTCACCAAGCGGGAACTCAGGATGCAGAAGCAAGACGCGCCCAGGATGGGCGAGTGGGCACCCCAAAGTGCCGGCCAGGAC
>DASPVO010000051.1:0-2150 GCA_035622335.1 Nitrososphaerales archaeon
CGATGATTGTAGGTCTGGAGGTCATCGCTCGGACTTCGGTTATGGGTTTCAAGAAGAAGGACAAGAAGGCTTCAGAGATCGCGAGGGAGTTGAAGGTCGGGACGCTTCTTGAGGGGAGCGTGAGAAAGGCCGGCTGCAGGATTCGCGTCACTGCTCAGCTCATAGACGCGAACTCAGAAGGTCACCTATGGGCCCAGAACTATGACAGGGAGCTCAGCGACATCTTCGAAGTGCAAAGCTCTGTAGCGGAGAAGGTAGCCGAATCCTTGAGACTGAAGCTCGTAGACAAGGAAAGAAAACAAATCGAGGGTATTCGCGAGAGGAAACCTGAAGCCTATGACGAGTTCTTGAAGGGCGTTTACTTCGCTAGGAAATTTGACGAAGCGAGCAACAGGAAGGCGAATGCCCACTTTGAGAGAGCACTCGAGCTGGACCCCAACTACGCAGAGGCAATGGGACTCTTGGGAGGTCAGTACTATTACATGGGTTACGCGGGATACGACACCAAAGAACAGACCTACGAGAAGGGACGCGAACTGGTGAAGAGAGCACTTCGGTTGGATGAGGGAATCCCCGAAGCTCACTTTTCGTTGGCCCTCTTTCTGACCTATTCAGATTACGATTGGGCGCAGGCTGAAAGAGAGTACAGGCGGGCGATCGAACTCAACCCAAACTATGCCGAAGCGCACTGCTTGTACGCGGATTTGCTCGCGTACATGGGTCGCACCGATGAGTCCGTCGTCGAGGTCGAGAAGGCTTTGAGACTAGACCCTCTCTCGGCGTTTACCCACAACTTCGCGGGGAACATCTTCTATTACGCCGGCAGGCTCTCCGACGCTCTGGCTGAGTTCATGACGACGTCTCAGATGGACTCAGACATGGGGCATGGAAGCATCGGGATGGTACTCTCGCTGATGGGAAGACATGAGGAAGCAGTGAACGAGTTGAGGAAGGCGTATGAAATCTATCAGACGTCCGCCTACCTGGGTGACCTAGGGTACGCTTATGCTGTGTCGGGGAGGAAGGAAGAAGCCCTGAAGGCGATCGAAGAAATCAAGTCAAGACCGCGTGGCCATGCGAGCCGCGCCCTGGCATCGGTTTATGCGGGCCTGGGTGAAAATGGGACCGCCGTGGACTGGCTCGAAAGAGCTTACGAAGAGCGTGCCTTGAACCCCAGCTTCAACGTAGACCCTGCTCTCGCCAGTCTGCGACAAGAGCCTAGGTTCAAAGCTCTGGCAGCTAAGATGGGACTCTGATGCAAGGCCGTAGCCTCCTCATGCGAGCGCTCTAAGGAACCCCAGGACGCAGTCCCTGGCAGAGACGGCGAGGGCGTGCTTCACGGTTCTCCCGTTGGAAGCAAGCTTGCTGAGCCTGTCGACCCTGAAGTAGGTGGGCGGATGAGAGTCGAGCCTGAGCCAGTCCAGCACCCTGGCCGCTCTAGAGTACTTTTCCCGGAATATCTCCACGTAACCTATCTCCGACAGAGCCTCTGCCAGCACCTCCGGATTGCCAAGGCGAGACGCGGACTGTGTGTCGGCCCTCGTCTCCAAGACCTTGCCTATCGAATAGATCACCACAAACGCGACCAGGAAGTAGAATATTCCGAGGTCGAGGAGTATCGGGAGCCATATGAACAAGCCGCCAAAGTACATCACCATGGTGACCCCGAAGAGAAACAGAGGGTCGTGGCCTTCGACGTGGCCCAGTTCGTGCCCAACCACGGACCTTAGCTCATCGTCGTTGAGCTCCTCCAGGGCTCCTGCCGTTATCGTTATCGTCGACCTGGAAGACGACACGCCAGTCGCGGCGGCGTTCTGCATCGGGGTGTTCATGATGACCATCTTAGGGACCTTCATCTCGAACTTGTCTGAGACGGACTTCACCAGGCCGTAGACGTCTCGGCTCACGACGTGGATGTCGTCGATGGCGCTTGGAATCCTGTGTCTCTCAAGCACGCCAAGTATTTCCCCCCTAGCCTCGGGTCCATCTCCATCGCTCTCCTTGAGCACCCCAGCGATCGATTCCTCCACTGGATTGAGTGTCTCCCGTCCTCCCGCTGCTATCACCTCCTTCGTCTCCTTGGTCGTCGAGACCCTCACCACGGACACCGTTGGGTCCTGGGCCGAAGGATTCACCTTCCCTGCGCCGAG
>DASPVO010000052.1:0-10287 GCA_035622335.1 Nitrososphaerales archaeon
CCCACGTCGGCCGCCTTGGTGTAGATGCCTCCCGAGACCCTCATGAACATCGCTATGAGGGAGGCACCGAACCCCAGGCCCGCGACCGTGGCCGGATTCGTCGCGATCGCGTTCCCGAAGACCAGGTAGAAGACGGAGAGCCCGAGCAGGTCGAAACCCACGACTGTCATGCCCATTACCGCGCCTCCCCTGAAGGCGACCGTCAGGGCAGACCCGAGTCCCTTCTTCGCGGCCTGAGCCGTCCTGGAGCTCGTCCTCACGGTGACGGCCATCCCGATGTAGCCCGCGAGTGCGGAGAGGAGGGCCCCTATCCCGAAGCCTGCCGCCGTCGTCCCCCCAGTCCCTGCGGGGTAGTCGATCAGCGCGTAAATCAGGAAGAGTATCACGATGGCTATGGGGGCGATGATGCTGTACTCCCTTCTGAGAAAGGCCGACGCGCCCTGCCTGACCGCGTCGTTGATGTCGGTCATCTTGGCGTCGCCCCTGTTCTGCCGCTTGACGTAGAGGAACAGGACCAGGGCGTAAAGGAGAGCGGCGAATGAGGCCGCGAGCGCGATGAGAGAGAAGTCCATCCGGACTAACCGGCCCTCCATGAAAAGGCGGACCGCGGATTCTCCAATTTCGATGCCTGCCTTTGAATTCGTGTTATAAGCTATTCTAAGCCTGAGCCTTCGTCATGGCATACGAAACGATGAGGGGCATGACCGTCGTGGCCTCAGCATAGAGTGTCACCTGCCGCGCCCTCGCCTTGACCTTGCCCCAGGACACCGCCTCTCTGACTTGTGCCCCGCTCAGCGACCCATCGTACTCGGAGGCCGTCGTGACATAGCAGGCGTAGTCCAGCCCTCCCCTGAACAGGTTCCACCAGATTACGTGGTGCTTAGAGATGCCTCCGCCGATCACGAAAGCTCCGGCCTTTCTCCTCTCGTGGACGATGTCTGATAGGCGCCTTTCGTCCCCGATGACGTCGACCTTGAAGTCCCTGTGGCTCTCCGCGAAGAGCCAGAGCTGACTCCCGACGGAACCGTCCATTATGCCCGGCACGAAGACGGGGACGCCCTTCTTCTCGGCCCAGAAGAGAAGGGAAGAGCTAGAGGCGAGTTCCCTCCCGATGGCTGCGCTCAGAGCCTCCGAGCTAAGCTCCCTCTGCCCAGACTCGTAAGTTTTGCTAAGGAGGGGCTGGACGGTTTTCTCTATGAGCGGTCCGTAGCTCTCCAAGGGCACGAGCACGTTCCCGAGCCTGTGGTAGCCGTCTTCTAGCAGGCGCGCGTCGTCCATCTCGAATGACCCGTGATAGTAGTTCGACTTCGTCCTGGCGATGTCATGGTCTAGAGTCCCGCTGGCAGTAACGATCACGTCGACCATACCCCCCTTCACCATGTCGATCAGTACGCCCCTTAGCCCCGTCGCCATCAGCGCGGCGGGAAAGGAGAGGAACTTGGTGCAGTCCTCGCGCGAGCACATCTCGGCCAGGATTCTCGCGGCCTCTGAGACCTTCGGTGCCATGAATCCCCCAGACCGCCCCATCTGTTCGACCAGAGAGACGACTTCCTTCGAAGGCTTGACGTGCACGTCCGCGACCCTCCGCAGCCCGGACACCCTTCTCATGTCTCGGCCGCCGAAGGGTCTTCGCCTTTTAACCGTTGGCGACGAATTTTTTCGCCATGCCTCTCTCCCTCCCAGAGGCTCGGGGTGGAGCGAGCGACCAAACAGTAGTGCGAGGGGACGTTCGTGGCCGTTTCTGGACATATCTCCAAGCCGGATTGAGTACCCATGTCAAGTTCGGCCCAGGTTGGGATGTGCGCTGAGTGCTCGGGCGTTGTCCTCGACGCGGGGGAGGAGCTGGTCTGCAGGTCCTGTGGTGTCGTCAAGGAAAAACAAGACACGGGATGGAAGAGAGAAGCCTCGCAGACCAGGGTCGACTACGTCGAGAGGGGCGTCGGCGGATTCATGGGTCCGCTCGAACCGAATCCCGGGGAGAAGAGGAGAGGGCTGCCGGGTAGCCCTTCGAGCTACGGCTACCTGAAGAAGGTGTCAGACTACTCCGGGAGAGAGGACAGCACCGTCTACGCTTGCGTGAAGATGATCGAGAGGGTCTGCGAAAAGCTGTCGCTGCCGAAGATTGTCACGGGTGAGGCCATTCTTGTCGCGAGGAAGCTCTTCATCGTGAAGAGGCAGAAGACGGACGTGACGTCTGCCGCCGTCTCGGCTTTCTCGGTGATAACGGCTTGCAAGATATGGGGGATCACGTCGATAGGAGTCAGAGAGATAGTTGAGGCGCACAGAGCCCTCGGCAGGAGGGTCAAGGTCTCTTCTCTCATCTCGCTTTCGCTCGACTCCCCTGTGAGGGTTGGGGCTAGGCGGGCGGAAGACTACGTGAGCAGGGTGGTCGCACGACTACCGGAGAACGAGTCGCTATCGAAGGACCTCAGGGCCATCGGCTCCAGTGAAGCATCGTACTTCGCAAGGCTGAGGGATGCGGCGTTCGAGGCCCTCGAAGCGGCGGACTCTTGCAGCAGGGGAGGACACAGCCCGTGCGCACTCGCGGCCACGGCTGTCTATGCGGGGGAGACGCTGCTCGCCAAGAGGGAGTCTAGGAAGAGGATCCTGACGCAGAAGGACGTCGCAGACTGCGTCGGGGTAGCCGAGTACACCATCAGGGAACAGTTCGGAGAGATCTTCAGACAGGCACTGCCAGTGGTCGAACGGTCCCCGACTCCGAGACAGTCCAGCTGAAGCGACCTAGTGGACCCAGCACTCCATTCTGCGACACCGACAGAGAGATCGCGACCACACAGCCCGAAGTTAAGAAGGAAATGAACGCCGAGAGACCTTGGCGCGACGCCGCCGATTCGAACGCAGCGGCGATCCAAGAAATTTCTGAGCCCACCCCGGATGAGTTGCAGAGCTCGGGGCCGATGAAGCTCAGAAGGAGCACAGCCTCAGAGAAGTCACCGAGGCAGACCGCAGGAAGCTCTTCGAAGCCTATGGGCAGGTTTGCAAGGTGGGTCTCGTCCTTGGAGAAGGTGGAGACTCCCTGGGTCCCGCCCGTCGCGGAGGCCCTGACCACTAGGTCCAACCCGCCTTCGAGCCAGCCGTCGAAGGGAGAGATGGCCGTCAGATTGTCCCCTGCTCTCCCGCCTGTACCCAGCGCAGCAGATGCAGCTGCCCGGAACTCGCCGGACGACTCAACGCTAGTAGAAGCGGCTACGAGCTCGCTGGTCTCAGTGGCGACGTCAGGGCAGCGGTAGGTCGACGTCTCGAGTCCTTGCTGGACTCTGTCCAAGAGGTCGAGCGTCACGATCCCGAGGAGCAGATACCCCCGAGCGTAAACAGACTGTTCCTCGTTGGAGAGCGAAGCGAACCTGTCGGTCTGCTGTGCTGCCGCTACAAGACCGAAGTTGGAGATTAGAAGCGACCCGAAGAGGATAGCTGACGCGAGGGTCGCGCCTACTGCGACGCGCCTTCCCATGCCTCGAGGTCCACTTCGCCGTTTCGCATGGGGAGGGTGACGTTGGCATACGCGTACCCGCCAGTGGGCGGGAGGTCACACTCGTTGCCCCCCGATTCAGCAGACAGGGTGACGGTTGAGTTTGAAGATGAAGAAAGCGCAGCGCAGAGTGCCGAGAAGCTAGAGTCTTGCAGCCAGACGAGCCCCCTCTGAGAGACGAAGCTGACTAAGAGGCTGCGGAGGTCAGCGTCCTGTGCCGCGAGACGCGAGGATGCTTCGAAGGGCGTCGGGGACCAGGCCAATACGACCGAGGCCGAGAGCACGCCGATCGCCGCGGCGACCGCGATGTCCAGGTATCTCAAGAGCCCAAGATCCTCGGCACGACTATGGCCATCACTAGGAGGCAGAGGACCACGAGGACGGCGTACATCATGCCGACGTCCAGATAGAGCTCCACTTCCGACATTTCAGGAGACCAGGACCCTTCCTTCACTGAGCCTGAGACTGTAGAGGACCCCCGGAAAGAGATTGACGATGGGGAGCGGCCAGAAGCATCTCGCCGTGAACGTCATCCCATAGACGTTAGTGCTGACAGTCTGGCCGCCGAGCGAGACTGATGAATTCTGGGCTGTCGGTTGAAACACGAGAATAGTGGTCAAGCCTGGTCTCAGAGAGTCCAAGACCGAGGCTATCCCAGCGACCAAGGAACGCCCCGACGTCGCGGCCGTGCCTGAAGAGACAACCTGCAGCGTGGGCGAGATTGCCCCGACCAGAACGAGAGCGGCAGCTATGTAGACTCCCCAAGACACCGAGGAGGAGACAGAGGAAGAAGGCGACTAGCTCACCTCTATCTGCGTCCCGGGGCCCGATGACACGAAGGAGAGAGTGTAGACGCCGGTGAGCACTCCCGTCCTGAAGTCGCAGTCGGTGGGGAGGGAAGCGCTGCCGTTGTACCGGGGAGAAGTGAAGGTCAGCTCTCCCTCGACGCATGCGACGACGGCTCCCGACAGACCCAGGGTCACCGAGGAAGACCCGTGTTCGAGCGAGGTCATCGCGACGGTCGAGATGGACGCGAAGTCCGCTCTATCCTCAGAGTACGATATCTGGCTCGAGTAGGATCCGAAAAAGCCCAGACTGAAGACCACCATGACCATCGAGAGGGCTACCACGAGCGAGTACTCGATGACTTCTGTCATCGAACGGATAGTGGAAGAGCCGATTTAAGCGGCCACTAGAGCGCCGCTTTAATCCTCGGCGAGCGATGATAGTCGTTGAGCAGCCACATCTCGCAGGCCCTCCTGCGATACGCGAGGAGGAAAAGCAGGCGAAGAGAGCCGGACCCACTTCTTATCGAACTCTTCGAGCGTAGGTTCGCGGAATTCGGCGTCGAGGCTGGCGACTTTCCGTTCGCGTTCTCTGTTTGCGACGTGGGGGGCGTCCCGACGTACTCCATCTCGGTTCTGCTCTCCCAGGACAGATTGTCTTCGATGAGGGAGGTAGTCGAAGAAATCTCTCTAGGTCTTGATCCGGCGAGGGTGAACCCGCTCGATTTTTCCAAGCTCGTGCAGCTTCTCACGGAAGACGCTGCTCGTTGCCTTGCCCGTAGAGAGATGGGAGTCCGTGTAAAGGAGCTTTCCGAGCTCTGCGCGTACGAAGCCATCGGGCTGTCCAGGATACTCGCGCTAGCCAAGGACCAGAAGGTCACGGAGTTCTACGTCGACTCAGACACCTCGTGCGTGTACCTCGATCACTCCGAGGAGGGGAGGTGCAACACCTCGATTGTGCTGACTGAACGGGAGAGGAAGGCCGTGGAGACGCACATGGATACGTTCCGAGGGTACACCCTCGACTACGCCAACCCCTCGATGAAAAACGACCTCGAGGTCTCGGGGGCAAGGCTCAGAGTCTCGCTCGACCTCGCCCCAGCATCTGTGAACAGGTTCTCCCTCGACGTCCGGAGGTTGGAAATCAGTTCGCTGTCTCTCGAGGCTCTCGTTGAGTGGGACGTCCTGTCGGCCGAGGCGGCGGCATTCCTGGTCGCCTGGCTTGAGATCGGAGGGAACCTCACGGTGGTGGGAGAAACGGGGACGGGGAAGACAACACTGCTGAACGCGCTTGACGAGAAGCTCGACCCTATGCTCAGGCGAGTCTACGTAGAAGACGCGGTCGAGACGAAGGACCTCATCGACCGAGGATACCATCAGCTGAAGATAAAGGTCGACCCTTTCGAGAGAAGCGAAGGCGTCCTGAAGAGGAAGGAGACTGAAGTCGTGAAGGCACTGCACAGGTCTCCTGACCTGGTCATCCTCAGCGAGATCCAGTCGGAAGAACACAGCAGGGCGTTCTTCCATGCTCTCTCAGCGGGAGTCAGGGGGATACAGACGTTTCACGCGTCTACCATAGAGCAGGCTCTGAGGAGATGGACGAGCATCCACGGGGTCGAGAAAGATAACCTCCTTGACCTTGGCGTGCTGGTGCAGATGTATAGGCCCGAGAGGCTGCGCCCGCGAAGGCTCGTGGCGAGAGTCACGGAAGTCGTCGAGGAAGAAGGGGAACCGAGGGTGAGGGAGCTCTACACTAGGGACAGGGAGGGAAAGCTTCGAAGAGTGGCGAAGTGGGAGATGGTCAGGCCCCCCGAAGGACGTTCGAGCTCAGACCTCCAGGCCAGGGTGCTGGCGGCTGCGGAAGGAAGATGAGACTCGCCTCGTTCGACGCTTACGAGCTGGACGCCAGTAGGATGGTCGAGCTTTCGCTGGGCGTGGCGGGCGCCTGCGGGGTGACGATTTACCTGGCGAGCGGATCCGTTCTGGGGGCTGACGGCCCCCTGCTGAGTGTGATCCTCTCTGCGGTGGTCTTCTATCTTGTCATGACTACGCCCAGAAGACTCCTCCAGATGGAGTCGCTGGTTCAGTCGAGGCAGGCACCTCTACTCGCGTCTTCATGCGCTTCCAACTTCGAAGCTTCTCACTCCAGGGCAAAGGCACTCCTTCTGCTCCCCCACGTCGGAGGAAGACTAGAGCACATCTTGACGGAGGCTAAGAAGCAGGTGTTGCTAGGCCGCAGCGTCCCCGACTCGCTTGAGTTCGTCAGGACGAGAGCGACGTCTCGTTCGGTGAGGACACTTCTCGTTTCCCTCGCCAGAACTGACCCGAGGTCTCTTGAAGAGAAGGGCGATGAGTCGCGGGGACTGTTCAGGGAGTTTAGGTTGTCCGAAGAGACCAAAGTCCCTCTCTTCATGGCCGTCTCCTTCTTCTCTCCGATCATGCTCACTCTACTTGCGGTCTTGGCACGTTTCGCGGACCCCCGCGAGTACGCTGGGCTCGCGACCCTGGAGGTCGCGGTTTTGGACATCTGCTTCTATTACTCCCTCTCAGAGCGGATTGCAGATTGAAAGAGAAGTTCGAGCTGGTCTCTAAACTCCGGAGAGTCTTCATGAACATGCGACAAGGACTGGGATTGGCTCATTCGCTCGTCGAGACGTTCAGGGACTCCGAAGGAGGCCACACCGAGGTTGCAAGGAGGATCCTGCTGGGGATTCCTCCCGCCGTCGCGCTTGAGTCGCTGACGAGCGCCGGGTCTGAAGAGCTCAGGATGCTCGTGAATCTGTTGGCGGGGGCTGGCGGCGCGAGCGCCAGGCTCGTAGGGGAGAAGGGAGAGAGGCTCTCAGGGATCGTCGAAGGGTGGCTCGAGGCGCAGGAGTCCAGTCAGCTGGAAAGGAGGGTGATGCACACCAGAGGACTGATCATGTGCACGGTGCTAGGAGCCGTGGTGGCCATGATGGCGACCATAGGCCCACTGGTTGGCGTGGAGCAGATCTCGACCGCCGCGGTTCCTGTAGCGAGCAGAGCGCTGCTGGAACTATCTTCCTGTCTGATGGCAGCATTGAGCGGTGGTATGCTAGGCGCCTTCACGGGCGGGAAGAGACTCTACCAGAACGTGATTCTGACCGTGGCGGCCTTCGTCATAACGTCATCTGCCGTCGCGCCGCTCGCCAACCTGCCCGCCGTTTGAAGTGGGCAATTAAATAGGCCGTACGCCTATCTGCGAAATGAAGATCCGCGAGGCGTTCTCGAAGCAGAGGCCCGCCGCACAACTGGTTGAGGAGGCGCTGCTTCTATCGGTGGCGCTCGTTGCCCTCACCTTGCTCGTGGGAGGCATCGAATCGATACTCAAACAAAGCGCGACCTACACTTCGAGCATATGGAGCCAGATCTCCTCCTCGATCACCAGCATGTTCGGCTCCGTCTTCAAGTGGTGATCCTTGCCCAAGGAAGGAGGCCTCCTCTCTAGGGCGAGCTGGAAGCTGAAGCCGACGGAGACGCTCCGTCTCGATTCGGTCAGGATAGTCGAATCCAAGTACGTCTCACTTTCGAACGGGGACAGACAGCGGATCATGTCTGTCATGCGAGTGAGCGTCCCCAGTCCGTCTGAAGACCCCAAGGTGGACTACGGGGCGACCATCCGGGCGACGCTTCAGCAGCAGAGAATGAAGGGGCTCTTCGACGGACTCTACCGCGCGGCGGTCCCCTTCGTCTACATCGCCATCATGAAGCCTGACAACGATGAAGGAGATAACGAAATCTTCGAGTTCGACCTCGTCGTCGGGACTTGGGTGGACGCAAAGGGAAAGAAGGTGGATGAAGCCGTGCAGACGCTCGAGGAGAGGGCGAGCGTGCTGGCAGCGACGCTCACCGTCGCTCTACCCGAATCGACGGTCAGGAGGCTGACAAGGAACGACCTCAGGAACTTCCTTCGTACCTTCCTCCTGCCCTCGGAGCCGAAGTTCCCACAGGCAGGGAACGCATCGATGGTCAGCTCGCTGGGCTCGTTCGAAGGAAGGAGCCCGACGGCTGGAAGCGAGGGCAGCAGCCCCCAGTTCTACGTGCCGAATTCGTCCGAGTCAGGGAGAACTGGCATAACCATTGGAGCGGTCAGGTCCTCGGGAGGGGACTTTCACGATTTCAAGCTGCAGCTGGACGACCTGAAGAGACACGTGGTAATACTCGGGATGACCGGGTCAGGGAAGTCGACGTCGGCCGCAACAATAGTCAGGCAGGTGGTCGAGATGGGGCTGCCCGCTCTGATCCTGGACTGGCACGATGAATATGCGGAGACCATAACCAGAGTGGGAGGTAGCGTCTTCGCTCCAGGTAAGGACGGGTTCGCTGTCAACCCGATACTTCCTCCCACCGATTCCGACACGGTGGAGCACATTGCCACGGTCACGGACATTTTCACAGACATCTATCACTTCACCCATCCTCAGGCTTACATGTTTAGGAACGCGATGCAGAAGGTCGTCTCCGAAAGTTCGGACGGGGAAGTACCGAGACTATCGTCGCTCGTCAACGAGATCGAACGGTATCCGCTGAGGTCGGCGTACGACAACGAGACCAAGGTGGCCCTTCTGAGGAGAATCGTCCCACTCACTCAGGGGCAGGTCGGGAGGGCGCTGGACGTACCTAGCACATTCGCGGTAGACGACATACTCGGCAAGCCAGTCTGCATAGAGCTCGGCCACATCAAGGACGGGTTGACGAGGAGCATCTTCTCGGACATCATGATGAAGATGATCTACGAATACAGGGTGGGGAGGAAGGCGAGCCTGGAGCACTTGACGGTCGTGGAGGAGGCGAGGAACGTCGCTCCCGCGCGGAGGCCGGAAGACCCTCCGAGCGTGGGGGAGAGGATGATTTCCGAGCTGAGGAAGTTCGGCGAGGGGCTGTTATTCGTGGCTCAGTTTCCGACCCAGGTAGCGTCCGAGGTGATCAAGAATTCAGGGGTGAGGATAGTCCACAGGATCGCGTGGCCGGAAGACCTCAACGTGGTCTCCGAATCTCTCGCGCTGACCAGGGAGCAGAAAGAGCACATCACGAAGCTCGCGGTAGGAGAGGCGGTCGTCAGCCTCAGCAGGCTCCAGAAGCCGATACTGGTCCAGTTTAGGTCGGAGGCTCCCGTTCAGGCTCCGAGCAACGACGTCAACTTCTCGACCGAGGCGTAGGCGACCGTCCAGTCTATCCACCTCTTCGAGGGCGACCTCCGGACAAATCGGAACATCGTTCTGGCCAGGGTCTCAGGAGTCGCCGAAGTTGAGTCGAGCTCGACAACTCTGTCCGCACCAAATTTGGCGACAGAATCCGACGATAGGACGCCAATCAGCTCCGCCTCGACGTTCTCTCTCACCTTGGTCCTAGAGTAGCCTCTGGCGACGAGCCGCCGCTTGAGTTCGGAAGGGTCACATCTCAGAACGAAGACTTTGGTCACATCTGACCTCCTAAGAACGTAAGGCAGAAGATGGCCGTAGATTATTCCGGGTTGGGGACGAGCGCCCTCGAGGCGCCCTTTGAGAACGGCCATGTCTACTTGTAGCGTTCTTGGCCTCTTCCTCCTTCCCTGGAGGGCGAGGTCGTTCAGGGACAAGGAGGTCGTGGCCAGAAGCTTGGCCAGGATAGGGGCGGTCGACCTCTTGCCCGTCGCAGGTGTTCCGGTGACTCCGACTACCTTCCGCATGGAGCTACTTCATCAGTGTGACAGCGAGATAGTATATCGGGACCAGGATGACGGGGAGCAAAAGCAGCACCCAGCACGCGACGACGACGACTCCGTCGACGAGGTCCTCCAGCGAGGAGCCGTCATACAGAAGGGAGAGCAGCTTCGCCAGGCTCTTCTCCTTCAGCGCGGCGAGCAGAGTGGCGATCGTACTCTTCAACGACTGGACTATCCCCAGTATCGTCGACTTGCTCTCTTGCCTTATCGAGCTGATCAAGGGGGATTGCGCTCTGCTCCCGTCGACACGATATAACTCTATGCGGTCGCGGCCCTAAGCCTGTTCTGCC
>DASPVO010000053.1:0-10693 GCA_035622335.1 Nitrososphaerales archaeon
AGTTGCGATGTCGGCTCTTCCCATCCTGGTCCTGCAGCAGGGGCCAAGGGTGGGGCTGCTCGCCCATTAAAGGGGAACGTGAGCTGGGTTTAGACCGTCGTGAGACAGGTCGGCCTCTACCTGATGGAAGCGGTGGTTGACTGAGGGGAAGCCCTGCTCAGTACGAGAGGAACAGCGGGGCGAAGCCTCTGGCGTACCGGTTGTCCGAGAGGGCAACGCCGGGCAGCTAAGCTTTTGTGGATAACCGCTGAAAGCATCTAAGCGGGAAGCCACTCCCGAGAATAGTCAGCCGTCCGACCGACACCTCCTTCGCAAGGAGGGGGCTAGGTTGGAGGAGAGATCCGATAGAAGATCGGCTTGAAGTAGCTCCAGTGTACGCACGAAGCTTCGGCGACGTGTTCAGCTGGTGAGCTTACTAACTCTCAACGCTGGATGAGTGACTCCCGGCGGAGGCGCAATGAACCCTTGCACGGCGGCTTAATCGCATATCGAGTCATCCGAAAATGGGCTGCACGCAGAGCTAGCGGGTACTTATCCGCTCGCAGAGTCTAGTTCATACCTCGTGAAACGAAGACAAAGTGGGATTAATGCGACAGTCTGGTGGGGAATCAACTATGCTTTTCTCCGCTTTCATTCCCAATTCTCCGCCTTGCAGCTTCCTTCCACTGGTGCCATTCTCCATATTCGAAGAAGTAGCCTTTGGCCCCTGAACGTTCGAACCTATCAAAGTCCAGATGCTTCTCGAATATATCTCCATATGCTTTACGTTCGTCTCTGTTACTTTCTTCTAACCATCTCACTCCTAGCTCTGCAAACAAATTCAGGGACCTCGAGTAGTCCATCTCTATCCCGAACCTTGAGCAAGACGAGACTAAGTCCGCTATTCTCCTGTCCACCTCAGGTACCAACTCGATGAACTTCCGAATAGGCCTGTTCTGTCTCGATTTGCCAGAGTTCACAGATTCCACCCCCCTTCGCTGTCCGCCTTTCCGATTCCGCTCCGAGCCAGCTTTAGAGCGGAAAGAGTTCTCTCCAGCCAAGGTCCCAGCCCGAAGGTTTCAAGCTTGGACTGCGCAATCCTCACGTTAAGCCTGAACCAGTATCCGCCCTTGTAGTTCTCTCCCGTGAGCGTCATGCCGGTTCCGGTTTTGGTGGCTGTGTCGTAAACCACTCTCTCGTATGAGTTGAGCCTGTTCAAGAGTAACGGGAAATCCTTTCCAAGCTTGCTGGCGACATCGTCCAGAGTCATCAAGTTCAGGTCAACGGTTTTGGCCGCTCCTTCTTCACCATACGAGTCTTCAATCCAAGTGGTAACGTCCCCCAGGTCGGGTGATACGGCATTCACATCGCCTCTTTTGTCTAGCCAAACCGCCCACACGTTTGATGTCTCAGCAGCAGTCCGGAGGTTTGGGCACCAAACGAACCATTCCGCATCAATCTGCAATTCACCGGGAGGTTGCCCGATATCATAATTTACACCACTAAACTTCGTCAACAAGTTGCAAACTTCGATTGGGTCGACCCCCATTAGTTATCTCCTCTGTCTCCAGCTTTCTCGATGAGTAGCCGCATATGCCTTCTAAAGTTCCAGTCGAGTATCGCGATATAAGCCCCCTCGACCTCGATGTCATCCACTTCAGGATACATCACTAAGTACCTTCTCACTTGGCGGAAGGCCACCTTTGTCGCTCTTGTTAGGTCCTGCCACCACTTCACTTCGATGTAACACCATCGATCCACCGTTGGCTCGTGAACCAAGAAGTCAGGTCCCCTCCTCCTGCTTTCAGAATCAACTCTCCTAGGAGCTAATGGGTGATCTATCATCCGGTCGAATCCCATTCTGGTCCCTAGAACTCGCACTACGTCTTCCGCTAGGTCTCCTCGGACGTTGTTGCATTCCGCCATGTTTCGGGTTCGGTTTATTTTCATCCTCGCATTTTCACCGGCCGCAACCTCTGTTCGCAGTGAATAGACCCCTTCCGGAGTCCGGGGTGAGCTCAAGACTTCCAATCCCCCAATCAACCAGTCTGGGATTACGGCCGCTTTCGGTGTGGCCAGTTGCAGAGATCTGACATGGGCCAAGTTCTTCGTCCGCTTATATCTGATCTTCACACAGTCGTCCTGGACGTAGGCACCGATGACGCGGTCTGAGTTACCGAGCTTTGTTTCAAGGATCTGACCATCGTATCCAAGTCTTAGGCATTGACTTCCGTACCCCACGCTCGTCTGAAGCGACGCCTTCAGTCCATGAGTCACTAGTCGGTAGTTCCCTATCGGGAGCTTCGCCTCGCCAACCCGAATCGAAGGGACCTCATCGCACGCCAACCCTAGTCCGGTTGAGCTATCTTCGTTGGCGACATCTCGTACAAAGTCATCCGCGCTGTAGTTTCTTCCTCGAACTAGCTCTACAGTTTCGCCTGGTTGGTAACCTGCGGATTTCAAGTAAAGCTGAAGGAATCCCCAATTCGGTTCCCACCGACCAAACACCCTCCGATCCGTTCCATTATTCTTCCTCAGAACCAATTCCACTACCGAAGTCATTTCCGTCCGCACCCCCAGCCCGTCAAGCACCTGCTTGCCTAACCTAATGCATGGTCCTCTCGTGCTCGCCAACACTTCGAATTTGCGCTTCTCCACCACGGCTTCTACTTTCAGCTCGTACTTTCGCCCAGCCTCGAGGTTCCCTACTGATGCTTCTGGAAACACATACAAATGCGGGTTCTCGTTTCCTATGTGTCTCGACTCGAACTCATTCCCTTCAACCGCGCCTCTGATGACGTAATTCCTTCCCTTCTGCAACACAAACCCGATTCTCTGCTCCAATGAACGCTTCCAAAGGTCGAATCTCACTCTTCCGGTGCTTCGCACCAAATAGGCTGTACTCTCTATGATCACGGGAAATCTGACTGCGGAAAGCTGTCTTTCGTCGTCGCTTGTCCTATAAAAGGCGGACTTACGATCTGTGTCGTCGGGTTTGTTTTCTTCGTTCATCGTAATCGGAGATAAATACGGAAAAAGTCGGAGTCTACACTAAGGGAAAAACGGTCAGAGTTGAACGGGTGATATTGCTATCACTGAGATATAACTGGCTTCAGATATAACGGCCACGATGTATCATCGAAAAGTGACGGATGCCTGCGTTTGATGATACAGTCAACCATCTCATGATGTCTACTGGCCAGTTGACGCCTTTTCCGGCCTTCATCCTTGAGAGCCGGGCTCCATCTCAGGGACCATGACGAACCCAATCGACGGCTCCCCCAGCAACGTCTTCCCGACGACGTAGCGTTTGTACGCGGCGAGATACTCGGGCAGCTTGAGAAACAGCGGCGCCATGACATCCCTGTTCACCCTTTTTCCGAGGTTCGCCGGGTCCTCCACCAGCGCTCCTTCGACCTTCAGGTAGCTCTCCCAGTTCGCCAGCCTGTGGGCAAGCACCGTCCCAGCGTTGTCCCAGACATACTGCGACAGGAGGGTCGGCATCTGGTCGACGATGACGAACCCCCATCCGTACCTCCTCGCCTCCGCTATCGCGAGCTCTAGCAGCGTCCTCTCGCCCCTCTTCTCCGGCGGCCTCTCCTCGCTGAGGTACCTGTGCGCTTCCTCGACCACAACCAGCCTCTTGAGAACCTCATGCTCTGTCTCGACCTTCTTGTCGTGCTGCCAAAGGTAGAGCAGCAACAACTCCGCCAGGAACGCCTGGTCGCGCATAGAGTCAACATCGCCTATCTCGAAGATCGTCACCTGTCTGTCCATGCCCTCAAGGTCGAGGCTCTCTTCCGAGTTGAGCGACTCACCGACCGGGCCGGTGTTGATGATGTGCAGCCTGCCTTCGAGCGACCGTTTGCTCCCCTGCTCCTTCGGGCTGCCGGTCTGGAACTTTGCGACCTGTCCTTCGAGCTCCCGCAGGGTGTACGCGGAGTTGCCCCTGAGTTCGTACATTGAATCGAGCAGAATCCTGCGAGACGGCTCCGAAAGCCCGTATGCACGGGTGAAAACGTCCGCAAACGCCCTCTCCCAGTGCGCTACGTCGACTCCTTTCGGCGGCGCCAAGGGGTTGAACTTCGCTCTCGGCTCGCCGCCCACTGAAAAGACCCGGACGTCGCAAGACAAGAAGCTCTTGAGCGCCTTGTACTCGCCCTTGACATCGATGACGACACAACTCGGGCAATTCTCCCTTGACATCGCCTCGGTGATCAAGTGGAACGCGTGGTTCGTCTTTCCCGACCCTGTCGTTCCGAGTATCAGCACGTGTCTGAGGAGAGCTTCTTCGCTCAGGATGAGTCTGCGAGCCCGCGCCTTGGCCTCGATTGAGAAGAGCAGCCTATCGAAAGCGTTCATCTTGTTCAGTAACTCCAGTTGCGCCCTCTTCGTCGCCGCTTTGGGGTCGGGCCCCTCAAACAACGCCCAACATCTCCTGAAGGGCCTTCCTGTGGCCTCGGTATTCGTCCTCGCTCAGCCTTCCCTTCGCGTACATGACCTCGAGTCCCTCCAGGGCCGCCTTGCTCGTAGAATCAGAAGCCCTGCTTCTTGGAGCCAACTCCTTCCCCAGTATCAAGGACTGTAGGGTGTTAGACGACGCCAGTACGAAGTCCTTTGCGAAGGATGAAACTCTGTAAGAATGCCCGCGCTTTTCAACCAGTCCCGTTTCGGAGAGCCGCGCCAGGCGCTTCCATGCTGCTTGTCGTTTCATCCCGAGAGGGACTCTGGCTTCGCTATTGGTGAACGGGCCCGTCTCAAATTCTCCCAGAAGCCTCAGCGTCTTGGCGTCGCCGAGCATCGCAAGCTGGGTCCTGAAGTGCCCAAGGGTTGCCAGACCTCGCGAGAAGTCTGAAGGTCCCTGGGGTCTATTTTCGGGCATTCAACAAGGATTTTCGGCTTGTAGCTTAAGGCAATTGCTGACTTTAAGTCCGGACTTCAGGTCAGTGGAAACACTGGTCGACTAGGAACCACAAGCACGGTCCTCTCGCCAATCTGTCTTCTTAGACGGTACCCACGGTGAGCAGCATCAATCCCATCCAGAACGCGCGCGGACTCTTTAGCCAGGTGTTGACCTGACCCATGATCCGATCATACCTCTGAAGAGTCGTACCCGCCTTGAGTATCTCCTCCCTGTCCATCTCAACGTACTGTATCGAAGGGAGAAGCATCCTCCTGAGCTTGACGGGGTCGCTCTGGGTCGCAATGCTGTGAAGGGGGAGGACCTTCACGTCGCGCAGTCCAGTCCTCCTCATTAGCTCCTCCTCGAGGAGATCAGAGTTCTTCCTGTTCTTCGGTTTCCCCATCACTCTTGCGGCCCTCCTTGTGGCGACTTTCCGGCCCAACTTCATGAACTCGCTAATATCCGGGAAAGCGAAGAAGCCTGCAAAGTTCGATACCGCAATCCTCCCCCCAGTCTTGGTGACCCTCTTCATCTCCTTCATAGTGGCCAGCTTGTCGGGCATGAACGGGAGGGCGAGGCGGCAGTAGGTGAGGTCGAAGCTAGCCGCGGGGAATCTGAGCCTCGAAATGTCCTGAACGGAGAAGTCGACGTTAGAGATACCTTCGTTTTTCGCCAGCCTTCTGGCCACGCTGATGTAGCTGCGTTCTAGGTCGACTGCTTTGACTGTGGAGGGGCTGACTCTCGGAGCGATTATTCGGGCGAATCCTCCGGTTCCGCAGCCGGCGTCAAGTACGTGCATCCCGGGGGTCGGCTTCAGAATCTCGAGTTCGTCCTCTATCTCCTCTCTTAGGGCGTCGATTTGAAACTCCAGACGTTTCGCATCACCTGGAACCCCAGCACGCGGATAGAAGGACTTGGACACGCAGGGTGAAGCAGGCTGTGGAAGCTAATCAATCTTCAAGACCGATACACAATGAAACTAATGCGCGGCTACAACGGCCTATCGCCGATATTCATCATCAGAGTCGGTGGGCTGCCGCACAGTATCTCCAAATCCACAATGTATAAATAACGTTGAATTACGATACGTAATGTATCGAAAAACATGTACGAAGTGAAGGTGACCGTCTCTACTCTGGACGACGCTTCAAAGCTCATCAGGTCGTTAAGTGAACTGGGATACAGCAAGGTCTCAATGAGCCAGCCTAGCTCGCCTCTCGGCTCGCCACCTGCCGAGCTCCTCGATAGGGCAAGAGCTAGCCTTAACCGTTTGAACGATTGGATTCTCAGGTCACTCGACACCTTGGAGGCAGCTGACAGGATTCACGGAGTGACAGCAGAGAAAATCGTAGCGACGCTGAGGAAGATGCCGGAAACGAATGCGATGTTCAACGCAAGGGGTGAGGGAATCGTCTCCCGAACAGTAAGTATGGTCGCTTCTTCGGTACTAGGAGATAAGTTCGGATGGGTCTCCTGCGACAAGTCTCATCCTAGGCGATTCTGGCTCACACCAAATGGGTTGCAGAGGGTCCAGTCGTTGAAGGGGGAATCAACTGAATGAGTACCTTGCGGGTGAAGGTATTGGAAGCCTATACGAGGGATGTCGGACGAGGCATCATCAGACTCGAAACCGACACCCTGCAGGAGGCCGGGCTGTCCGTCGGCGATTTCGCCCTGATTGCGGGGAAGGCAACCACTGCTGGGAAATGCATGCCAATGTATCCCTCAGACCCTTATCACGGTAAACGGTTTGCCAGGCTGGACGGCCTGATCCGTCTGAACGCAGGAGCGGCAGTCGGCGAGTACATTTCAATTGCTAAGGCGAAGGTGTCCTCCGCGCAGAGCATCTCAATTTCTCCGGTCGGGGAGAGAGCCGAAATCATTGACTATTTTGTCAGCCAGTGGAAGGAGCCAATTGAAAGCGCCTTCGCAGCCGAAGCCCTTTCCGGACTGCCTGTCTCAAGCGGCGACTTCGTCTCAATTGAATATCGAGAACACGAGGTCGGGACCTTCTACTTCGTAGTCCTCGAAAAGGAGCCCGCAGAGGGAATCTCAATCGTAGAAGCGGGTACTAAGATTGACTTGGTTCCACAAATTGTAGCTTAGACGCTGGATGGGGTACATTCCCGGCAGAGGCGCAATGAACCCCGTTGCACGGCCCCGCTACGTCCTTGAGCCTCTTTTCCTTCTGACCACCAGGAGCGCGACCACGACTACTGTTGCGACTGTCGCCGCAGCTTCGAGTAGTATTGGCTGACCGCTCGGGGTCGATTTTGCTGATGTACTGGGAGCCGAAGAAGTTGCAATTGTACTCGTGCCTTGGAAGGTCGTCGAAGTCGGGGATGAGGTGGATGTCGAACTGCCGGACGAGCTCTGAGAGCTTTGAGCCGTCTGAACGGTTCCCGTGCTGTTGGCAGGAATCATCATCGTCTGCCCGCTTGGAGACGTGACCTGAAGAGACGGGAGGCTACTGCTTGACAATTGCGGATTGAAGACGAAGTGTGCCATCGTCCCGTTCGTAACTGCAACGTCGTTGTAAGAGAAAGACATGTTCTCCGCCCCGCTCATGGAGACGTCGAGCGAGAACTCCCCAGAGCTGGTCCCGTTGACGTAGACGCTCAGCGGGGTCGTTGCGTTCCGAATGGCAGCGTATTCCACTCCGTCAACGTCCAGGAAAGTACCAGTCGGGATGTCCTCAGAAAATCCTCCGTACGGGCTCAGCCCCAGCCTCGTGTCGTTCTCGCCAAAGATCACCAGCTGCGCGTTCGAGTGGAGAGTGAAGTCCGTCGTGCGATACTCCTTGTCGGGAGTCTGACCAAGCGAACCCGCTTGGTATCCCATGCTACAGAGACTCCCGTTCTGGCAGACCTTGGAAGTCGACACGCCGGTCAGAATCTCTGTAATCACGGACATCGCGTTCGCGTTCGACGCCATCGGTACGTGCGCGGTCTGGGCACCTCCTGTGTATCTGAAGTAGAACGTGTTGACGTCCTGGGCGTTCATCTGCTGGTTTCGCAGGGGCACCGTCCCGTCCCCGTCTGAGAAGTGGGGGACCAGCACCACCTTCACCCCGTTGAATGTGACATAGCTTCCGGAGGCAATCTCTGCAGGGGTGGCAGGGCGCATCACGAAACCGTCGAGCGTCTGGTACCCGTCCCCGATTAGAGCATAGGTTGGAACCATCGGGGAGTTTGGATTCGTGTAGTTGCCCCAAGACGCACCGAAAAGCTGCGTCGTTTCGATGGCAAAGGGATTGGGAGACCAAGCTACTCCCCAAGAAGGCGTTATCGAGACAATCGTCGTCCCCGCCCTCTCAGGATTGTGTCCCTGACCCAGCAGGATTGACCGGGGGTTCCCTGACGAATAGGTTACGTTGAAACCCTTGTAAGAAATGTCGTCGAGGGCTTCCTGCGTGTTGAAGCACGAACTGGGGCTGTAGTAGCACGCGTCGTAAAGCGAGCCTACTTTGAAGATGTTGTTGCCGTAGGGATAAGCGGTCAAGTTCAGAACAAATGGGATTGTGGACACCAGCTCATACGCGGCCGTCGCGTTCTGCGCGAGGATTTTCGCCGTCACCTGGTCGACCGTCGGGTTTCCGAAGTTGTATCCGTCCACTAGCGCGTAGTACGCTTTGGGCGCACCCCAGTAGGGAGTGTCTATGGTGATCAGAGACTGGACGTTGAGTGCCCTTGTCGTGCTGGAGAGCATGTACCCCCAGGAGATCACCCCTCCCATACTGTGCGCGACGATTATCACCTGGTCGGAGCCTGTCGAGTTCTGGATTCTGCCTATCAGCGTGTCCAGCTGCAGGTAGTGAATCGCGTTGTCGACCTCCCAATTGTAGCCGAAGAGGAACATGCTGGTCCCGTTCACGTATCCTAACGAGCCAAGCGTAGTCTCCAAGGCGCCGTAGACGTCGGGGTCGCTGCCCTGCCAGAGAATGTTGTTGAGGACGGTGAAGTCAAGTATCCTTCCCGTCCGGACGGACGCGGTCGGCCCTCCGGTGGAGTTGAGCAAGAGGTTGAACCTGTCCCCGCAGTTTGTCCCGCTGAACGGCACGAAGTTCCACCATCCGTCGCAGAGCACGCCGGCCTTGAGGCTCGACGCCTGAGGTTTGGCGTAGGAAGGAACGATCGCTCCCGGCCAGAGCTGCTGAGCACCGCTAAACAGCGTCGTGGCGGCTACTCCTGGTATGACGATGACCGGCGTCATTGGCGGAGGACGGATTGCGAAGATCTGTGGGAATTGATTGTTTTTCAGATTAACCTGAACGTAAATCCACGTCCCAGTAACGACGATATCATCCACGCCAAGGTCATTCACGCCGGTGCCCCACCCGAGGTTTACGGAGATCTTTGCTTGCCCTTCCACCCCTCCGTTCAGGTTGAAGACCCAGAGGACGTAGCCCGTCTCCTCCAAGAGCACCCAGGCCGCCCTTCCGTCCTTGAAATCGAAGAGGGGGACGTAGTTGGCGGTGTTGACCGGCACGTAGGCGCTCGGGTCGGCGTCGGGCGCAAGCTTCACCGAAGTGACCGCACCCGTGGAGATGGTGTAGAAGTTGGCATAGCCTGTCGAATTCAGCCACGCGACGACCCCGCCGCTGAGCCTGAGACTGTCAGAATAGTAGCCCTCGTCATCGGGGTCGAACGGGGCCGCTGTAACCTGCTTGATCCCCGACGACGGGTCGTAGACGTAGACGTTGCCGTCCTGGCCCACCCAGGCCATCTGGTTGCCATCCGTCTGGATTGTGTCCGGTTCGAAGGGGACGTTGATCGGAGTGGCCACGTACGTGTTCGCGTTGTACAGAGTGTAATTGTAAGACCCAGCATAGCAGGCGGCCTGGCTGGCGCACGTCTGGTAGACTAGCAGGTTGCCCCAGAATCCGAGGAATCCCACGAAGCACGGCCCCTGCTCATAACAGGTCGTGTAGCCCTTCGAGTCGTTCGTGACGTAGGGATTGAAGCTTGCTACCGTGGAACCATCGCTCAGATAGAGCTTGACGTCGGTTCCATAGGTTATCGGCTGGCAGTCGTCCGGGCTCAGCTTGTCCAGGTCGAAGTCAGCCACGGCGTACGCATATCGTCCGCCTCCGCCGGCGACCGCGCTGAAGATCACCGTAGGGTCGAAAAGCACAGAGTAGGTATAGCCAGTTCCGTTGATGAAGTATTGGCACGAAGTCGGGATTATCTGGTAATGATCGGTTGAAACCTGCTGGAACGAGCTCCCCTGCTGGACGGCCAAGTAATTTGTGTACACGGGGCTGGGTTCGAGGTCGCCATCATAGTCCAGGGCCCAAGTTTCGTTGAGGCTCTCTTTGTTGAAAATCCCAACAATGTTTCCCCCGTAGCTCGACAGCGGCGTGAGATATACCTGCGAGACTTCTGCTCCGGACGACTCGACGCCTCCCCAGTCGTTTAGACTGGCTCTCGTGGAAGCTCCTGACGTCGTGTTGTAGATGAATAATGACTGGTCCGAGGAGTTGCTGTCGGAAGCTTGGCCGATTATGATGTCGCCACCGTCGAAGATGGGGCTCGCATACTGCTCCCCAAGAAATTCCGGGGAAAACCCCGGGGTGGTGATGTTGTGGGCCTGAATCGCTCCCGTGACCGCGTTCACGCTCGAATAGGTGTATATCGCGTTTCCAACAGAGCCGTTTGCGTATTCGGGCGCGCCGTACCACGCGACGCTGTTGGAGAAGGCCCTTGACGGCGCAACGGGCAAACCTTCGGCCCCCATCTCAGGTCCTGCCGACATGAAGTTAGATTCATAGGAAGTGTTGGTTAGAGAATATCGCTCGTATGAGGGTCCAAC
>DASPVO010000054.1:0-5843 GCA_035622335.1 Nitrososphaerales archaeon
TACATCAGTCGCTTCGGAGAGAACGAGAAGGGGCTGCAGCAGGACCTCCAAGACAGGTTCCAGCACATGGGACCCGCAACCACCAGAATGTTCTTGTGGTCAGTCGGACATCGACTGACACCAACGGCTGAGGAGAAGAAGTGGATGGCCAGTCATGAAATGTAAGGAGAGCGATTGCGACATTCAGAGGGGAAGGACGAAAGGTCTCGTTTCTGTCTCTAGTCGTTCTTGTCGACGAAGTCTCTGATACCTCTTCCTACTTCCGTTGGCCTGTCGTTTAGGCAGAAGTGGCTCGCCCCCTTTATGGTCAAGCTCTCCGAGCCAGCAATAGACTTTGCGAGGAGTTCGCTCGTCTTTAGGTCCCAGGGCGCGCTCAGCTCGCCAGAGATGACCAAGGTGGGGGTCTTGATTCGAGAAAGTTCGCTCTTACCCAAACGCGGAAATGGGGTAGCCGTCTCCTTCAGCGTCCGCGCGTTGTCCAGGACCATCCTCGTGAAGGCTTCCCCCTTCGGAGGTAGGTCCCTTGCATTGTTCTCGAGCACAGGGAGAAAGACTCTCACGATTGCCTCCTTATCCCCTGCTTCGATCAGCCTCACCGCCCTGTCGCGAGCGCTGACGAAGGTCCTCGCGGAGAGAGCGATTCCAGGCATCCGAAGGAGCAGACCCAGCATTGCCGAAGGGCTGGTGCTCTCCGCCAGGACGGTCGCGACGGCGGCGTTGACGAGGGTCAGTGACTTCACCATTTCTGGATTCTTGAATGCGAAGTATGCGGAGACGAATCCACCGTAGGAGTGGCCCACTATGTGAGCTTGCCCAGCACCTATCTCGTGCATGAGACCAGCCAGGTCTTCAGCGTTGTTCTCGACCGTGCTGTCGGTCAAGTCGCCCTCTCGACTGTTCGGCCACGCGTACCTCCTGCTGTAAGAGACCGTCTTGTGGTTGGGAAGTGCATCCACCTGTGCCGACCAAGAGCGGAGGTCGCACGCCGTCCCGTGCACGAAGATCACGGGGGTTCCTGTGCCTTTCTGCTCGCACTCGAGGCTGACACCGTTCGCGGAGACGGATGGCATCTTTGTCGTCGGACCCTCGCGGATATTTAACTCGCACCGCACACGCTTAAAGGATAAGTGAGCCCTTCAATCAAGCTTAGGAGTAGCGCTTGACAGAAGTCGAGTCCCTCGGCGTGGCGCGGAGCGACGTGGAAATGCTGGCGCGGGAGATAGTCAGGCTCGTAGGCAAAGAGGAGCAGACAGTCAGGGGCCTCTCGGAGGAAACTGGGACTGGGGTACTGGATGGCCCGTCCCTTATAGCTGGCGTCCTCGAAGAGTGTCGATTAAACGGCGTCTCTCCCGAAGTGGGCCTGAAGATTCTCCACGCCGTCGCCACGGACCTAGGACGGTCGCGCGAGCCGTCCCCAAGCTTCTCTCCGATGTCGTCCTTTGCAAAGGCGTTCGAGTTACAGAAGAGGGGCATCAAGCTGATACGCCTGGACGTCGGTGAACCAGACTTCCACCCACCGCAGGCAGTCGTCAAGGCGACGTCGGATGCGCTCTTCGGTTTCAAGACGCACTACACCGTCGCTAGAGGGATACCGCCGCTAGTGTCCGCAGTACAGAGCTACCTGGGGAGCAGGAACAACTATCACGCTGACGAAAAGCAGGTGATGGTCACGAGCAGCGGGAGGTTCGCGATTTTCGCGGCCCTCTCCACGAATGTGAGGGAAGGGGAGAGCGTAGTGATCGTAAACCCGAACTGGCCCGCCTACCGGGAGATCGTAGAGTTCATCGGAGCTAGACCCAGGCTGGTGCACACTTCTCTGGAGAGAGGCTGGGAGGTGACTCCTGAAATGGTCGAGGGTGCTGTCGGACCAGAAACTAGGGCGCTGGTCCTGAGCTATCCCTCCAACCCCCACGGTAAGATCATCGGCGAGAGCACCTACAGAGGAATCTTGGATGTCGCTAACAGGAGAAACCTCCTGGTGATCAGCGATGAAATATACAATGAGTACGCCTACAAGCCATGCCCCAGCATCCTGGATGGAGGCGCCGAGAGGTTCGTGCTAACGAGCTCATTCTCCAAGACTTGGGCGATGACGGGCTTTCGAATCGGGTACGCCGTTTCGTCGAAGGAGATCGTTGACAAGATGCTGAGGGTCGTCTCCATGGCTGTGACGTCCGTGCCGGAGTTCATTCAGTACGGGGCCGTAGAGGCGTTCGGAGCGCAGGCGGAGGTGGCGGAGAACAAGCGCCTGATGAAGGAGAGGATCGAAGCTGTGGGCGCAGCCCTGTCGGAGGTACAGTCGTTGGAGTTCGCAAGACCGGACGGCGCGATGTACTACTTCGTGCGTTGCAGCAGACCCGGATTCGACGCGGCGGAGTTCTCGAGGAGGCTCTTGGAGGATAAGGGGGTGAGCGTCACTCCGGGCGGGGCATTTGGAGACTACGGAGACTTCTTCAGGATCTCGCTCGGCCAGCCGAAGGAGGTGGTACTCGAGGGAGTGAGGAAGATAGGGGAGCTCCTTCAAGACCCGGTCGACCCCAGCAAACGTTAAAGCCCGTATCACAGCGCCAGCGCGCGGAGTTCTCTCGCTAACAGATGTCGTCAGAAAGAAGCCTCATGGTCTCGGTAACGTTCGACGAGAAGAAGGTCGAGTTCACAGGCCCGCCCGAGGTCGTGATGCGCTCTCTGCACGAGTTCATCGCCAAGGAGATACCAAACGTCGACCTCGCGAGGACGATAAGCGCGAACTTCTCGCTCAACGACATAATCCAGATGTTCAAGGACTACATCAGGATAACGCCGGAGGGCCCCAGGGTCTGGTCTGACAATAAGAAGCTGAGCGACAGAGAAGTGATTCTCCTCCAGCTGGTGGCCGCCCGTGCTTCGAGCCTCACCGGAAGAGGAACATCGGACGCCATGAGCGTTGTCGCCATCGAGGCCGCGACAGGGCTGTACCCGAAGACGATATCGTCCCGGCTGAGCGAGCTGACCAAGCAGGCCCAGGTCGAAAGGGTCGAAGGAGAGGGTGGGGGAAGGTACCGAATCTCGACCGTGGGCATCCACAGGCTGAGCGAGCAGCTCGCGAAGAAGTTTTCCAAGTGACGTCGGGGAGTTTCAGGTTCAGTTCTGGCGATGGCGTCTGACGAGCGCCACTATTCCGACCACTACCGCCGCGTCGATTACGACTATCTCCACGTACGAGGAGGAAAGAGCTGTGCTCGAAGTGGAGGACGAACTGGAAGACGTTGTGGCGGACGCGGTCGTGCTGGAGGCCGAACTCGGGGGGCTGGGAGCCAGGGACGAGGAGAACACCGAGACGGTGTCGCTGTAGTCGTTAGAGACGAAGACGTCGCCGTTCGTCGTGTCGACGCCGATGCCCCGGGGTTGTATTCCCACAGGTATCGTCCCCAAGACCGAGTTTGACGAGCCCGAGATGACTGAGACCACGTTTGTACCGAGGTCGCCCACGTAGACGTCCCCATTCGACGGGTCGTAGCCGACTCCCCTAGGACTCGAGTCAGACCCAAGGTTGAGGGTAGCAACGACAGCGTTCGAACTACCGGAGATGACGCTTACCGTCCCACTCCCCGTGTTAGAGACGTAGACGTCCCCGCTGGCGGGGTCGTATGCGACGCCGTTGGGGCTGTTCCCTGCGGTGACCGTCGCGACAACAGAGTTCGTCGAACCAGAGATGACCGACACGACGTCTGCGCCGTTGTCCGGGACGTAGACGTTCCCGTTGCTGGAGTCAAAGGCGATTCTGGCGGGCCCCGATCCGACCGTTACGTTCGCGGTGATCGAATTTGTCGATGGAGAGACGACGCCCACCCAGTTGCTGGATTCGGCCGAGACGTACAAGTCTCCGTTCGACGAGTCGAATGCGATTCCAGACGGGCCTCCCGGGAACTGAATCGTCGCCACAGCAGAGTCGTTTTCGCCGCTGATGACGCTCAGCGTGTTGTCGCCACCGTTCGTCACGTAGACCAAACCGTTGTTGGGGTCGTACGCGACTCCATACGGGTCCTGCCCGACTTGTACGGTAGAGACGACGGAGTTGTTCGACCCGCAGATCGCGGAGACTGTCCCGTCGAACTGGTTCGCCACGTACATCTGGCCGTTCGCAGGGTCGAACGCCATGTCGATCGGCGCCGAGCCCACCGATACGGTGGAGACCCCCGCAGAGGTCGGAGTACTCGTTGGGCAAAGGGGTTGAGTTTGAGCAGAGCTCGTCGTGACGAGAGTCGAGGAGGTCGTAGTGGTTGCCGTGGAGAGGGAAGGTACTATGACGTAGACCAGGCCGGCGCCGTAGTTCGAAGCATAGACGACTCCGTTCAATGGGTCGAAGAGGACCCTGTACGTCGAGGCTTTGATGGACGCGACCACCTGGTCGGTGGCGCCATTGACAGCGTCGATCTCGCTGGTTCCCGTGACAGAAACATAGACCTCGCCGTTGTTGGAGTCGAATGTTTCCCCGGCAGGCTGGGAACCAACCGTGACGTTCGCGACGACGGAATTGGTGGACCCCTGCAATACTGAAAGCGTGCTCCCTCCGGAGTCCGCAACGAAGACATCACCATTGGTGGTGTCGACGGCCGCTTCAGAAGGAGTGGTTCCGACGGTTACAGTCGCCACCACAGTATTCGAGGAAGGTTGTATCACCGATACGGTGTCAGTCCCGTAATTCTCGACGTAGAGCTCGCCGTTCGAGGGGTCGAAGGTCACGCCGTATGGGTTCGTCCCGACCGATATGTTGCTCACAACAGCGTTCGTCGTACCGTTTATGATCGAGACTTGATTGGTCGTGTAGTCCGATGCGTAGAGCTCCTGGTTGTTGGGGTCGTACGCAATCTCTGCGGACTCGCTCGGCAGAGTGAAGTTTGCGATGACCTTGTTGGTCGAGCCCGAGATCACCTCATCTGACACAGACCCGAAGCAGACGACGTAGATGTTGCCGTTCGCTTGATCGTAAGCCAACCCTGCCGGGTCACCCGACGTTTTCACGTAGCCCACCACTCCGTTGGAGGAAGTCGAGACTACCGAAACGAGGTCAGACCCAGAATCCACGACGTAGAGGTTACCTGTGGTCGTGTCGAGCGCCATCCCCAACGCTCCCGATGAGACCGTGATTATCCTGGTCACTTGGTCTGCCCTAGCCGCGAGCAGAGGAGAGAAGAGAATGATTACGAGCAGAACGATGGTCAGAATACGTAACTGTCTCGAAGTCGACAATCCCTTCAGGTCAGCGAACCTCGCACGACGTTCTTCCGGTCCACATCTGGACAAAATCAGAGACCTGTCCCACGGTTCTTAAGGGTTTCCCGCTCACTTTCACAGAAGGACTGCCGACGCCTTGCAGACGGTCTCACGGACCAGTCGTCGCGGGCTGAGTAGACAGTGGCCTCTTTTGCATGTATCGGTAGTTTCGTTGGTCGCCGTCCCTGTAGAGCGTCCCTTCAACGACCAGGTCGTGCAGCGTATGCGAGACTGCGGACCTGTCGTAGTGATAGCCTCTCCTGCTCAATTCTTCGTGAACGCCTACCAGCAGCCTGGGTTCCGAGAAGTAGCCTTCCTTCCACATCTGGACCAATAGGCTCCGGCACGTCTCGCCTTTTCTTGCTCCGGATGCTTCGTCTAGTGCGATGCTGTTCTCACCCTGGCTGGTGGACATGCCTGCCAGCACGCTCGCTACCGCCTGCTGAACTCTGTCTTCTGGGCAGGTGATCTCGACCTCCCACGAACCTCTCTTGAGCCTGACCGTGACGTTGACCTCCTTGGGGGTCTCGCTCATCACAGCACCCTGACAATATTGTTGCTGTTGCACAACATGCGCAATTACTTATATA
>DASPVO010000055.1:0-7557 GCA_035622335.1 Nitrososphaerales archaeon
CCTGTTGGGTGGTCACGGGGACCGGGAGGAGGTCGTAGCCTCCAGGCCCGAAGATCTGGAAGTCGGAGCCCCAGCCCGTCGTCTTGACCATCGTGACGTTGTACCAGTCGAGCCCCGCGGTCGACTCGACCTTGGAGAAGACGGAATTCGTCGCGTTGACGCCGGTCAGCCTCATCTGCCAGAAGGCGTCGCTGCCCGCGATGTAGACATCCAGCCGCTCGGAGTACGGAGAGGTCCCCGTCGCCGGTCGCTCCGGCAGCACGGGCACGATAGCAAGGGCGAGAATCAGGAGTAGAGCTACTACCTTCCCCGCCTTCAAGGTAAACGGGGAAGGCCGACCAAATTACCTAATTAAACTATTGAGGGTGGAGCGGACGCTACTTCCTTCGCGTGGTCTCTTCGGAAGGGTCGTCAATCCCCCTCTCGTCGAGCACGAAGACGGCGTCTCGCTCCGGATGGTACGGGCTGTCGACCATTCTGGCGATCCTGCTCTTTCCGCCCTTCCTGAGGTAGATTCTGTAGGTGCTCGTGTGGGCCACGACGTGACCTCCCGTCGGCCTGGTCGGGTCTCCGAAGAACGAGTCCGGCGCCGACTGGACCTGGTTGGTGACAACGACGGCGACGTTGTAGACCTCGGCCACCCTGAGGAGAAGGTGCATGAACCTGTTGAGCCTCTGCTGTCTCTCCGCGAGAGTCCCCCTCCCGACGAACTCGGCCCTGTAGTGGGCGACGGCGCTGTCGAGTATCACGAGCTTGAGCTTCTTGGACTCGATCACCTTCCCGAGGTCCTTGACTATCAGCTCCTGGTGAGCGCTGTTGTAGGCTCGGGCGACGGTGATTCCGCTTAGCACTGAATCCGGGTCGAACCCCCGGGCTATCGCAATCTCTGCGATCCTCTCCGGCCTGAAGGTCCCTTCGGTGTCGATGTATACGGCTCCCGAGCCGAGACCTCCCTGCTCTTTCGGCTGCTGAACCATGACGCAGAGCGTGTGGCAGACCTGGCTCTTTCCGGCCCCGAACTCACCGTAGAACTCGGTCATCGCCCACGTCTCCACGCCTCCACCCAACAGCTCGTCGAGGTTCTTGGAACCGGTCGAGACCCTCTCGATCGCCTTCCTCTTCACGAGCAGGTCGGCCGCGTTGATGAAGTCCGGCTCGAGCCTCTTCAGCTCGACGAGCTTCTTCCTCGCCTTGTTGTTCAGCTCGACCGCCTTCGTCACGTCGATGTCGACGGCCTCAGCGATGTCCATCGGACCCGCGGTGGCCAGGTCCAGCACGCTGTAGATGCCTGCGTCGTTCAGCTTCTGCTTGGTCGCTGGTCCGACACCCGGTAGAGAAGTAAGCGCGAGATCTTCTTCGGTCTCTGACACGTTGCCGGTCGAGCCTTTTCGGCTAATTAAGCGTGTTCGGAGGAAGGGACGTTCGGCTTAGGGAGAGATTCTCGAAACTGTTCTGGGGAAGAGGCTTGCCGACCTTATGTGCTTCAGCCCGGCGACCCACCTTGTGACCCTCTCCACCCCTATTCCGAAGCCGACGTGAGGGGGCATGCCGAACCGCCGCAGCTCGAGGTACCAGGAGAAGGATTCGACTGGCATCTCCTGGCTGGAGATCCTCTCCATCAGAGCGTCGTATTCGTGGATCCTCTGCCCTCCCGTCGCCAGCTCTCCGTACCCCTCTGGGGCTATAAGGTCGGCAGACTTCGTCACCTTCGGTCTGTCAGGATAGGTCATGTGATAGAAGCTCCTCGCTGAGAGCGGATAGTCAGTCACGAAGAAGGGGGTGCCCTTGCTCAGGCTGATGACCTTCTCTGCCTCGCTCGGGACGTCCTCACCCCACTCGAAGGGGTGTCCCTGCTTCGACGCGATCTCCCTCGCCTCGTCGTAGGTGATCCTCGGAAGGGGCAGTTTGAGGGGCTCGAGCTTCCTCCCGAGGACCCTGAGCTCAGCAGACCTGTTCTCAAGAACCCTTTCCACCATCTTGGCGAGGAGACCCTCCTGGGTCTTCATGTTCTGAGACTGGTCGGCGAACGCCTGCTCCGACTCTATCATCCAGAATTCGGTGAGGTGCTTCGGTGTCTTTGACTTCTCGGCCCTGAACGCGGGCTGGAAGATCCAGACCTTTTCGAGGGCGGGCAGAGAGGCCTCTTCGTAGAACTGGGCGCTCTGGCTCAGGTAGGCCTTCTTCCCGAAGTAGTCGAGCTCGAAGAGCGTCGACCCGCCTTCGACCGCGGCACCGACGAAGGAGGGGCCACTGATCAGCCAGAAGCCATTCTCACGGAAGTAGTCGAACGCAGCACCTATCACCTCTGCCCTGATCTTGACCGCGGCCACGGCCTTCGGTCCCCTTATGCTCAGATGTCTCTTGTCCAGTAGGAAGGAGCGGGCCTGCGCAGCAGTCTTCGTGATGGGCCAGCTCGACGCGGGGGCTACGACCTTGAACTTCTCGACCCTGACCTCCTTCCCTCCGGGGGCCCTTCGGTCGTCGACCACCTGGCCTGAAACCTCAACGGCCGCCTCCCGAGACGCTGTCTTCATCGCTGTGAAGATGACTTCGTCCGCGACACCCTTCTTGGCGGACACCTGCAGGTATCCAGAGCCGTCCCGGAGCACGAGGAAGACTAGTCCTCCGAGCTGGTTCTTCCTTACGATCCAGCCCCGGACGCTGACTCCCCCTGAGACGGAACCGGAAAGGACATCGGCAGCCCTCGTCTGAAGGTAGTGTGCCTCCACGCTCCCAATCGCTTTGGGATTGGCTAAAAGCGTGACTGGCTCGAGCTCGCGGTCTACGAAGGGGAAGAAACTCCCGCCAAGAGTTAAAGAGAGAACGGGGGTCCGTCCTGGAAGTTGTCAGACTCGACCATCGTCGGCTGGTCACGACTGGGTGCCCTGACCGACCTGCGAAGGACCGTTCGGAGCGTACTCGAACTGGAGCGATTGGATGCTACGATTTCGCGGGCTGGAGACTGCATCGTCGCAGAGGGGGGCAGCCCTACCCGTGTCGCCAGGCTCCTTCACCACATGCCGGGGGTCGAGTGGGTCGCCGTAGGACATTCAGCCACCAATGTTTCTGGGCTGCATTCTGGGGCTGCCAGGCTCGCGAAGAAGTACCTTCACGGAAGGCGGAGGTTTGCGGTCATCGCCGAGTCATCCCAACCTGACATCAGGGCAGGAGACCTGGCGGGTGGGGTGACCGCGGCGGTCCTTGGGGCGTCAAAGGGAGCTCGGGTGGATGAAGGGAGGCCGGACGCGGTCTTCAGGGTCGTCTGGTCGGGAGGGGGCGGCGCCACCGGCGTCGAGCTCGACGGAGGACCAGGTGGCTCGCCGACGGGTTCCGAAAGGGCCGTCTCGATGGTCTCTGGGGGGATACACAGCTCCGCGGTCGCCTGGCTGGCCCTGGTCGCAGGGTTCAGGGTGGACCTACTGCACGTAAAGGTGGACGAAGAGTCCCTCCTTCACGTGGCGAGGTTGTACTCGGAGCTATCCAACAGGGTCGACCCCGCCGCACTGACTCTGAGGGTTGTCGAAGGAGGGTCTGTCGTTCATGTAGTGCGTGATGTGCAAGGGGCGGCGAGAGTCTTCTCGGGGACTCACCCGGGCAGCGGAGCCCCCTCCTGGCTGGGCAAGTTCGTCTCCTCCCCCGCTTTCCTCGTCCCCGAGAGCGAGTTCAATGCGATCGCATCGTCGCTACAGTTGAAGGGCGACGGGCGTGCGGCGCGCTGGAGCAGAACGAAAGGGAGAGCCCGTACAATCCAGAGGGAGATTGGAGGAAAGAGGCTAGACGTCAGCGGCGTCCTAGAAGGGCTCGCTCACGCCCGCCCCTCAAGGGCCGAGACTATCTTGGGGAGGGCTTCGTAGCCGCTTGCGATCGAGCTGAGCCTCGCGACCCTCTCGGAGAAGTCACCCTCGTTGAGAGTCCGCAGGGAGCGTCGGAAGACGTCGGCGGTGAGCTCGTCCTGCTCGACCTTGATTGAGATCCCGAGCCTCTCTGCCTTCCTCGAGTTGCCTTCCTGCTCGGTCTGCTTTGGGATGGGAATCAGCAGTGAGGGTTTCGAGCTTTCGATCGCCTGAGCAAGGGTGCCGTGCCCGGCCCGCGCCACGACCACGTCGCAGGCTCTGAAATAGTGCCCCGCCATCGCGCACCAGGAATAGTACCATCCGAAGCTCAGGCGCGAGGGAGCCTTGGAGCCGGTGGGGTCTCCGCCTGTGATCACGAAGACGTACTCGTCGGACAGGTGCTCGGCTAGCTCTAGCGCCCTTCTGACGAGGGGAGCCCTGGTTTGCGTCGGACCAGATACCTGCCAGAAGATCTTCGTTCGTGGGTCGGAGGAGAATTGAGAGAAGGCGGAATCTGGGGGCCCGCTGTCCTCCATCGTCAGGAACCCGATGTAGCTCTCCTCCGTCGCGTCCGTCCCCCAGAGATTCCTTTCGCTTATCGTGTACGGGGGCGGAAGGTCTGGGTAGAGGACGGAGTCGCTCAGGCTCCAGAGAGCCCTCATGCTCCTGGACGCCCCCAGGGAGACCATCCTGAGTCTCGCCGACCTCTCTGCGCCGTGTGCTTCGAGGTGAATCTGGTTGACCACGGTCACGACCCTTCTTCCGAGGACGCGCGCCGCCAGAACGGTGGAGAGGACGGAGTCGCTCAGAACGGCGTCTGGTTCGAACGAGGAGATGTTGCCGACCTCTCTCCGCACCTGCTGGTATGTCTTGGCCAGGATGAGCGGAGAGGAAACGACCGTGTCCTTGACCGCGAGCTCGCCCATGTCGGTGTACTTCACGTCTGCCAGCGGCACCTCGTTGCAGCGAAAACCTTGGCCGCGGATGAATTCGGATGCCTCCCTGGAACTCGAGAAGCGTACCTCGACCCCGGCTTCAGAGAGCGCCTTCGCGACGGCAACCATCCTCGTCGCGTGGCCCAGCCCCGAGCCGAAGCACCCGATGTAGACCCGGCTCAGGGGGGAACTACGTGGAAACTCTCTCCACCCTTCCCCATGGGGAGGACTCGGCGAAGACCTCGGCTTGAAACGTTTGGACCGACGTCCGAGGGTCTAGCCAGGAATCGGGCGTGAGGCCGGCCTTCATACACGTCTCGGATAGGAAGTCCTCCGGGCTCAGCCGGTACTCGGTCGCGACCTGCGGCAGGAGAAGGCCGCTCTGGTATTCAGAAGACACAATCAGGCCGTCCTCGCCCACCCTGACCTTCGAAGGAAGGTCGCGCCTGTCACCCGACTCGAGCTTCTTTGGTGGCGTGAGGACGCTCACTTCGACTACGATCGACCCGAGTTCCTCCTCCATGACGGGCGGGAACCTCGGGTCCTCTGAGCAAGCGGCGACGGTTGCTTGCTTTACCGCTTCCCCGAGCTTCTTGGAAGGGTACGGGAAGCCGATGCACCCACGTAGCGCTCTTGCTCCGGAATCGACCTTGTTGAGAGTAACGAATACGCCCCTCTTCTCGTCCAGAAGCGGAGTCGTCTCGGACTCTGCGGGGACTTCCCCCTTGACGGCCCCCTCGAGAACAGTCCTCGCCAGGGTTACGAGCATTTTGCCTTGATCGTTGGAAATGACCATTCAGCTCGTTCGCCGCTAGACTCCTTCTGCTCGAGGCCTCGGAAGCCTCCTTAACTTTTTCCAGTGCCCTCCCCTCCAGTATGTCCTTCCACAGGAGGGGCAAGAGAGGAACAGCCTGTGCTTTGACCAGACTCCAAATGGGACTCGCCCTTCAGCCTCCTGCCTGCTCAAGCGGACGAGCTCGACGTTGCACAGCCCGCACCTGCTAGGCCCCGCGACCAGCCTCGTTCCAAGTTCTGCCGAAGCCTCGAAGAGCCGCTCGAGCCTGGTGCGGTCGTTGTCACCTTCCACCAGGACGGTCGCAGTCCCCGTCCGTTTGGCCCCGGAAGCCAGAGCCCTGTCGGCAGTAACGAGCAGCCTCCGCTCCTCCTTTGCGACATGGAGCAACGACTCGTCATCAGAATTGAGGTACTTCGTGTCGAAACCGAGAATCCTGAGCTTCCTTGCCATCGAGCCTAGCATCGCGTCGACGACGAACCTCGCGGAGGGCCTCCCACCCTGGCTCGTGCCTCTCTCTTCAGCGGGTGACTTCGGCGTCCTTGACCGTTTCGTAGAGTCGCCTGGCAGAAGGATCCTTCTCGAAGTGGTCTCTTATCGGGGATATTATCTTGTCCAGGGCGATCCCGACCGCCTTCTTGAGGTCGGCGGGATGCACTTTGCCCTCACGAAAGGCTGCCTCGAGCTCCGAGTAGGATTGGAATTCGACGTTGCCTCCGAACCGTTCGGGCCTCTCTATCAGGAGAGAGCCCGCCTTCCTGAATACTATGTACTTGGAGTACTCCAGCATCGGGTTGTTCTCGACGACCTTCGCGGGGCAGTACGCCTTAGACACCTTAGAGAGGATCGTCTCTTTCGAGTCGTGGACGAATATCGAGGTCTCAGGCTTGCTCTTGCTCATCTTGCTCGCTATCTCGGTGTCCCTCTCGGAGCTGTCGTCGTAGCCCTCGGCCTCCTTCGCGCCCTGGAGCCCTATCAGCATGTGATGGTGTACCGCGACCGGCTTCTTCCAGCGCATCTTTTCCGCGATCTCCCTCGCAAGTATGTTGGCCCGCCTCTGGTCCAGACCGAGCTGGCAGATGTCCACGTCCAGCCAGAATATGTCCGCGACTTGCATCATCGGGTAGAAGAGCTGGGCCGTCTGGACAGTGTCCTTCGAGGTCCTCCCCATTATGGTGAGGGCCCTCTGGGTCCTAGCCAGTGTCGTGTTCTGGGCTATCGTCACGACCTTCTTCCAGTACTCGTCGCTCTTCACAGCGTCGCTCGTCCAGAGGACCTCGACCTTGTCCATGTCGACGCCCGCCGCCCTCCAGACCTCGACGAAGTACCTGCCAACGTCCTGGATCTTGGAAAGGTCTCCGCCCATCTTGTTGTTGACCCAAGCGAACCAGTCCGCGATCCAAAGCTTGACGTGAACCCCCGCCCTCTGCAGGTCATCGACCAGTATGGGTCTCAGCACCCCGAAGGGCAGGTGCGCTAGCCCGCTCGGCTCGAACCCGTCGTAGGCGGTGGGGTGCTGCTTGGACTCGAGGAGCTCTCTGAGCTCCCCTTCTGTTATCACTTCCTCGCCCACGGACCTCACGAGGGCGAAGCGTTCGTCAGTGTCCAACCTTCCCACGCCACTAAACGCCCGTCATAAAACGGTTCAAGATAAGTCGTTAAGGGGTTGGCGTTGGAAACTAAACATTCTCTCAGGTCTCTGTCGACTCAGGACCCAACTTTGGCGAACAAGTCTTCTCCCGAGATCCCTTCTTTAGTCCTGAGGCGCTTCGCTCACAGGCTGAGACACGAAAGGGGCAACGGGTTAAGGTCGCCAATCGCCGTCGCGGAGAATGAAGCTATCGACAAAGACCCCGCTCTCCAAGCGCACTATGAAGTGCTGAAATCACGTAGAGGGAACTGCGGAATAATCAGCCTCGGAAGCATCAGAGACATACACGCAGGTCTGAAGGCCTTCTTGAGATACACCGACATCCCAATCACCGACCATGCGTAC
>DASPVO010000056.1:0-3123 GCA_035622335.1 Nitrososphaerales archaeon
GTAGACCTTCGAGAGTGACTCGGCGCTGATCATCGTGTCCAAAATCTGACGGACGACTCGCCTCTGCCGGCGCTATATACCCAGCGCACGATTCGTCACCACTGCTTGTGAGTGACTCAGGCACTGACCTGGATTGCTTCCTCGAAGAAGCGGCGTGTGGTCCCGCTGGGCGGGGAGTCGAACGGTGACACGCTCACTATCACGGGAAGGTTGTTCACGACGTGACCTAGGAGCAGGCAGACGCGTGGTGGGAGGGTCCTCACTATGGCCCTCACCGTGTCGCCGTCGGCCATGGACGCCTGAGCGACCATTGCGAGGTCGGAGTCGTTGCTGAAGTTGTACAGGAATATGTTGTCCACCTGCCTGTAGATCTTCTGTTCTATCGCGTCGGGCTGGTTCGTGACGAAGACGGTGAACACGCCGAAGTGCCTCATCCTCGTTATCAGGTCTTCCCAGTAGGTGTCTCTGAGGTAGAGGTGTGCCTCCTCAGCGAAGAGGAAGACGGGCGGGATCCTGCGCTGCTCCAGAAGCTCGACGAGCTTCGACAGGATCAGCTCGACCGTCATCCTTCTGTTCAAGGGGGAGACTCCCGAAAGGGAGACGACGAGGGCTCCCCCGTTGGGAGTGGACTCAAAGTAGCGGGCGAGGTCGAACTGTCTCGACTCTGTATCCGTGAAGAGTCCAGAAGAGGCCATAGTGTGAAAGCGGGAGAAGAGCGCGTCCCTCACGAACTCGTTGCACCTCCA
The DNA here is from genome assembly GCA_035622335.1 of Nitrososphaerales archaeon. Taxonomy (GTDB): domain Archaea; phylum Thermoproteota; class Nitrososphaeria; order Nitrososphaerales; family Gagatemarchaeaceae; genus DATJAJ01. Next base: position 747 of record DASPVO010000056.1, read on the forward strand.
CTGGTGGATGGCCGACTCCAGGTTGTCCATGCCGAGCTCCCCCCTTGCATCCAGCTGGTCCCAGATCTTGATGAACTCCCGTAACGAAGTGCCGGGCATGTCCAAGGAGTGAGAGAGCAAAGACGTCGCAGAGCGCAAGCCGAGCGAGCGGAGGGAGAACTTCATGTCTCGTCCTGGCCTCATGGCTTTCACGCTCTGGGCGGAAGGGGCCTTTGTTCCATCCCTGCGGGAGCCCACGGACCCATACTCGTCGTTCAGGTCGAGGACTATGGCGTACGCGCCGTGCTCGACGATGCCCCTGAGGAGCATCTTAGAAAGGTGGGACTTGCCTGACTCCTTCCTCCCCGTGATGACGGTGATTCTCCCGTCGAGAGCCTCGGCCGCTATGGAGAAGTCCGCGGAAGAGTCCACCGTTCCGATCTTGATCTTCCTCGTCCCCGCCGACCCGAAGCTCTCAGTGAGGTCGCTGACCATGAACCGCGATATCTTCGAGCTCGTCCTGGAAGGAACCCAGTCGGTCCTCGGGGATAGCTTCCCCCCCATTATCGTACCGCGAGGCTTGCAGACGAGGACTCGCATGTCCCTGATCAGGGACGATACTGTGCCGATGTCGACCGGGTCTTCGACGACGCCCGGGGCCGAAGCCGATAGGACCTCTTCCCTCGCTATCTCTTCCTCGATGCCTTCGATGTCCAGGTAGTGCTCGTCATATATCTGCAGCACCAGGCTGCGTGCACCGTCATTGGCGAGCAGGTAGTCGCCGACCTTTGCTTCTTCCTTCGCCGATGATACGACGAGGATGTCCTCGCCGCTCTTTTTCAGTAGTTTCGTCTCAGGACCCTCCTCTGAAGCTCCCCAACGCGATCGTCCTCAGAGCGAACGTCGGAAGCCGCTTGAGTCTGAAGCGCCTCGTGACGAAAGCCTTCAACGCCTGGTCGTCAGCCTTGCTGAAGATAGACAGGTGATGAGCTACCTTGAGCGACTCCGGGTATCCGGACGCGAAGGCGTCGTTGAAGAGCATCAGGCCGAGCGTGTCCTTCAACGTCTCGCCTCCCTCGGCGAAGTCGAGCCTGAAGACCAACCCGTCCTTGGAGAACTTTGCGAGCGCGGTCTTGACGGCTCCGTCGTCGATGACGTGAAAGGCGGCACCATCCGCCTTGTTGATCGAGCTAACCACCCCTTCCGAAAGGATCAAGCTTGACGATTTCGAGAAGCCCACCAAGGAGCTCCCGTTTTCCCGGCTGAGGGCGAGCTCAGACATCTGTGTGTAGGGATGCTTGAGAGAGCCGTCCGTCATCACGATGAGTTTGCTCTCGGACTGGAGCAGCGACTGGACCGCCTTTCTCTCGATGGAGTTCCTGATCATCCTCTCTGCGATTGAGTGGTCGCTCATGAGTAACCCGAGCTCAGCGCGGGAGGGTCGAACTTTGATCCCGGACACACCCGACTCTGAGACGTACACGAGAAGGGGGCCGAGCCTCGCGAACTTCCTCAGGGCCCCTCTGAAGGAAATTCCCACTGACATCCTAGCAGCGTAGAGAGCGCCACCCGACGATTCTCCCAGCAGCACGCACGTCGAGTCTACCGACGCGACCGGTCGCCCTTCTTTGAGGGGAATTATGCACCCAGGGACCACAGTCGCGTCGGCGTCTTCGAAGTACGGATACAGTTCCTTCCCGTATCTGCTGAAGATGAAGTTCTTTCCTGAGAGCTCTCTTTCCGCGTTGTCCGCCAGTTCTGCGTATCCGAGTCTGAATTCTTGGGCGACGGAGTCCAGTAGGTCTGTGTCTTCGTTGTCGGGAAGTGTTAATATATTGCTCATGTTGCCCAACAACAGGTAGACACACAGGGGTATATAAGTAATTGCGCATGTTGTGCAACAGCAACAATATTGTCAGGGTGCTGTGATGAGCGAGACCCCCAAGGAGGTCAACGTCACGGTCAGGCTCAAGAGAGGTTCGTGGGAGGTCGAGATCACTTGTCCAGAAGATAGAGTTCAGCAGGCGGTGGCGAGCGTGCTGGCTGGCATGTCCACCAGCCAGGGGGAGAACACGATCGCACTGGACGAAGCATCCGGAGCAAGAAAAGGCGAGACGTGCCGGAGCCTATTGGTCCAGATGTGGAAGGAAGGCTACTTCTCGGAACCCAGGCTGTTGGTAGGCGTTCACGAAGAATTGAGCAGGCGAGGCTATCACTACGACAGGTCCGCGGTCTCGCACACGCTACACGACCTGGTCGTCGAAGGGACGCTCTACAGGGACGGCGACCAACGAAACTACCGATACATGCAAAAGAGGCCACTGTCTACTCAGCCCGCGACGACTGGTCCGTGAGACCGTCTGCAAGGCGTCGGCAGTCCTTCTGTGAAAGTGAGCGG
>DASPVO010000057.1:0-3813 GCA_035622335.1 Nitrososphaerales archaeon
GATCCTTTTTGCCAGACGCGCCGACTTCCTCGCGGCCGACAGGCGCTCATGACTGAGGTCCGAGGCTGCACTTCCAGCGCCATCCCCCCAACTCGCGGACGAAAGCATCCTGCCGACCACGTCGCAGTCGCTGGCCCTTGCACTCGCCACTGAAAACCTGTCAATGAGTTCGAGGTACCTCGCGGTCTCCTTCTCCCTGGTGAAGCCACGTGGCAAGAGCTGTACTGCGGCGTCCAATCTCCTGATCGAAGCCCTCGACGCGTGAATCCTCTCCGGGCTGGGATCCTCGCCGCAATCTGCGATGCTAGCTCGTGTCCTCCTGACGGTCTCGTCGTAGTACGAGATGAAACTCCTGACACCCAGCCTTCGGGGCTTCATTTGCCGTTCTGGGAAAGATAACCGTCGATCCTCGTGCTGAGGTCTCTCTGTATCTCTGCGACAGGGCGCTCCGCGTCGACACGGACGAGACCGTACCTGGTCTGCATCCTCCTGAACTCGGTGGCGATCATGCGCTGGTATAGAATGAACGACTCGTACATCTCTTCCGAGAGGCCCATGTCCATCCCCGACTCGTAGTAATCGAGGGAGGAACGAATCTGGAAGACTCTGTGGACAAGTTCCTCCGGCGTCACGTCTAGATAGAAGACGAGGTCTGGCACTACCGCGAAGCCGTACAGCTCGTGGCACCACTTCCTGCTCATGCCCCGCACGGTGTCCCTCGCCATGAGGGTGAACGTGTACCTGTCGGCCAACACTACGTAGCCGGAGTGCAGGGCGGGGATGATCTTGTTCTCGAGCTGGTCTGCGAAGTCGGCGGCATAGAAAAGGCTCAGAGTGCGCTTCCCTATCCCCAGGTTCCTCTTCGCCTCGATAATCCCCTCGCTGATCAGCTCCGACCTCTTGAGCCCAGTGTTCAGGACCGCGTGCCCCTCTGCCTCCAGATGTTCGGTCAGGGAGGCTATCTGCGTCGTCCTTCCCGACGAATCTGGGCCCTCAAGCACGATCAGCCTTCCCTTCGACTCCGTCTTCCCGAGGTAGGGCAGGCCGTGGCCGTAGAACCTGAGTGGCCGGCCCTCGAGGCTAGACTTCGCGTGCAGCCACCTCCAGCATCACCCTCGCGACGTCCCTCGGGAGGAGCTTCGATACCCTTTCTCTTACCACCCTCTGCTGCTCCTCGATGGACTTCGCTCCGTCGATCACGACCAGATTGTCGGACCCCACCATCGACTCGTACCGCTCTATGATCCTTCCCTGAAAGATCCTGTAGCTCTCGTAGATGTCGTTGCTCAGATTGAGGTCCATGCCAGCCTCGTAGAACTTCAGCTTCGGCCTTCCAGAGAGTATCCTGTCGACGGCCACGTCAACAGGGACCCTGAAGTAGAAGGCGATGTCTGGTTGCGAGGCGAAGCTGTAGAGGCTCCTCACCCATGATGGGTGGCAGCCCCGAACGGTGTCTCTCGCGAACGCGGTGTAGACGTACCTGTCTGCGAGGACCCAGTACCCCGCGTGGAGAAGCGGGGCGATGTTCCTCTCGTACCTGTCCGCGAAGTCGGTCGCGTGCAGGAGGGAGAATGTGGTGGGAGTGAGGTTTCCCTTCTTCTTGCCCTTCGAAGTGATCTTCCTGACGACGTCCGAGGAGTTCCACTCCGTCTTGAAGACCCTGAGCCGACTGTGCCTCAACCACTGTTCGAGGAGGTGGAGCTGTGTCGACTTGCCCGAACCGTCGATACCCTCGACAGCGATGAGCCTCCCGGATTCTCCGACCGCGCGGCCCGACCTCAAACTTGGCCCGCCCCTTCGTCCAGACGCGACTGTATAGACGCAGGAGGTCTGAAGGTGACAACGACGTCCAGGCCGAGGTCGTGTCCGAGGGACTCCGCCTGCGCGTTGAGGAAAGACTGGACGGGCCTTGGCGAGGCTGGCCTCACCAGGATCCTCAGCTCGTGGCTCGAAAGGAGAAGCTTCGCCTCCGCCTCGGCCCTCTCCAGTGCGTCGGACATGGAGTATATCGCCGACAGCCGGCCCAGTGACTTTCTCTTCTCCTTCGGAAGGAACCTTCTGTATTCTTCGAGGAGAGACTCGGCCGCGCGTTCGTTCATCGAGTGGACGACGACGAGGGCCATGAGGAGCTGATCCGCATGGTCGAGACGGCTATCCTCCCCCAGAATCGAGAAGAAGAGCGTCTGGAGGTCCGTGGTGTGCGTCGCTCCGGCCATGAGCCTCCTTCCCTCGCAGAGCATCGCCGACTCAGACCCGTCGATCAGCCCAGTGGAAGCGAACGCTTCCACCGCGCCGCTCTTGGACTGGGGTACCGAGTGCCCCGCTGACTCGACGTAGAGCTCGACCTGAGACTGCAGCACGGGGCCTGAATGGAAGAGCTTCGGCGCCGTCATGTAGATGGCGAGCGCCCCCTCCCTGAGCCCGTGAGAGCTCACCGTGAGAGAGTCCAGCCCGAGGCGCTTCATGAGCGTCTTCACGACGTACGCACCGGCGGCTATCGTCTCCGCACGGTTGCCTACGGCGTTGACTCGCGAGAGATCCCTGGAGCTCATCTTGAGGAACATTCTGCTGATCGAGCTGGCGCTCTCGTAGGGTATCTGGTAACCGTGGACCTTGCTGAATGGGTACCCCGTGAGGACCTGGTCGTACCTCGCTATCGCCCTGACCGTGCCGCCTACCCCGACGAGCTTTGTCCTCCCGTTGATGCGCATAGCCTCGCCCTTGGGAAGCAGGGACTCTATCCGCTCCTTCATCAGCCTGAGACCGGACTTCGAGAACGTCCCGTCGCCGTTCCCGTAGGAGTAGTTGAGCCTCAACGCGCCCAGCGGTATCGAGGTCAGGGTCTTCACCCTGAAGCCCACCGCTCTCACGATCTCTAGGCTCCCTCCGCCAAGGTCGAAGAAGACAACGTCGGGGAAACCTGAGAAGCCGACAGCCCCCGCGTAGGATAGAAGAGCCTCCTCGTCGGCCGAGAGGACCCTGAAGGCGAATCCGGTCTGGCGCCTCATCTCTCTCACGAACTCCTCCGAGTTGGAAGCCTCCCTCACCGCGCTCGTGGCGACGGGGATGACCTGGCGCACGGAATCAAGGTCTGCGATGTCGCGGAGCACCTTCAGCCTTTCGATCGTCCTCCTCATCGGCTCGGGAGCCAGCGTCCCCGACTCGCTGAGACCCTCCCCCAGCTGGACCTTGTACGCGACCTGCCTGTATGCCTCGAACTCTCCGTTCGGCTCTATGTTGTAACAGACCATCTTCGCGGAGTTGAACCCGAGGTCGACGACGGCCGCACGCAACGACCAGCCGGCGCCGCGGGTCATAATATCCGTTGCTAAGATATTCTACGTTGTTGGTCGCTCGTCACTATGTCCGGTGTCACCCGGCGAGCCTCTTCAACACTTTGGGGCTCAGGAGCCAGCGGAGCTCCGCTTTGGCCCCGGGAGAAAAGGAGACCACGTGCACCCTCATCAGCCCCGCCTTCTTGAGGACGATTGAACCGGGCCTCGAGCCCGTCAGCTCGGCGACGAAGCCGGTAAGCCCCGGCTCGTGACCCACTATCAGGACCGTCGACTCGCGCCTAAGGGAGGCGAGCCTCCTCCTCAAGACGGGGGATGAACTCTCGGGTTTGAGCTCGTCCCACAGCTCTATGGATCGCTTCGGCTTCAAGGCCTTCGCGACAATCTCGGCCGTCTCTTTCGCCCTGCTCAGCGGGCTTGAGGCGATGACGTCGAAGTCCAGGTCCAGCGCCTCGAGCGCGTCACCGACCGTCGCCACTTCTACCCTGCCCTGGGAGGTCAGGCGCCGCTGAGAGTCCAT
>DASPVO010000058.1:0-3685 GCA_035622335.1 Nitrososphaerales archaeon
GTGGATCTCCGAAGCGCCAGTTGCGATCGTCCCCTGCGTGAGCGAGAAGCTGTACCACGACAGGTACAATGAGCCCGACAAGCTAAACGAGGAAGGCAAAGAGATTGACTGGCCGACCCCATACTGGTTCTTCGACATCGGAGCAGGTAGTCTGATCGTCCTGCTCGGAGCGGTCGACGCCGGCCTCTCCGCTGCGTTCTCAGGCGTCTTTGACGTCAAGGGGATGAAGGAGCTACTGGGCATACCGGCTCACTTCCACCCGGTCGGGGTGATCTCGATCGGGCACGGCGCAGAGGACGTGAAATCGCCCTCCCTAAAACGCGGGAGGCGACAGTGGGGCGAAGTGGTTCACTACAACAAGTGGTGACCATGCAGTCGAAGGCGGACTGTCAGGCTGGCTCGAGCTTGTAGACATCTATTGGGTCTGAAACGTTCTTGAGCGTCTGGGCCCCCAGTCTAGAGAACCTGAGGGTCGACTTGTTCCTGACCTGGTCATAGACCTGCTGCGAGATACAAGTTCCCCCTCCCTGGGCGAGGGTTACTATGCGCGCAGCTATGTTGACGGCGTCCCCATAGACGTCTCCGCCTTCGTGGACGACGTCGCCCACGTGAATTCCGATCTTCACATGCACGTCCCTTGAATTCTGCTTGTTGTATTCTCGGAGGGTCTTCTCAATCTCTGCAGCGCACTCCGTGGCTGCCAGGGCACTGGAGAATTCGATCAAAAACGCGTCGCCCATCGTCTTGACCTCGCTGCCGCCGTGCTTCACGACTATCGGTCGGAGCAATCCCCTGTGCTGTTTCAGTACCTCAAGGGTTCGCGTTTCGTCGGCATGAGCCATCGAAGTGTATCCGACTATGTCGGTGAACATGATCGCCGCCAGCCTCCGGGCCTCCTCCGGCCGGGCGACTTCCAGGGCGACCTCTCCGCTGTCCATCAGCTCCAGCCTGTGCCACCTGGAGTCGAACTTCTTCCCCCTCAGCATACGGACCCTCACGTAGTTCTCCACCCTTCCGCCCTCCTCCTCCGCCTTGACGTCAATGATCCCGTCGCAGAGAGCCTCGAACTTGGTGTAGAACGCGTCCGACCCCACGCCCTTCACGAACGCGAGGAAGTGGGGAGTCTCGCGCGCCCTGATGCCGAACGGAAGCATCCCTGTCCTCCAGCAGTCTACGAGGGTGTCCTCTTCGTTGTACTGGAGGAAGATCGACGTATTGTCGTCGATGTGGAGCCATCGTTTGTCCTCATCGGTGAAACCAGCCTTTGCGGCTTCCGCCCAGTTCTTCTTCCCTCGAACCGCGTCGAGAGGCCTGTCCGTGTCGAAAGGGTCTGGCTTGGTCCCGCCGCTCTTCTTCTTTCGCTCATACTCCAACGTGTGCGTGTAGCTGTCAACCACTCTTAGGAGCCCCTCCTTCTCCAGTCTCTCCGCGTCGACGCCGAGCTTCTTCAGTCCGTCGAACGCTTCTTTCGGAAGATGCTGAAAGACGTGATACTCGGTCTTCGTGCCCCTTTTCAGCGCGAGTGAGGCTATCGTCAGCGACGTCTCATACCACAGCGAGTCGGGGTCAAACTCGACGATGTAATGGCCGCCGTAGGAGAAGCCGTCCGGGGCGAGCTTGTCCAGTATCGGCACGTCTACCGAGTCCGACAATGGTAGTGTCAATGAAGCAGGTCACGTAATCAAGTTTTCCGAAGCTCCCACGAAGGGATTTGAAGGCATGAGATAACGTGGTGGCTCACTCGACGTACTCTATCCCGCTCAGGCCTCTAAACGCCCTGTCCCCCGTCAGGAACCTGAGCCCAAGCTTGCGCGAGAGATGATATCCCAACGCATCCGCATAGGACAGGTCTCGATGCTCGCGTCTTAGCTCGAATCTCATCTTTACAGCGTCCGCTATGTCAGCCAAGCTGTAGTCCAGTTCGTACTTGGAGAAAGCGTTCAAGATGTCCGACGAAGCTCTGGAGCCGTGTAACTCGAGTGTTCTGTATGATATTTCGAGCAGGTTGAGTTTGGTTAGGACCCCGTCTGCCTCTTCGAAGTACTTTCTGTACTCCTGACGGCCGCCCACAAACGCGAGAACGGCATAACTGTCATAGAAGTACTTGGATGGCAGGAGTCAGTCCCATCCCCTCTTCATCGTCTCCTTCTGCGCCTGCAAGTCTTCGAAGGCGTACCTGCCGAAGAGTCGAACGACATCGGTCGACTTCCTCACAGAGATTTCGACGATTTCGCCTTCTCTTAGCCCCTCTCTCTCTACGACCTCCTTGGGAACTATGACCCCGTATGAGTTCCCCCACTTCTTCAGCTTCGACTTGGTCTGCATGTATAAACACGTATAACCTCGTTCTAATAAAGCGTTATGAGACTGAGGACCCTCGCGCCAAATCTGGGGGCGATTACCGTTCTGACCAGCTCGTTCTCGAGGATGAAGGCGTCCGCGCCAAGCACTACGTCTTCTGCATCACGGGCGTTGACACGTGGAATGGTAATCGAACGGGCGGTTAAGGATTGCCGAGAGAACTCATCAGAGCGCTTCGGAGACAGAGCGTGCTCTCTTTGTACGTGCACTCACATCGCGGCACGAGGAGCGACCATCTCCTCGTTGCTCACGACCCTTTCGATCGTCATGTCGAGCACGTTCTCCGCAATGTCCCTCGCGTACTCGGCCACCCTTACCTGGCCGTCTAGTATCACGTGAAGGGTGTGGAACGTCTTGCTGTCTGCCCCGTCGAGCACCCTGACCGCGTCGCCCTCCTTGTCGACGAACTCTCGCGAGGAGTCGATTACGGCGTCAGCCCCGGCGTGGTCTCTCTTGAAGAGCGACAGGAGAGCCTGGTCCACCAGCTCGCACGACGCCTCGTGTGTGGCCAATATCTTGGTAGTCGTAGCCTTCGAGAGCGGTTTGTCTAGGTCTGTGACGGCCTTGGTCAGCTTGCAGACGTGGTATGCGATCCTTTCGAGCATCCTCGCGACCTGAATGTACCCGAGGGTGTCGCGCTGGTCCATTCTCGCATCCGAGCTTATGCCCCTGTCCTGGGACATGTTCAGCTCCCTGATGACGTAGAGCTCGAAGCGCTTGACCTCGTCCTGCCTCTCTACCACGGCCTCCGCGAGCACCGGGTCCATCGACTCCAGCGCCTGGGTGGCGTCCTTCCGCATCGAGTTAATGATCAGCAGCATCTTCTTGAGGGCGTTCTCCACGCTCAGCTCGGAGTAGCCCAGTAGCACGTGAACAGTCATCATCTCCCTCGACTCGGCCACGCCCTCGGTGCCGATGAGGTGCTTCCTCACGAGCTCCTTTATCGCGACCTTCTTGGAAGAGCTCAGGAGACCCCTAGTGCCGGCTATCGTTATCTGGCTGTATCCGAGGACGTAGAGCGAGACAATCTTCCTGAATGTGGACTCTGGCGCGTCGTCGGCGTCCACCTCTATCACCGCTTCGCGTCCCCTGGCAGCTCCTGCTTCCACCTCGGCCGATATCAGTAGCGATGTGTTGGTGGGCCTTGTTATCATAACTTCAGAGCCTTGCTGGAGGCCCATCTCACGGACCCACTTCTTGGGGAGAGCCACCATGCAGGACGACTTCCCGGAAATCTGTACTTTCCTTCTCTCTTTCTCTTGCTTTGTAGACATCGTGAATAACCTATCAAGTCATTCGGCAAGAATTCCGAGTCTAAATACCT
>DASPVO010000059.1:0-2652 GCA_035622335.1 Nitrososphaerales archaeon
ATATTAGAACCTAGATTAGTAATTTGCTTCGCCAATACCTATCAGAATTGACCATAGAGCGTAAGTCTGGTTTTCTGAGGCGTTGTTCGCTGATTTCGGTGCTCTAGATGAGAGCTTGCCCGTTGTAGGTCATCTCGTCGATGAGCTTGTTGTCGATTGTGACCATACTGGCGGGGAGCTCGGGGAAGTCCAGTCCAGGCCCGAATCGCTGTCCCTGATTCACGACGTAGGAGAAGAAACTCGCCACGGCGTAGCCGACCCCGTAATTACTCTGAGCCGCGTAGGCCATAAGATACGAGAAGGTAGAGAGCGGATAAGAATCCGCTCCAGGCGCGTTGACTATGGTGAATATCGGGTTCGAACTCAACTGGGTTTGAAACGCGTTGGCTGCATCCGTGATCGTCGTGATGTTCGGGAGGATGAAGTTGCCCGCCGAGTTCTGTATCGCTGCGAACGAGAGCTTGTTCTGCTCGGCATAGTACTGGTCGACGTATCCTATCGAGTACGGGGTCTCGTAGACTGTAGTGGCGATTCCCGAAGAGCCCTTGTTGCTCAGCTCGTTCGATGGCCAGTTCACCGAAAGTCCTACGCCTATGGTGGAGTTCCAAGTGGGGTCGACGTCCGACAGATAACTGGTGAATGCGTACGTGGTCCCGCTGCCGTCTGATCGATGCACGGGGAGTATCTGCTGGTCGGGTAGGGCGATCCCAGGGTTCAGCGCCACAAGTCTTGGGTCGTTCCACATCGTAAGATTTTCGTCCCAGATGTCTGCGAGTATTGGACCCGTCATTTTCAAGGTCACGTTTCCGACCGTGGGGATGTTGTAGAAAACCACTACCGCCCCAAGGGTGTCTGGAATCGTGAGGACCTGTTGACCCTTCAGGTCGTCTAGGTACGTAAAATTCAATGGTGCGTCGCTCCCAGCGTAGGCAAAGATGTTCTGAATGAGCCCCTGCTGACCGGCTCCGCTCCCGACCGTGGCGTAATTGATCGAGACGGCGCCCTTGGTCAGGTTCGTGAATCCGAATATCCACTCTTGCATGACTGGGTTCACGAAGGAGGACCCGCCTGCTGTAAGTGACTCCGCAGGGCCGCTGTATGCGCTCGACGACGTGGATGTCGTATTCGTGCTCGTGGACTTTGTCTTCGTGTAATAGTATCCAACGACTCCGGCGGCTGCAACTACCGCAAAGATGATTAGTATCAGAACGACCATCGTGCTGACAGCCTTCCTCGTCCGTTCTAGCCTGCTTGGAGGGAGCGAGGACATGAAGGTATGATTCGCACATGTTCCTGATGTGTTGTAATAAATCACTTTTTACATGAAATTACTATCTCGGGCAGCCCTCGGAAGCCACGACTCGGTGTCAAAAGCTATCTCTGGCCTGGGGACAAGTCGAAATGTGAGTCCTAGGCCGTGGGCATCAACGGAGAGCGACAGGTTGAGCAGGCGAATCGTCAGGCTCAACCACCACCGCTGTGCCAAAGGCCAGAACTTCCGTGACTCCCCTTCCCATCTCGGACGTGTCAAAGCTCACTGATAGAACGGCATTCGCTCCTAGGCTCTTCGCGTGGTCGCAAAGCCGCTGGAGGGCGTGGCTCCGAACCTGCTCAAGGAGTGTAGTATAGACCTTGATTTCGCCCCCACCCCAAGCCCTGAAGAAGCCGAAGATGTTCTGCCCCAGACCTCGGGACCTTACGATAAGCCCGAATGTCGCCCCTATGACCTTCGTCACTCGGTAACCAGAGATGAAGGGAGTTGTGACCACAATCAAATCCGCAGGTGGCTTGAAAGGGTCTTCGCCCTTGGTGGAGTTCACCAGATTTGACAGAAGGCGATGCAGGATTTGAACCTATGGCCTATCTTGCGGCGGCTGCATCTCTTTCACCCTCACTGACTACTTCCGTATCAACAAGACGCCTAGAATGAAGAAGGTTGCAGAGACCACGAAAGAGGTGACGTTGATCACGAGGGCTCCGAGCGGACCAAAGGGCAGAGAGAGATAGGTTGTCGGTATGCACAGACCCCTGACGTAGGTGTCACAGGCAGTCCTGAACACTCGGCTCACTGGGTCGTTGGTTATCTGCGCCGAGTTGCGCAAGAGCGCTCCCATGAAGGACGATGCTAGGAGGAGCACCAAACCCATGCTGTTTGTGCGGTTGAACGACAGGGCCTTCTTCACTGACCCCTTCCAGCTCGCGGTCTTCAAATTTCTGGTGGAACCGACTGACTCCATGCATGCTAGGGTATTTACTGTATTTCCGAAATGATACCAAAATCGTTAGAGAATCTGTGTAAGATGCTGTTACCAGCCGAGCAAGGTTGACTTTCCACTCAGTTAGAGTGCGGGCAGCGAGTCAGCCAGAATTACAAGCTGTGAGTTTGCGATCCGAGCTACTTCTTTGACTTCTTTCTCTGGGCAGACTTCAGTGAGACCCTAAGCGTCGGAAATTCCTTCGTAGACTCGACATAGACTGGGGTAGGTACGACCTGTTGGGCGGGCGCGGGGACTGACTCAGGGGCAAAGACCTCCGCGATTGGAGATGGGGACACCACCTGTACGAACTCGATCGGGGCAGGAACAGGGATAGGAGCCTGGACAGAGGCAGGCGTCGGCTCGGGCACCGCGAAGAACGGGGTCCTTGGCTCGT
>DASPVO010000060.1:0-3335 GCA_035622335.1 Nitrososphaerales archaeon
CTGATGTACGAGACTCGCGAGAAGGTGTACACAGACCGCTTACTCGTTTCTGACGAAGCGGTAAGAGTACTGGACGTCCGAGAGTAAACGAAGCTAGCCTTTAATCGAGGTCCGGCTGACCGCAAGCGTGTCAAGCGACAAATACGCGTGGCTTGAAAACGTCGAAGACCCCAAAGTAATAGAATGGGCGTCGAAACAAGACTCAATTTCCCGTCGCTCCCTCAAAACGAGCTCCGAAAGACTCTATAGGCGACTCGTCAGGCTTTTCGACGAGACCGTGGTCGAATTGGCTCTGGTTACGAAGGAGGGGCTCGTTTTATGGACGTGCGACTCAAGGACCAACACGGTCGAGTTGAGGAAAGACAACGGCGGAAAGAAGACGCTGCTGAACTCGAGACAGTTGGGAGAAAACGCCACGGTCATCAGAGTCTACGCGAGGCCCGAAGGCGGTGTGGTCGCGGTGACATACTCCCTCGGTGGGTCAGACGAGGGCACGACGGCCTTCATAGACACTAGGACCTCGAAGACCCTGGATAGGATCGAGGGCGTGATATGGGGAATCGTCTGGCTGAACGAGAAGTCATTCTACTACGTGAGGATGCACGCTAAGGAGAAGAGCGAAGACGGGGTCGACCCACCGACCGCGAGGGTCTACCTCAGGTCCGCCGGTAAGGACAAGCTGGTCTTTGGCCAAGGCTTGGGCACCGACTATTTCATCGACGTCCGACCCTCCTCGGATGGCACCAAGGCTCTCCTGGATGTCTCGTTCGGTTGGACGAGGAGTAGGCCCTACGCTGGCGACCTGAAGCACCCCGATGCTTGGAATCCCATCTATCCTGACAGAGACGCTGTGGTCACCCTAGTCGACCACTCAGCGGGACGCTACCTCCTGCTCTCCTTTGAGAAGAGCCGCGGTCAGGTGCTTTCTACGGATGGTCAGATAGTGCGGCGAGTGATAGACGAAGCCGAGTGGCCACTGGATTCCGTGTCTCTTGTCGGCGATAAGCTCCTCTGTCACTATCTTGTCGACGCGTGCTCGGAGCTTAGGCTCTTCGACCAAACCGGGAGGCGCGAATTGACTCTGAAGTTCGACGCGCCTGGGTCCATCTCGACGGAGCCCAGGGTCAGCACGTTCGGGGGCGAGGCAGTCTTCGTGTTCAGCTCCTTCGTCATCCCGTACAGGGTCTACAGGCTGAGAGAAGGCAGGCTCGACACCGTCATGTCAAGGGACCTGCCCGGGAAATACTCGGTCAGGCACGACTGGGCCGAGTCCAGGGACGGCACGCTCGTCCATTACTTCCTGGTCTCCAAGAGGATGGCGCCCACAAACAAGGTAATGCTGTACGGGTACGGAGGTTTCCGTCTTTCCCTCACGCCCTCGTACCGACCCTCTCTGATTCCGCTGCTCGAAGATGGCGGGACGTTCGCGTTCACGAACCTGAGGGGCGGCCTAGAGAAGGGAGAAGACTGGCACAGAGCAGGCATGCGCGAGAAGAAACCAAGCGTCTTTGAGGATTTCATCGCGGTCGCAGAGAGGCTCAAGGCTCAGGGCTCAAGGCTGGTGGCGGTCGGCAGGAGCAACGGAGGGTTGTTGGTGGGCGCCTGTCTCAACCTGAGGCCGGACCTGTTTTCGGGGGCGATAATCGGTTATCCGGTGCTCGACATGCTCTCCTTCCATCGCCTCTACATCGGGAGGGCATGGGTTCCAGAATATGGAGACCCGGAGGTCCCGGAGGACGCCGAATTCCTGGCGAAGTACTCTCCCTACCACAACATCAAGCCCAGGGGGAAGTATCCGCCCGTCTTCATCTACACGGGACTGAAGGACGACAGGGTCCACCCGTCACACGCCTTCAAGTACTATGCCAGGATGAAGGACGCTGGTGCCACGGCTTTGATGAGGGTGGAGATGGAGTCCGGGCACGAGGGGTCCGACCCAAGGAGTCTGATCAAGGAGAACTCGGCCATCTTGGCGTTCGCCTACAGGGTCTTAGGTCTCTAGACAAGGGAGTCTGCAACCTCCGAGTCGCTCACAAAGCCCGCAGCGCACTTCAACAATTTTCCTGTATCCATCCCATTGCCAGCACGCGAGTCACATTACTATGCGAGAGTCTCCTCACGTCGATCTAAGCGGCCCCAAGTTCGTCTACAGTTATATCTGCCACCGGCGCCGGAGAGTCCGTCTCTCTGACACCCACACAGTCAGAAAGGACTAGAGCGCGGCGTTGATCCAGTGGTTAGGATAGTGGCTTCCCAAGCCACTTGCGCGGGTCCGAATCCCGCACGCCGCACTTCTAACATGCAGGAAGTTCTATTAACGAAAGCCAGACCCAGGGCTCTCCATGGAGAAGACGACGCTGGTAGAGAGGTTAGCCCCGCGATTGAAGGAGTTGGAAAGAGGAAGCTACTCAAGAATTTACAGAAAGGGCGGAAAAGGATTCCGAACCGACCTTCAGCTCGCTGTCGCCGAGATCCTGGACTCCATCGGCCAGAAATACGCGCGCGATGTCAAGGTTCCAGGAAGCGAAGTTGTCGCCGATTTCGAAGCCAACGGCCATTATCTCTTCGTCGACAGGCACCTCTCGGGGAAGGAGTCGAATTCCTTGGCGAGGCTGAAGAGCAAGTGCGTTCTCGTCTCGACCAATCGCTCAAGGAGCGACGAGTTCGACTTGGGTCTGAGGGTGGTGGAGCTCGGCGCTGAGGTCGGCGAGGAGACCCAGACCATCTTTCTGGACGACCCTTCGTTCAACTTCGACTATGCCCACATACTCCCGCACACCCAGAAGTGTTCGGTCATGCACGGCCACACGTCCTCCGCGCTCGTGGAGATCGTCGGAACAAAGAAGGACGGCATGGTGGTGGACTTCGGCGTCGCGAAGGAAATTATTCGAGAAGCCGTGAAGAGCCTGGACCACAAGCTGCTCATCAACAGCAAGTACATCGTGAAGGATGCGGGGGCGAGCGTCACGCTTTCGTTCGAGACCGTCCATGGAAGGTTCAGGATCGACGCCCCGAAGCAGACAACGGTGTTGCTAGAGGGCGAGGCGACCGTGGAGAACATGGCGCAAGAGCTTCTCTCGAGAATCGCTCCCAAGATGCCTGCCAACGTCTCGGCCGTGGGAGTCTATGTCTACGAGGGGTTGAACAAGGGCACCCACCTGCTGGCCCAGATTCACGCCCGAGAGGGCGACAGGCGACGCGGGAAGCCATAGTCCTCCTTTCAGGAGGGGTCGACTCCGCGACGTGCCTCTACCTGATGAAGAGGCGAGGTTACGCGACGCGAGCCATGACATTCGTCTTTCACGGGATCGCCAAAAGAGAGATAGAAGCGGCTA
>DASPVO010000061.1:0-46288 GCA_035622335.1 Nitrososphaerales archaeon
AGCCTCCTGTACTTTTTGGCAGCCCTCACGACCGAGTCTATCTCCGAAGGCTGTATCCTGGCCGACTCGACCCTCCGGCAGATGCGCAGGACTTCTGGATAGAGGACTTCCCTCTGTGCCGGAGAGAGCAGCTTTGAGTCCTTGACGCCGATCTCGCCCAGTTCGAGCACGGCGGACTCGTCTGCGCAGACGCCGGCTACCACAAGGGGTCCGGCTATGCAGCCCCTGCCCGCCTCGTCGACGCCCCCTGACGTCTCGCTCAACGCTCGCCGAATCGGAACGGGATTAACTAGGCTTTCGGAGCAGGGCCGCGAGCACCTCCGACGAGAGTTGGTCGACGAGCGAGTCTCTGTTCGTCAGCGTAACATCCGTGGATGACCCGGCTGCTGATTTCACTTCGGCGATTAGGTCGTCATCCATCCTTTCGTGCACCACCGCGAGGAGTGGTCTCTGCGAATCTAGGCAGGCCCTCACCCCGCGCCTGAACTCGGGGCTGACCAGCTCCATGGGCCCGAGCTCGTCTATGACTATCAGCTCAGCGGAGAGCGCTGCTCCCGCAAGAGAAGCACCTCCGATGTTCGCGAGGTCCATGAGGTTGACCCTGTACCTTCCTACCCTTGGTCCGAGCGGCGCCTTGACGGAGGCAAGCTCTCCCTCTTCGCCCGTTGAGAGGTTCTTGATGTTGAAGCCGACCCTCTCCCCTCCCTTTCTCCTTTCCGACGTGACGCAACCTCCAACGATTACGCCTCTGCTCATCGCCCTCATCATGACCTTGGAGACCAGGGTGGACTTCCCTACGCCTGGCGGACCCGTCACCGCCCACGTGGTCCTCATCAGCTGCGCCTCGCGCTCACGCCTCAATAAGGCATCGCAGCCCCGTGAAGGGTTTATGCGGACACCTGGAGAGGCGACCACATGAAGTGGGCGAGGGTGAAGGAGGGAGAGACCGAACTCTCGGTCCCCGACATCAGCCTCAGGACGCCCGAGCCACCAACTTCCCCTGTCTTCTTCAATCCCGCTGCGGAACTCAACCGGGACGTTTCGGTCGCGGTCGTGCGGGCCACCAAGGGCTCGACCTTCTGCGACGCGCTCGCAGGAGTCGGTGCGAGGGGCGTGAGGGTGGCGAACGAAGCCGGGAGGGAGCTCAAAGTCTCGATGGTCGACTTCAACGAGCTCTCGCTCTCGGCCGCTAAGAGGAATGCGGGGATCAACGGGGTGTCATCCCGCTGCGAGTTCGTCGGGGGCGAGGCGAACGCCTATCTCTTCACGCGTTTCAGGAGGACGGAGAAGTTCGACTACGTCGACGTCGACCCCTTTGGCACTCCAGTCTCCCACCTGCAAGCTGCATTGAACGCGACAGCGGATGGCGGGCTCGTGTCCGTGACAGCGACCGATACCGCGGTCCTATGCGGAGTCTATCCCGGGGTCTCCAGACGGAGGTATTCGGCGTCGACTGCCAAGGGAGACTACTGCCACGAGACGGGAGTCAGGATCCTAGCCAACGCTTGCAGGAGGGTGGCGGGGAGTCTGGACCTGGGCGCTTTCCCCGTGCTGGCCCACTGCACCAGGCACTACGTCAGGGTGTACCTCAGGGTCGAAGTGGGAGCGTCGAGGGCGGACGCAGCCCTGGAGAACGAAGGGTACGTCGCGGAGTGTCCGTCGTGCGGTGAACGGTTTGCGACAAGGGAGCGGCCCACTCGGTGCGAGAACTGCGATGGAAGGCTCTCGGTCGCAGGCCCGCTGTGGGTCGGACCTCTGGTCGACGAGGGATTGCTCAAGCGCGCGACGAAGGCGAGCGGTGAGAGGGCCCGGCTCCTGCTCTCCTCGCTGAGGGACTTGAACCATTTCCCTCCCTACGGGTACGATGTCTCGAGCGTCTCCTCGGCCCTAAGGCTCCCGGGAGTATCGCCGGCTGTGGTCGCGGATGAGCTACGTTTGAATGGTTTCCGCTGGGGAACCCAGCCCTTCGAGAAGAAGGGCCTGAAGACAGACGCGAGCTACGCAGAGGTGGCGGACGCGGTCACGCGCGCTTCCAGCCGGAACAGAAGTAATACAGCTCGGCGCTGACGCTCCTGCTCGCACGAGGCTTGATTGGCCTGACGTCTTCGAAGCGTCGCCTAAGCTCCGAGCGGACCTCCTGGGACCTCTCGCCCTCGAAGAGCTTGAGGAAGGCGCAGCCACCGTCCTTCAGGAGCCCCTCTGAGAGCTGCAGCACTCGGAGGGTTAGGTCGGCCTGCCTCGACCCGTCCATCTCCCAGACTCCAGTTACAGAAGGGGCCAGGTCTGAAAGAATCACGTCTGCTGGCCGGGTCAACAGGGAAAGGACCTTTTCCATGACCCTGGGGTCTTCCACGTCCATTCGGACGAATCTGACGTTCTTCAGCTTCAGCCTGACCTCGTGCGTGTCGACGCCGACGACCACGCCCCGCTCCCCGACCATCTTCGAAGACACCTGGAGCCATCCCCCGGGCGCGGCCCCCAGGTCCACAACGGCGTCCCCTTCCCTGATGAAGCCGTACTTCTCGTTCGCTTCGATAAGCTTGAACGCCGCTCTGCTCTTGTAGCCTTGCTCCTTCGCGAGCCTCCTGTAGAGGTCTCTTCGCGCTTCGTGCAGCCTCATGGTCTCCCGCCGTGTGTAAGCTTCGAGGTCAGGGTGCGGCGACCGGACTGGGCGCGGCCACCTGGAGAGCCTCCCTCGCTTCGGTGATCGCCCAAGGACCGATCCAAGGGCAGACGTACGGGCTTATCTCTCCGTCGACTGAGCACTTCGACTCGTACTGGCAGACGATGCAGGGCGCTTTCTCTATGGAGGCCATGTCGGTGGGGAACCTGAGCGGGGTCAGCTTGTACGTCCACCTTCCGTCCTCCAAGACCTTCACCCGTCCGATGAGACCTCGTCTCTCGAGCCTGATGGCCAACCTTGAACCGTCCCTGCTCGTGAGTCCGAGCTCCTTCCAGATCTCGCTCTGCAGGACTCCATCCTTCCCCCGCTCTACGACGAGCTTGTAGACGCGAGAGGTGAGGTCGACGAGCTCCTCCTCTGTCCTTTCGGTCGGCGGCTCCTTCGCGTCTTTCGGCTTGGACCCCTTCGTCTTCGCCTGCTTCGTCTTAGGTTTCGATTTCTTCGACTTGTCTGCCATTACGCCGCGACCAGCTCCTGTCTTATCACGAAGTTGTCCAGGATCTCTCTGCACCTGTTCCGGACGGTGACCTCCGTCACTTCAGCGAACTCTGCTATCTCCCTCTGGGGCAAGTGCTGCCCGAGCATCACCGAGGATAGATAAACGTAGGCGGCCGCTAGCCCCGCCGGAGCCTTGCCGCTCGAGATCTTGGAGTCGTTCGTCTTCCTGGATAGCGTGAGCGCTAGATGCTCCACCTTCGGGTCGATCTTGGCCGTGTTGACGAGCTTGGAGATGTACTTCTCGACGGAAGGCGGCGGTACGTAGTCCTTCTCGACCTCCTTGAGAACGAGTCTGAAGTACCTGGCCACGCTCCCCTTCTCCATCCCCGCGGCCCTCGCGACCTCCTTTAGCGTCCTGGAGACGCCGCACTTCCTACACGCAAGATAGACGGTCGCGGCGGTCATACCCAATATCGACTTGCTCTTGGCTACCTTCATCCTCGCGGAGGTCCTGTAGATCTGCGCCGCGGTCTCCGCCACGTTGTCCGGAAGATTCAGTGCCTCGCAGAGCTCGTTTATCTTGGAGAGGACGTTCGAGAGTCCCCGCTCCTCGCTCGAGATCGTCCTGATGCGGCTCTGCCACTTCTTCATCTTCTCGAACGTGGCCCTCACCGACGGGTCCAGGTGTTTCCCGTGGGAGTCCCTCATCGTCCTGCTTATCTCCGTGGTCAAGCCCATGTCGTGCAGAGCGAGCGTCGTGGGTGCCCCGACCCTCACCCTCTTGTTCTTCTCCTCGATGTCCATCGCCTTCCACTCCGGGCCTTCGTCCGCCGGAGCGTAGGTCACGTACCCGCACGCGGGGCAGACCTGCTCCCCCTTCTCGGTGTCGCCGATGAGCCTGTTGCCGCAGACCGGGCAGTAGGTCCTGAATGAGTCGTCTCTCTTAGTGTCCCAAACGCTCAGCCAATTCACCCGTTGCCGAAGACAGGATCGCCCTTGTTGCCGACTCTGCTAGTTGAAATCGCTATGGATGCGTACGGTGACGCCACGGGACCTATCAGCTCCACGACCCTGCCGAGCTTCCTCTCCTTTGAATCGAAGACGCTAGACCCGGGCTCCGCCTTTGTCTGCAGCTTCACGATGAGTCGGCCGCTCTTTGCTTGATGGACTACAGAACCGACTCGCTGCAAGAGTGAAGCGCTTCGAGAAAATCTTACCTTTAAACCTTGCGTGAAATCTGACATGTTTTTCGACCTTGTCGAACGAAATTCTACTTTTTCGGGGCTTGAGAGTGCGCTGTTGACAATTCTTTCGCAATTTTTAGAATCAAAGCCTTCTTCGGCTTTTCCTTGCGGATTGAGACGTAACCGGACTCTTTTGGAGCGGAAGAGGGGAACTGCCCTCTTTGAGCCACCGGGTCGAGGCTCAATTTCCTGCACGCTCCTTCGAGCTGCTCGAGCGTGGGAGACTTCGTAGCGACGCTGATTGGGACCCTCCTCCCTTCACTCCTCTTCAGCTCCGAGTTGAAGTAGTCGAGCCAGATTACGTATCGGTCGTAGTCCTTCATTTCTGCCCGGTCAGTACCGCGTTCACCACGCCGTCGTCGGTGGGCTTCGAGGTCACCCTCGCCTCCCCCGCCTCCGTCTCTATAACGGCGCCCCTCGTGATCACCCCTCTCCTCTCGTAGTCCCTGTTGGCCGGACTGCTCTTGACGCGGACTATCTTGGACTTCGTGACCTTACCGGAAGGCCCCGCGACGTTCGCGACGTCGGCAGCGGTCAGACCGATGACGAGGTGACCTCCCCTGAGCCTCGAGGTTCGAACCGCCACGGGGCCCACGGTGGGCTCCATCGCGTAGCTGTCTCTCTCAAACGCTCTCCTTCCTCTGTTTGCCTTCCTCCTTCCTCCGGTGGACTTTCGTTTCCTGAGGTTCTCGATCGACTTCGTCATGTTTCGACCGCTGCCCCTTCAGCCTGATGTTAAGCGTTTTGGCTCAGAGGGAGAGGTTCCGTCCGCCCAGCTGCTTCTTCATCGAGGTGACATCGAGGCTGAGCCCGAAGTACTCAGAGAAACGGAGCGTCGTCTTGTACGACTTGCTCCTACCCTGCTTCTCTCCCGTCACGAAGCCGACCTCCTCGAGCTCCTTCAGGTGCTGGTAGACCGCGGAGGACCTCCGGAGCACGAGCTCGCCCGCCGTTATCGGCTGGAAGTAGGCGATGAATGAGAGCGTCCTCAGGGCAGCCTTGGAGAGGAGCGGCCTGGTCGCGAACTTCCGAGCGACCTGGGTGTACTCTGTCCTGAGCTGCATCGCGAACCTCGGCCCCGGGTACTCGATGACCTCCACAGCGTGCATCGACGAGTTGACCGACTTCAGAATCTCCCTCGCCAGCGCGACGACCTTCCTCTCAGAAGCGGTCCCCGCGGCCCTCGCAAGCTCGGCAGCGTTGAGCGGCCTTCCCGACGCGTACAGTGCGGCCTCTATGCGAGACACGAGCTCGACGTGAGGAAGCTCACTCAAGTTGGCCCACCGACACCACCAGCGCGTCAGCGTCGTCCTCCTCCTGGTCTATGATCACCTCGCCCTGGTGGGCCGCGAAGAGGAGGAGGATGAAGACGCGCGCGGCGTCGACTGGGCTAAGGCCGGATATCAGCTCCGAAAGGAGCGCCTTACCGCTCCCGCGGAGTCTCTCCACGAGGACCTTCCTGAACTCCTGGAGCAGAGACTGAAGCGAGATGACGTAGTCGTCGATGTTCGGCGGCTGGAGGTCCTCCAGGGGCAGGGGGTTCTTCTCCTGAGTCCCCGATCCCTCTCCGACTATCTGCTCGAGAATCCTGCCGAGCTCGTCGAAGAGCTCCTCCACGTTCGTGGAGTAGACCTCGTACCTGAACGGCATGACTATGATCTGAGGGGGCTCCGAAGCGTCCACCAGCCTCCGTCTCGCCTTGAGCCTCTCGAAGAGAAAGAGCGTCTCGACCTTTAGTCTGTAGATCGTGGCCGAGGACAGAGCCGCGGTCCCCGCTGCTCTCAGGTCCACGAGCTCCGAGGTCTTTATCGTCTGCAGGAACAGGTCCAGGAGGTCGCTGAGGTTGATCTCCCACGGGCTCCTCCGCTTCGCGAGCGTGGGGTCGACGAGGACGTTGAGCGGCGGCCTCGAGAGTATGGAGTGGTCAACCACGGTTGATGGGCAACTCCGCCGGCTTGTAGTGTACCATCCTCGAGACGCCTCCAGCCGAATAGACGCCGTAGGTCGTGTCGCTCTCCGCGACGAAGACGTCTCGTAGAGTGATCGAGATCATCTGGGCGGTCTCCGACCGGCTCTTGATGAACTGAGCGAGGTTCCCCGAATTGACGGCGTCGAGCGCGGCGTCGATCTCGTCGAAGAGGTAGAACGGATGGGGCTGCACGCCCTGCATCGCCAGGATCAGCGAGACGCCCGAGACCGCCTTCTCGCCTCCGCTGAGCGAGAGCGACTCCCAAGCGGGCTTTGAACCGAACCTGGCCATCAGAAGGACTCCTCCTGAGAAGATGTCGTCTGGCTTCTCGAGCTCTAGCCAAGCCTCGCCGCCGGTCAACCTACCGAAGATGCCCTTGAACTCCTCTCCTATCCTCTCGTAGGCCGCCACGAAGACCTTCCTCTTTTCTGCGTCGACGCTCTCGATGAACGCGATGATCGAGTTCCTCTCTTTTTCGAGCTCGTTGTGACGTACCGAGAGGCTCTTGTAATTGACGAACATCTCCTTGTACTGCCTGTCGGCTCCCCTGTTAACGGAGTAGACGACCTGCTGGTACTCAGACTCGAGCTCCGCGAGCAAGGAGTCGGCTCCGTCGAAGACCTCTGGCTCCTCCGAATAGCCTAGGATGCGAAGGCTCCCCAGGCCGTCCTCAACCTTGCCGCTTATCCCTTCTACTTGGCCGTTGACGGTGAGCAACTCCTTCTCCGCTGCCGTCCTGGACCTGGACGTCGACTCCCTCTCCTCCTTGAGCCGTCGCAGCCTGCTCTCGAATTCGTCCAGCACGGGCTGGCTCTTCCTCGATGACTCCTTGATCTTGTCGATCTGCGAGCTGAGCTCAGCCTTCTGCTCGCTGAGTTCCTTGATCCTCTTCGGCGCGTCTCGAACGTAGTCCTTGAAGGACGCGAGGTCGGCCTGAGCGTTCTCCAGGTCAATCTTGTTCTCTTCGAGAGTCCTGCTCAGCACGTTCTCGAGGTTGGCCCTCTCTCTGAGCAGAGAGAGGTTCGTTTCTGCGATTCTGTTCCTGATCCCGTCGACCTCGGAGGACAGTGTCGTCTTCGCGCCCTCGAGCTCTGCGAGCATCTCCTCCAGGCCCAGCTCGCGCGTGTTCCTGAGAAGCTCCTGGAGGGAACCGACGCCCCTCGAGATCGAGTCCCGCCTCTCGGTCGCCGCATTCACCTTCCCTTCGAGCTTCGCGACGAGCTTCGCCTGCTTCTCGAACTCAGAGTTCATGGCCTTGAAGATAGACCTGTAACGGCTTGTTATCCCGCCGAAAGTGTTCGACTCGGCCTTCAACCCGGCCACACTGGCGATCCTCTTTGCGCGTTCCTTCAAGAGCGAGCGAGAGTCGGACTCCGCAGCCTCGAGCTGCGCCTTCCTCCTCTCAATTGCTCCCCTCAGCGCGCCCACGGCGTCCTCGATGTCACTGATACCCTCGATGTTCTCCAGGCCCTGCATGAGGTTCATCAGCACCTCCTGGTATCCGAAGGTGAATGCCCTGCCTCCGGGCTCGAAGACCTCTCCTTCGAGCGTCACCGCCTTGACGCCCTCTGAAGCGAGAATGTAGCCTATCGCCTCGGTGTCGACCAGCACCGTGTCGCCGGCGATGAAGTTGACGAGGCCCTCAAACCTCTCTTCGTGCTTGACGAGCTTCGCGAGCGGCCCCACGACACCCGCGGACCTCTCGACCTCGACCTCACTGCAGCCCGCGACCTCGCTCAGCGGGATGATCGCGAAGGCCCGCGCATTGAACGTCTTTGCCGCCTTGATTAGCTGCGTCATGGAGTGCAAGTCCTCGACCACGAAGGCCGACATCCATCTTCCCATCACCGCGTTCACCGGCTTCGAGTACTGCTGGGGGAACTTCACGAACTGTCCCAGCCTGCCCACGTATCCCGGGACTCCACCGCTGTCGCAGAACTCCTGGAGTTTGAACTGGCCCGTCCTCTCCCCGGCCAGGCTCTGCGAGACCTGCCTGAACGCCATCTCCTTCGAGACCTCTGCAGTAGCCTTCTCCAGGACCTTTCTCGCAGAGTCGATCGACGCCTGGAGCTTCGTCTTCTTCTTGTCGGCAGAATTGAAGCTGGCATCGAGGCTGTTCAGCTCCTTCGTCGACCCTTCGTAGAGGTCCGAGAGCTGCTTCGTCTTCGTATCGAGGTTACCGAGGAGCGTCGCATAACCGTCCACCCTCCTCTTCAGCTCATCGAGCCGCTTTCGCTCCGCTCCGAGCGCCGCGCCCGACGCGTTTATCGCGAGTTCGGCCTGGTTCTGCTTCTGGGCGAGGTCTGCGAGCTTCACCTGAACGCGGGCACTCTGCCTGTTGGTCTTGTCGATCGTGCCCCTCAGCTCGTCCGCCGCAGAGACATACTGCTTGAGCCTCTCGGCGTGGTCAAGGTGCTTCGCGTCGAGCTTGGACAGCTCAGATGTAAGCTGCTTGACGAGCGAGCTACTCGCTGAGACCTCCTTCTCCTTCGTCGCCACGACCTCTTTGAGCTGGGGGACTGTCTCATCCTCCAAAGACCTCAGATTCTCCTCGGAGTCCTTGAGCCCCGTCTCGAGAGTGTTCAGGTCGTTCTCCACCTGTGCGAGCTGGAACTGCAGGTCGACGTGGCTAGACCCACCCCCCTGAATCACGTCCACGATGAACCTCGTCCTCTCTTCCTCGACTCGGGAAGTCTTCTGCTCCGTCTCATCCAGCCTCGTCGTCAGCTCCTGGACCCTGGCTTCGGCCTCCCGCGCCATCGACCTTAGTGAGTCCAGCCGAACCCTGTACTCGCCTATCTTCTTCGCCGTCTTGACCGCCGAGAGCCACCTGATCTGGCCTTCTAACAGGTTGAACCTGATCATGTCGTTGCGCTGCGCGTCGAAGGCGCTAAGCGTTCCCTTCATCTCGCCGATCCTCGCCATGGCGACCTCCAGTCTCTGGTCGGCCTGGCTCAGCTGCCTCTGCGCTTCGCTCTTCTTCTCGTCGAACTTCGATATACCGACGACGTCCTCTATCAGCCTCCTCTTCTCCTCTGGCGTCATGTCTGCCACCTTCGTCGCAGAACCCTGCGGCACGACGTTCAGTCCGCCAGGCGAGAGGCCCGCGAGGTCGATCACCTCCATCAGGCCGCCCCTCGTGACCTTCTTCCCGTTGAGGTAGTAGACGTTCTCGCCGTCGTCCCTGAGCTCCCTGGTCACCGTGACCAGGTCCGAGTCCACGGGTATGGACCTGTCAGCGTTGTCCAGTTGTAGGGTGACCCTGCAGTCCCTGGGCTTGTCCGGCGCAGGAGCGTCCTCCTTCTTGGGGTCGTAGATCACGCCAGTGAGCCTCCCGTTCTGAGCTCTCAGCTGCTTCGGCGAGTTCTCCCCGATCGCGAAGAGTATGGCGTCTGCGATGTTCGACTTTCCGCTCCCGTTAGGGCCCGTGATGACTGTGAAACCCTTCTCGAACGTAACGACGACGGGTCGGGGGCCTGAGGACTTGAAACCTCTCATCTCTAGCCGTCGTATATACGTCAACGGTGTGAAATTGCCCCGACTACACGTGAGTTCCGCGAACCCATATAAGGGCTTGGTTCAAAACCGATGAATGTTGACGATTTTCGAGGAAAGGAGGCGGAAGTTGCTCGCGATGGCCCGAGGCAGGCAGGTTGTGGCCGCCACAGGGGCAAACATCTTCTGGCTCACCGACTTCTGCGGGTCTGGCTACGCCATCGTCAAAGAGGACAGGACGGTCATCGTGACGTCAAAGATGGAGAGGAACAGGGCCAAGGAAGGGGAGGAGGCAGAGGTAGTGGCGGCAAACGGACAGGCAGAAATCAGAGCGGCTGCCTTGAGGGAGCTTGGAAGGGGTAGAGCAGTGACAGACGACGCTTCGGAGTTCGCAAGCTCGAAGCGGCTGAGGGAAGACAAGGATCTCTTTCTGAGAGCGAGAAGGCAAAAGGACGAGGAAGAGATTGCTAGGATCGCGGAGGCGTGCAGAGTGCTCGACAAGATATACAGAGGTCTGGAGAAGGAGATCAGGCCAGGGCGGTCGGAGTGGAAGATCGCGTCAGAAGTGCTCAGGATCGCGACAGAGAACAGGACGACACCCATCGCTGACGACCTGGCGCTCAGTCCCACAATAATCGCGTCCGGTCCCAGAGCCGCATATCCGCACGTGGAGCTCTCAGACAGAGAGGTCAAGAAGGGCGAGTTCTTGTTGGCGGACATATTCTTCAGGTACAAGGGGTACTGCTCAGATGCGACGAGGACATTCGCGGTCGGGACGGTCTCGGGCGAGATGAAGCGCAACTATCAGACCGTCTTCGACGCTCAAGCGGCGGCCATGAAGGCGATAAGGGTGGGCGCGGTCTGCGAGGACGTGAACGAAGCAGCTATCGGCGTGCTCAGGGAGAAGAAGCTGGACCGGTTCATGACCCACAGCACGGGTCATGGGGTCGGTATCGACATCCACGAGCTCCCGAACATCCGAAGGAAGAGTTTGACGAAGCTCGCGCGAGGCGACGTGGTCACGGACGAGCCTGGAATCTACTTCCGGGGGAAGTATGGGATCAGAATTGAGGACACTGTCTTGGTCGGCGAGAGGCCGAAGCTCTTGACGAAGTACACCAAAGAGCTCGTCACCGTGGGCTAGCTTCCAGAATCCCCGCCCTCACCTCGCCGAAGTCGTATACGTCGACCCGCGGGCGAGTGGGCGATGACGCGAGGGACGACGCCAGCCGTCTGACGCCCCTGGATGGCACCACCGAGTGAATCGCGTCCCCAATCATGTTCTGGCTGGCGAAAGCTGCGCCGCCAGACTTCGCGCTCCGGATAGACTCCTTCACCTCAGTAGTCATCAGACCGAGGGCGGTCGCGAATCTCTCACCTTCCTCCATCAAGGATTCGAAGCTCTTCCTTCGCAACACGTCTTCAAGAGCCATGTCTCCCAGGTTACTCGCCCTGCGCATGAAAGTTCGCGAGCCCAAATACCTCTTCTTGGTTCGCGGCTCCATCGACGCCGTCACGACGCGAAAACCTTCAGGTATCTTGACCCTCTTGAACTCTGCCACGCCCGGGGCGCCCGCCGTCGAAATCACGCCCGCGCCAACGTTGTCGTAGACGACGGAGACGGTCCCCAGCCCGGTCGAGCACAGTATCTCAGCGCGGTGTGCGAAGAGGGCGAGCCTCTGCTTGGAGATGCCGAGGTCAAGGGCGGAGGCCACCGCGAACACGGCAGACAACGCAGAGGCTGCGCTCGCTCCGAAACCGTAGCCTATGGGAACGGAGACTTGCTGAACAAGACGGACCTCTACGCCTCTGACTCCAGAATCACGAAGCAGAAGGTCGACCGCCTTCCTAGTGGTCGTCGCCCGGTACGCGGAATCTCCGTTGACCGCCGTCTTGAGGACGGTCCGGCCCGAATCAGCCACGGTCGCCCTCGAGACGGTCCCTGCCGACAGGGTGAATCCTCCGCCTGTGGCTCCGGAATCAGAACCGTCTTCACGTGAACCTGGGCGGGAGCTGAAAAAGTTGGATATGGCCGCTGGCGCGAATGCGGAAGCGGTTCTAAGCCGCAACAGTGTTCGTGCCCTTGGGCCCAGCGAAGGCGTTCAGGACGGGCCCGAAGACGATCACCAGGACACCGGCGAGCGCGAAGTAGCCCAGTCCGGGAGCGGACGAAACGGAGTCCGGCGAGATGACGAAGACCGCGAGTCCTATCAGGACGAAGGCCATCGCTCCGGCGAGCGCCAACACCACCTCTCTGCTTCGGACGAATGGCGACCAGTCCGGGTAGTATTCTAGGATGCGGCTCCTGCCGTACAGAGGATGGATTGCACGAAGTAGTATCGGGACGGCGATGATTATCGCAGGGATTGAGGTGGTGTTCCAGAAGATGGTGAGTCCCAGAATTGCGGATGATGTGATTCGAACTCCGGCGAGAGCGTAGCCAAAGAAGTAGACGGCGGTAGCAGCTATAAGATTCCCGAGAGTCACAAAGGATACCGTCGCCGCGACGAAAGCGGGCCACGACCTGTACCGCTTCACGAAGAGTCCGAAGAACAGGAAGGCGATGAAGTTCGCCGGGACTCCAGCGACTATGCTGAGCGCTGGCGTCGTCGTTACAAGGAAATCTCCGAGGAACGTACCGATCCCCGCTCCGATGGCAGCGGGCACGGTCTCGCAAGCGACCACCATCAGCGCGGGTAGGAAGATCCCGACCAGAAGTTCGC
Source organism: Nitrososphaerales archaeon (assembly GCA_035622335.1). Classification (GTDB taxonomy): domain Archaea; phylum Thermoproteota; class Nitrososphaeria; order Nitrososphaerales; family Gagatemarchaeaceae; genus DATJAJ01. The sequence goes on from DASPVO010000061.1 coordinate 12,553, forward strand.
CAACGCCCCAGGGAGTCCTGATGAAGGCCGTGGCCCACTTGCCCACCGCGTACAGGCAGGCGGTGATTGTGATCACGGCGAGCCTCGTCCCGGCTCGCGCACCCCCTGTTGGGGGAGGACTCATGAAACCATCGGGTTCAAAGTGCGTATTTCAACTTGTTCTCAGCCCTCTTCCGCCGACATGACATCGGTCGATGAGCGCTCGCCGCTTAAGTACGCCTCGGTGGGGCGACCACTGACCCGCTTGAAAGCCCAGGGGCTTGCAAACACCGTCTGCTCGCTGCCCTTCCTCGGGCTGGTCCTATTCGCATTCTCCGCGGGCTTCCCGCCCTTCGACGACGCCACAGAGGTCAACCTCACCCTGCACATGCTCCAGCACGTGCTCATCATCCTCTCGGGATTCCTCGTCGCATATCCGCTACGCGACAGAGGCCTGTTCAAGGGGCTGCGAAATAGGAGAGCAGGGCTCTTGTCGTTCGGGGCGAGTGCTGCGCTGCTCGCGTTCTGGCACTACCCCTCCGCCTGGGACGCGGCAGTGCTGAATCCTCTGGTTCACGCGGTAGAGCATCTTTCCTTCTTCGGGATAGGCCTGCTCGTTGGGTCCGCCATGTCCGCGCTCGGGGACGGCGCAAAGATAGGCGTCATACTCGCGGCTTTCTTCGGCCACATGCTGTACGCTGTCTTCTTGATCTACCCGCAGGAAGGGAGGGTCTACTCCCTCTATCCGGTCAGCCAGCAGGTGACCCTCGGCTGGGTACTGATCGTCACCGGGCCTTCCCTTCTAGTGGGCGTCGCTTGGATCATGGTGAAGAATCCTACCTGGCTGCTGGGGGCGACAGGAATGTCCGGGAAGAGGAGCGATGACGCGCCAGCCCTGACGAAGAGACCGAGGAACGTCATCACTGGGACCTTGTCGGTCGGGCTGATGTGCGTCTTCGTCGTCTACCTCATCGTGGCGGGAGCCGCGGTCTTCGCCGCTCCGACGCATCAGGGGGCGGTGGTATACATAGTAGAGACGCCCGTGAGCTGGAACTACTCTCCGCGAAACATCACCGTAGTCGTGGGGGTGAACAACAGCGTCATCTGGATCAGTCACTCTATCTCATACGATACGGTCACGGGACAGGACGGCATGTTCGGCTCCCAGCCGATCCCCCCCGGTGGGACTTTCTCGTACACCTTCGACACCGCAGGGGTGTACCAGTATCACTGCGTCTATCATCCTTGGATGGTAGGTTTCGTGACCGTTCTAGACTGACCGTTGGGAAGACATGCGATCAAGCTTCCTGGGCTAAACGGTCGGCTCGGGCGCTGCTCCTCCTCGCCGCCCAGGCTGTGATGATGGGTATGTACCAGAGTACGAGTCGAAGACGGACTCCGTCCACCATAGTCGTGTAAAGGGGAGGGAGCGCCGTCACCAAGAAAATGCCGCAACTCCCGACGAGGATCAGGCCTCCCCTCTTGAATCTCTTGAGCTCGTCCTTAGGGACGAGCTTCCTGTCCTCGTCCGCTACGGTGAGGGTGAAGAACCCTAGAATTCCCATCAACGAGGCGAGGTCGAGCGCGTAGAGAGTCGTGGTGAAGTCTCCATACGAAAACGCTTTCACTGGAGGGTTGTTCACGAGGTTGAACAGAAAGGGCTCGATCGAAACGGCGAAGAGCAGCATTATGTTCAGTCTTATCGTACGGGACGACTCAAGAGGGAGCACCGACATGACCCTTGTGTACTGAAGCCAGATCACGATGAGGATCAGGAAGCTGAAGCCGAAGGTGAACAGGTCTGAAAGCACTGCGCTGTTCGTGGCGGGCGGGCTGCTGACCAGAGAGAAGGCACCTATCGAGAGGGCGAGCCCGAAGAGCATGTCCGAGAGCGACTCGATTCTGGCTCTCGGCCGGTGAGGCCGCTCTTCTTCGTTCAGAGAATCTTCGCGGCGAGTACGGGCTTCGGAGTAGATTAAGATGTTCGTGCGTCCTCCGCAAGTCTTCCGTCACGACTCGAAACCCTCAGGGAGTCGAAGGGCGGGTCAGGGATGTGATGCTTGATAAGCCTCCACGCCTGTCGGTCAAATCTATGGAGCTCGGAAGGGTCGTTCACAACAGGAGAGTGCAGTGGGTGCGGAGAGCGGTGTGGTCAACGAGACCCGAGTCGAGCAGGCTCGCCTACTATTCGTTCGTGTTGAGAAGGGCTCTTCGACCTGAAGGGACGGCCATCAGGGAGGACGCGATAGTGGAGCACGGGGGAGTGAGGTTTCTTCTTCCCAAGGACGACAGCGAAGTCCTCTACTCTGTCTTCATAGACGAAATGGAGCCGCTCACATGCAAGCTCATGACGAGCCTCAAGGGAAGCGTCTTTGTTGATGTTGGCGCGAACGTCGGAGCTTACACCGTACGCTTGGGCAGCCTCTTTGGCAAGATAGTCTCTATAGAGCCTAACCCCAGGGCGGCCGAAGTCCTCAGAAGGAACATCGAGCTCAACCATCTGCACAACGTCGACGTGGTCGAAGAGGCGGTCTCAGATTCGGCGGGAGAGACCACAATGAACGTCCCTTCCAGCGGAAAGACGACGCGTTCTTCTATCGTGGAGTCGTACAACAAGGGAAGCTACTTCAAGGTCGAGACGAACACGCTCGACAGACTTCTCGATGAGTTCACCAAGATCGACCTTCTCAAGATTGACGCCGAGATGGCCGAAGTCAAGGTTCTGAACGGTGCGGAGATGACGCTCGACAAGACGGCCACGGTGATTATCGAGACAGGATCCTGGAGCGAGAAACGGGTTACCGAGATACTGGAAAAACACGGATTCGATGTTGCAGACCTCGACATCAAGGTCAACGAGTGTAAGAACGTCTCGGCGACTAGGACAAACGACAACCGAAGCCAGAGTCACACGCAAGCGAGCTCGATGTAGGTCAACAAGCAGAAGGTCGAACTAAGAAGGGTGCGGCGGCGTAACCCAGCTATGAAAGCCGGATACGGCGCGAGACTATGCGCGCTTCCCCCATCTTTCGCGTTCTACTAAGTGCTGATACCTCGGGTCTTCCCGTCCGTTTTTGAAGAGGGGGCAATACATGGGATAGATGTACCTGAGGACGTGCTGCTCGGAAGCGCTGGTCGTGTAGGCGAAGTACGCGTCCATATCTCCGAGTGCATAATAGATGAAGGCGATGGAGTTCAAGTTTCCCTCCTTGAAATCATCCTCCAGCTTCTTGATTATGGCTCTGGCCCCTTCCTTGTCCCCCGCCCTCGCCTCGATGAACCTTCATTACGAGCTAATTGGATGCAGGCCTGGTAGGACCCACACAGTTTATTGTACAAATCCGATTTCAAAATGGCATGCTAACGAGATCGTCTCTATCTATTCAATGGTATCTTATGGAGAATTGCGCGGAACAATCAATAAAGGAATGGAAAAAGGTAGATTCCGAGTTGTTCCTTTCTCATAGACTTGATTGAGCTAAGTTAACAGAGGTGGCAGAAGTGGTACCGGTGACACCACCTTGAGTGGCATGACTAGTGACAGTAGCGTGTGTAGCATCTGGTAGTCTCCTCGAAAGGAGATTCGAGCTAGGAAATTGGACTTCGAAGCGAGACGGTCCTCTTCCTCAGGACCATTAGGGCCGGAACCAAGAGTGCGAAAAGAACGACGAGTCCAAACGGGAACTCAGGGACTCCTGAGGTAGGACTCGTGATGCCAAACTGGGCTGTCACATAGGACAGGTCTATGAAGCATCCAATAACGGTGTATGTGCCTCCCTGGGATGTGGAGCCTTCTCCCGTGGAAACTATCCCCACACCAGCGTTACAGTTGTCGGCCTCTTCGTTGCTGATGGTGAGGCCCGAAGCCAAAGTCCACACTCCCGAATTACTGCCGCCGCAGGAGTTCCCTGACATTGTTCCCGCCCCTCCGAAGGGAACGCTACAGGTAAACGACTTGGAAGTGGACGAAATGTGATTGTCGAACTTGGCATTGATATTAAGCACGTAGGCGGCTCCTGTCGGAGTGAAGACGACCAGCCCAATCCCTTCCTGGCTCCCAGCGTTCAAGGTCGCGCTGATGGTGATGGTGACGACCGTGTTGGGCGCGCACGACAATGGAGACATACACGAGGAGGGCGCCACCGTTAGGGGATTCAAAGTGTCTGCTTGAACCATGGGCATTGCCCCGATCAGCAGGAATGAGATTAGCGGTATCAACAGGAGGCTGACAGCTCTTCTTGCAGATGGCGTCATACTCCGACGGATTGTGTCAGTGTTCAGCTCCCTATATAAGGCGAGCAGAGGCCGAAACTCTGCAACGTGAATACCAAGTTCACATCCAATGCCATGGAGTTACCATGCCACAGCGCTCAACGCGCTCATAGAGTTCAATGATGGACCATCCTCGAATTCAATTTGGGCCTGATGCATGAGAATCGAAATAGCTAGAATAATGCCCCGTTTATCAAGTAGAGTTCATAATTAGCTTATTAAACGCGGCGGGCCAGCTGGGATTTCGTTCGGTAAGCCAATTGCAGGAGGTGCCACTACAATCCGGCGTAAGTGTCTTATGCCTGAGTAGGATTTGAGCCCATCATATCAAAACCTTGATTTGGCTGCTTCCGTCAGTGGATTTGAATGGTAAACCGTGCGGGTCCGGGCGACCCCGTCTTTCCATACACCTCGGAGTAATCTCTGTTTGACTGGCGGGGTCTGATTCCGGCTTTGGAATCATGGAGCTTAGCGCTTCACGGACCCGCCAATGTTTAATTCTAAACTTCCACTGTCTATGACGTTTGGTCTCCACGGGGGTCCCCGAACTCGACAGCTTGCTGGGCAAAGGGTTCCCAGACAGGTCTGCCATCCTTGTAAAGGGCGCCGTCGGTTCCGGAAAGGAATCACTCGCCTACAGATTCGAGATGGCCGGCTTGGCCAGAGGCGACTACTGCCTGTTCATCACGCACCGATCTGTAAGGGACATCCTGGATGACGCAAATGGCAGCGGCATTGACTTAGAGCCGTCGGCTCTGGTTTGGGTCGCCAGCCAGGGGAGCCCTACAAAGTACGACCCTGACGACCTAGCTACGCTGTCATACAATCTAAAAGAGCTCCTCAAAGACAGTTCCAACAATCACATCATAGTTGTAGTGGATGCCCTTTCGCCTTTGCTCATGCTATATCAGCCAGAAACCATCTACAAGTTCCTTAGGCAATTGCTGGAAGACGCGAAAAAACACGATTCGGTCATACTTGCGACCTTTGACAAGGGTATGCACAAGCCAGAAGTTGAGATATCCATGGAACAGCTGTTTGATGGCGTATTGGAATTTAGCGAGTCCCACGAAACAACGCTTCTGAGGGTCGAGAAGATGCGAGGGCTGCAGGAACGACCTACAATGAAGTGGGGCAGGACTGGATCACGGGCGGGTCCCTCCTACGGAGTGGCTGGTTCCCAGGGAGGCGATAGAAGACTTGCAGCAATCATGTTCACAGACATGGTGGGCTACACGGCCCTCGGACAGAGGAATGAGACGCTCTCCCTCGCAATGGTGGAAGAGCTAAGGAAACTGGTAAGGCCGATTCTCGCGAGGCACGGTGGCAGAGAAATCAAGACTATGGGTGACGCGTTTCTCGTGGAATTCCAAAGCGCTCTGGAAGCTACCAGATGCGCATATGACATTCAAAGGGCAATAAGAGAATTCAACCTGTCTTTGGCAGCGGACAGCAGGCTGCATCTTAGAATCGGCATCCACCTCGGTGACGTGGTTGAATCTGGGAACGATATATCGGGGGACGCTGTCAACGTGGCATCGAGGATTGAGTCCCTAGCTCAGGATGGTGGAGTGTGTCTTACTAGCCAGACTTATGAGAGCGTTCAGAACAAAATAGAGGTTCCGCTCGAAAGCATTGGCAAAAGACAACTAAAGAACGTCATGGAACCTATGGAAGTTTACCGCATGGTCATGCCTTGGGAAAAGGGGTCGGAGGCTAGCGCTCCGGCGAGCTCCAAGAGAATAGCTGTCCTTCCTTTCGTGAGCGTGAGTCCTGACCCTAACGACGAATATTTCGCGGACGGGCTAACAGAGGAGATAATCACCGCTCTTTCGCAACTTTCTGACCTTCAGGTAATTGCCAGGAGTTCCGTAATGACCTACAAGGGGAAGTCGTCGCCAATCTCCGATGTCGGCAGAGAACTAAGAGTGGGAAGCGTGCTGGAGGGCAGCGTCAGGAAATACGGCGACAAGATTCGGATTGCGGCACAACTGATAGACGTATCTAGCGATGCCCATGTCTGGGCCAGCAACTACGACAGGAGACTCGATGACATCTTTGTCATCCAAGAGGATGTGGCCAGCAGGATCGCAGAGGTGCTTCGAATACGTCTTCTACCATCCGAGATGTCGAAGCTCGAAAGGCTTCATAGCTCGAGTGTCGAGGCCTATGTCGACTACATAAAGGCCTCTCAACTTTCACACGACAGGACTGAACACAACTTGAGAGAAGCCATAGCTCTCTACGAAGAGGCTCTTACAAAGGACAGAAATTTTGTCCGAGCCTACGCGGGGCTCGCTCAAACGTGGCTCACCCTGGGCTTACACTATGGAGAACCTGCCTATGCTTACAGCAAGGCCGAAGCTGCAGCAAAGAAGGCATTGGACCTCGGCCCCGACTCCGCCGTATCACATGCCGCCATGGCGAGAGTTTACAGTTACCGAGATCAGATTTACGACGCGAAGTCAGAGGCGCTGGAGGCCATCCGAATCGACCCGAGCCTCTCGGAAGCTCACGTGGTTATAGCGCTGCACAACGCGATACTTGGAAACCTCGAGGAATCGCAGAGGGCCTTCGAGAGAGCTCACGTTCTTGATCCCCTCTACTTCAATACATTTCATCCCATCGTAGCTCAGTTAGCTGGCAATGAGAAGGAGTCACTTGGGATACTCGATGACTGGAGGAGAATCTATCCCCGGGACATAACTGCTCTTGCCGACTTCGCGGAGTTCTATCTCATCAAAGCGGAACATGGGAAAGCACAAGACTTCTTGGACCAGGCCTTGAAGGTGGAACCTTCCGAGACCTTCACACTGGGTCTACAGGGATTGCTATTCGCTCTGACGGGGAACGTGGAGAAGGCGAAGGAGACAATGAAGGTGCTAAAGTCAAACCCGTCGCTAGTATGGGAAAACGCTACACGTTATGTTGCGACCTATGTCGCGCTGGGTGACCTGAACAGTGCGTTCGAAGAGCTGTTCAGACAGGCAGAAAACAAACACTGGACCACCTTGATGATGTCTCACCCCTTCTACGCCAGTATGCGGATGGACCCCCGGTTCTTTGAATTCTGCGAGCGGGTAGGCATTCCCTCGGGTAAGTAGCCTCGAGCCATTGGAATCATTGCGATTGGAAGATAGTCGCAAGATTAAGTTTGGTTTACGAACGAACAGGGATTTGCACAGTAAGCCGCGTGGGTCCGGGCGACTCCATGCTCCAGTGGTCGATATGAGGGGGCCCGCTTAGTTATCTAGGCGAGCCCACTCGGACGCGCTCAGGGTTCTAAGCGAATCCAAGGCGGGCCCGGAGGGATTTGAACCCTCGACCCCCAGCTCCGCAGGCTGGTGCCCTGATCCGTGCTAGGCTACGGGCCCGAGGGCCAATCTCGGCGAAGCCTAGTTATGCATTGAGTCTCAGGAGAGTCGTAGCGTGAGCTCGGGCTAAGCTTCGGAGCTATTCCTAAAGTCTCAACGGCTCCTGCGAGATTGGACGGGCGACGACGTCCGTCACACTTGACACGTGAGTATGGTATTTAGCGGGCTCAGCCTCCGCCTGCGGTACGACGACAAGCCCCGACAACGAGACCCAGAAGCCGAGCTACAGACGCGCTCTACGCAGCAGACCCTTGCTGTATCTGTGGGTCGGTCAGATAGTCTCGCGATCGGGGGACTTCATCTTCGACGTCGCCTTCGTGCTCTTGGTGCTGAAGGTCACGGGGTCGGTCTTCGACGTGGGGCTGGTAGCGGGGGTATCCGCTTTGCCGAACATATTCGCGCCACTCGTCGGCGTCTTCGCCGACAGAACGAATCGAAGAACAATTCTGCTCTGGAGCAACGTGGCCCAGGCATTGGTCTGCTCGGGCATAGCCCTGCTCTATTCCTCCGGACATGCCCCGTTCCCAATCGTCCTCGTTCTGCTCCTCCTGTTGAACACCGGTGGGGTTTTTGTTGGGACCTCGTTGCCGGCGATGATCCCCCGGATGGTCGCAAAAGACGACCTCGCAGCCGCGAATGGTCTCTTCTCCATAACAGGATCATTCAACCAACTTCTCTTCTACGGGGTGGGAGGAGCCGTGGTCGCGCTGATAGGCTATACTGTCCCAATCTACTATGACGCGTTGACGTTCGTCTTCGCACTCGTGACAGTTCTGCTAGTCCCGTCCGAGGTGGGAGCAGTTCTCTCTTCCCTCGACGCGAAGGCAGCGCCGTTCTTCACGAGCCTCAGAGAAGGGTTCGTGTACGTGCGCCGAAACGCCCTTCTGTTCGAACTAGTCTGCGTTGCGGTCGTCGTAAATTTCTTCCTCGGGGCTGTCGGTGCCCTGATCGCCCCCTTCACCGTGAGGGTCCTCGGCGCCCCAGACTCCATGTTCGGGTTCGTCCTAACCGCCCTCGCGGCGGGGGCTCTGGTCGGGGCGACCGCGGTCGGGAAGGTCCAGATTAGGGGGTATGTTGGGAAGCTCACGTTCGCGGGAATAGCCGGAATAGGAATTTCGGTAGTATTCATGTCGCTCGTCGTATCCGTCCCTTCGGCCTTCGCTTCGTTCGCTTTGGTCGGAGCGCTCAGCTCCGTAGTCAACATCCCAATTTCCGTCCTGATACAGGCGAAGGTGCCCAACGAAATGATGGGAAGGGTCGTGGGGACGATAGGAGCCTGCGCGACCCTTACCGTCCCCGTGGCATCCGTCGCTTCAGGAGGACTGGCCTCGGTTCTCTCGATCGCCGGGACCTACGAATTATTCGGCACTGCTACCGTCATCACGGCGGTGGTCTCCTTCATCGCCTTCCGCGACCTGAGGGACGCCAGGTACTAGGCTTGTGGTTCCCGTCACCCAGCTATTCCTTTCAACAGTCTATCGCGAACGCGTTCCTTGCCTGCATCGATGATGTAGGGCCCGAGCCTTGGACCACGGTCGGAGCCCAGCAGGATCGAGTAGACTGAGGGGAAGAAGTCACCAGGGTTCAAGCCGTTCCTTCTGAGCGCCTCGAAAGCGGAGCCTTGAACGTCGTCAGGGGAAACGCAGCCAGGTAGCGACTCTGCAAACTCCCTGATCGCCTTCGCGGCAGACTCGGAGACGTGGACGGGCTCCTCTTCGTGCGAGCCCCCCCTCGCAGCCCACTTCGCGGCCCACTCTATCCTCTTGGAGAGGCCGTCCGACATCTCCTTCACCATGCCGTAGGAGACCAGCCGCTTGAACACGAAGTCCTGTAAGTTCTCCTTGGGCGCGACGGAAGAGAGCTGTGCCACGAGCCTGTACGGGACGTGTACGGGCTTTGACTCCGGGATCTTGAGCAGCATCGTGTACTCGTACAGGCCCCGCAGGCGGGCGTCCTTCATCGGGTTAGGGTCCTTCTTCTTCGTGAAGTAGTACTCTTCGAGGTCATCGAAATCCTCCATGTAAACGGGCATGTCGTCGAGGGAGACGCTACGTGCTCCGATTATCCTCTTGAAGTTCAGCAGCCGCAGAGACTCTGGCGAAGCGTATTCTAGCCACTCGGAGGGGGTGACGAGGTTCCCCAACGACTTCGAAATCTTCCGGCCTCCCTTGTCCTGGAAGAGCTCGTACCTTGCGTGCGTCGGGGGAGGGAAGTTCAGTATGCGCTCTGCGACCCAGTCGTTGATCTTGACAGAGTCCGTGAGCTCCTTGCCGTAGGCCTCGAACCTTATGTCGAGAGCCGCCCATCGCGCGGCGAACTCGACCTTCCACATCAGCTTGCCGTTCCCGTCGGTGACCTTCGAGTCGCCTTCGTAGCCGCACCCCTCCAGCCACTTCTCGCCCAGCTCCGTTCCCACGCACTTGTAGTGCACGGAGTCGGATGATGGGTCGAAGGAAGTAACCTGCGCGAGATAGATCCTGCCGCACTGCTTGCAGACGGGAGTGTAGGGGAGAGTCTCCTCGTACTTCGTCTGGCCCACCATATCCTTGATTGCTCGCCCGATCTCCTCCGAGTTCAGGAGGATCTTTCTGATCTGCTCGTTCAGGAGACCGCTCTTGTAGGCCTCGGCCCCGCTCTGGAACCTGTACCTGATCCCGAGCCTGTCGAGGGCATCCTTGAGGAGCGAACCGACGTGCTCGGAGTAGGAGCCGTGGTCGCCGAACGGATCGGGTATCCTCGACACGGGGTGGGCGATGTAGTCGTTGAGCCAAGATGGGAAGCCCGCGGGGACCTTGCGTAGCCCGTCGAAGTCGTCGGAGTAGGCTACGAGTTCGGATTCAAAGCCCAGGCCCTCCAGAGAAAGCCTGACTCCGTAGCTCCTGATGGCGTCCCCAACGCTTCCGATGTGCGGAAGACCCGATGCTCCGAGGCCGCTCTCGACGCGGAGCAGAGAAGTGTCCCTGCCCAGCGACTTCTCCCTAGCCACGACTCGGTCGGCAACCTTGTCGAGCCAGGTGCCCCTCCCAATTATCTCGGGCCTCTGTTCCAATACTGCGGCATCCAGTCCCTTGGGTAATTAGGCTCTTGCTCAGCGGTAGTAGGGGACGGCTACCTTCTCCATCGGTTTCCCTTCCCTCGAAGAGCGCACCTTCTTTATCGCTTCCAGGAAGTGCTCCATCTTGACGACGGCGTCGTCTACGTGCTTCTTCGCGTCGTCAGGCTTCGGATACTTTGAGATGAACTCTTGGAGGACTATCGAGACGGCCGTGTTGGTCAGGGCCGACATGTCCGCACCGCTGAAGCCCTCGCTCATGTCCACTATCCTCTCCGGGTCGACGTCCTTTGCTATCGGGACCCCCTTCATGTGTATCTTCAGAATCTCCTTCCTGGCTACCTTGTCTGGGAGGCTCACTGCCACGAGCTTGTCGAACCTTCCCGCTCTGAGGAGGGATGGGTCGATGAGCTCCATCCTGTTCGTCGCAGCCAGGACGACGACTCCGGACAGGCTCTGGATCCCGTCCAGCTCGGTGAGCAGCTGGCTCACGACCCTCTCGGTGACCATGCTGTCTCCGCCCATGCCCCTGGTAGGCGCGAGCGCGTCGATCTCGTCGAAGAAGATCACGCAAGGTGAGGCTTGCCTCGCCCTCCTGAAGACCTCCCTCACTCCACGCTCTGACTCTCCCACCCACTTGCTCAACAGCTCCGGGCCTCGCACGCTGATGAAGTTCGCTTCGCTCTCGGTGGCGACCGCCTTCGCGAGAAGCGTCTTCCCCGTCCCCGACGGGCCGTGGAGAAGGATTCCCCTCGGCATGGTGTACCCTATCTTGTTGTAGAGGTCGGAATACTTCAAGGGCCACTCGACCGCCTCTTGGAGCTCCTTCTTCACCGTCTCGAGGCCACCGATTTCCGACCACTTTACGTCTGGCGTCTCGAGGTAGACCTCCCTCATCGCAGACGGCATCACGTCCTTGAGTGCCTCCTCGAAGTCTGTGTTCGTGACCACGAGCTTGTCCAGAGTCTCGGGGCTGAGCCTGTCCTCTTCTAGCTTGATATCCGGAAGGTTCCTCCTGAGCGTCTTCATTGCCGCCTCCTTACAGAGGTACTCAAGGTCCGCGCCCACGAAACCGTGCGTCACCGAGGCAAGATGGTCGAGGTCGACAGACTTGTCCGCGACAGTCGGCTTCTCTCCCTCGCTCTGCGGGAACAGGGGCATGTGTCTGGTGTGGATCTGGAGGATCTCCAGCCTGCCTCTCTTGTCCGGAACCTTGATCTCGATCTCCCTGTCGAACCTGCCTGGTCTCCTCAGCGCCGGGTCGATCGCGTTGGGCCTGTTGGTAGCGGCGATGACAATGACCTTTCCCCTCGCTTCCAGTCCGTCCATTAGGGAGAGGAGCTGGCTCACCACCCTCCGCTCGACTTCACCGGTGACCTCCTCCCGCTTGGGAGCAATCGAGTCTATCTCGTCGATGAAAATTATCGTGGGCGCCTTCTCCTTGGCTTCCTTGAATATCTCCCTCAGCCTTGCTTCCGACTCTCCGTAGAACTTGCTCATAATCTCGGGACCGCTTATCGGTATGAAGTGCGCGTTGCTCTCTGTGGCGACAGCCTTCGCGAGCAGTGTCTTTCCCGTCCCCGGAGGACCGTAGAGGAGCACTCCCTTCGGTGCTTCCACCCCGAGCTTCTCGAATATCTCTGGATGTCTGAGCGGGAGCTCTATCATCTCTCGGACCTTCTGTATCTCGTCCTTGAGACCGCCGATGTCCTCGTATGTGACCTGAGGAACTCCCCTTAGAGCCTCTCCCTTCTCCGAGATCACGAAGACCGTCCTCTGCGTTATCAGTGCTGCGTCCGCGACCGGGCTGACTCCGACGACCTGGAAGGTGAGCCTGCCTCCGAAGTAGGGTATCATGATGTTGTCGCCCTTGGTCACGGGCACGCTCTCGAGCGCATCCGCGAGGTACCTTTCGTCAATCGGCGGGACCGCTTCTAGTGGGGCGACCACAACCTTCTCCGCGGGCGGAGCCTTGACCTTCTTCACGGTGACTACGTCGCCAATCGCAACACCAGCGTTGTTTCTAATCAGACCGTCAATCCTGACGATTCCTCTGCCCTCGTCCGAAGGGTACAAGGGGAGACACTTGGCAACGGTCCTTCTCTTGCCCTTGATCTCGATCACGTCGCCAGTGGATGCGTCCAGAGCGTCCATCGCGTCGTAGTCTATCCTTGCAACTCCGCGGCCTACATCTCTAGTGTAGGCCTCCAGCACCTTCAACTGGACTTGCTGCTGGCTCATACCATCATCGCCTTCACTCAACACTCACTCTTCGAAAGCCCTTATTAGATTTGTCCTTGAGTGAAAATGAAATCTCCAAGATGCCGTTCTTGTAGTCTGCCTTCGCGCTCTCAGGGTCAACTTCGGCTTTCAAGGACATCTCTGATAGATACTTTCTGCCCGACCCCTCCGCCTTCACGACCAAGTCCTTGTCGGTCGTAGATATCTCGATGTTCTCCTTTGCCACGCCCGGGAGGTCGAAGATGGTCCTGAGCTTCTTGTTCCCCTCGTCGAGTGTCTGCTCGCTCATCGGCGCTCTGAACCCCTCCATGTGGGTGTCGTCTCCGAACATCTCAATCTTCGGTCTGCCGGCCGGGTCTACCTTGAGCGTGAAACCCGTCACGTGAGGAGGCATCATCCTCTTTGCTTCTCCTACGCTCCGCTTCAGCTGGTCCTGCATAGACTTCTGGAAGTCCTCGAAGAACCTGTCAAGCTCGTCAAGGGCGTCCCGGATGTCCCTTCTCGAATCGTATTCATCCAAATTAACCACTGGTTGATTAGCTAGAAGTTAACCTTATATAAACATATCCCAGATTGGGGTCACGTGCAGCAGAACGAACTCGAAGCGATCGTCTCCTCGGGAGCTAGGCTCAAGATTGCCAGCCTTTTGTCTGTCAGGCCTCGGACTCTCAGAGAGCTTTCAGCACTAACGGGCGTGTCAGTTCAAGCCGTCTTGAAGCACCTGGGCAAGCTCGACAGCTTGGGTATGCTGTCAGAGGAGAGCGTACAAGCAGGGAGTCTGGGAGTCCGGAAGGTGTATGCTCTGAAGGGCTACTCGCTGGCCGACTACTCCTCCGAGGGGCTGTTGATGGTCAGAGTGTCCAAACGACCTGCGGTCGCGCGTTCGGACCCTAGCCTGGGGGTGCTGAAATCACTGGCCCAAGAGACGCTCTTTCAAAGGCAAAGGATCCGCGAACAGGCGAGGCGTCTGGTCAGGATGGTCGACGAGCTGTCCGAAAGCGAGGAGAAGCTGAATTCGATAGTGGACGAGATGAAGCTCGCCGACGCGGAGCGATTGATTCTAAGAACCGTCTACACGGAGGAGACTCTGGAGGATGCGGAGTCTGCACTACGGCGGAACTATGGTCTCCCTGACCCCAGAAGGGCTATAGAGAGTCTGCTGAGCAAGGTGGAGAGAATTGCCTAGAAAGCTTGTCATGGTGACAAACGACGACAGCGTTCAGAGCCGCGGCATGATCGAGCTTGCGAAGGCGATCGAGAGGTTCGCGGAGGTCACCGTTGTCGCGCCTGAAGCGCCCCAGAGCGCAACCGCCCTCAGCCTCACATTCCACAAGCCTCTCAGGGTAGCCAAGGTGAACTCGTACGGGGTAGACTGCTACGCGGTGTCGGGGAGCCCCGGCGACTGCGTGATGATAGGCGTGAACAAGCTGCTCCCGAGACGACCCGACCTAGTGGTCTCCGGAATCAACATGGGGGACAACGACACCTACCAGGACGTCCTGGCGTCGGGTACCGTGGCTGCCGCGATCGAGTCTGCACTCACCGGCATCCCCGCGATCGCCTTCTCGATGGAAGTCGCGGAGGAGTCTCTCTTCTCCTTTGAGATGTCGGGAGGAGGCGAGTTCGTGAAGGCCGCCGAAATCGCGAGCGAGATCGTGCGGGACGCCCTCGAGAACGGGATGCCGAGCGGGGCCGAGATCCTCAACGTCAACTTTCCGTCCAGAATTGACGCTAGGACACAGCTTGCGCTCACCGAAGTGGGGCGCAGGAAGTACACGGACAAGGTCCTCGTCAGGAAGGACCCGAGAGGCCGTGCCTATTACTGGCTCTTCGGCGAGAGGCTCCCGCAGTTCGCACCGAACTCGGACGCGGAGGCGGTGATAGCCAAGCACCAGATCTCGATCACGCCGCTCGCCCTGGACCTCTCGGGCCCCATGACAGAAGGGCTGGAAGAAATGAAGAAGAGGGTCGAGGGCAGGTTGGCGAAAAGGGGCCGCAGAGATAAATAGAGAGACGCCTCGAATCGGCAGAGGCCAGGAGCATGAACAGCGTGAACCCGTCGACCCTGAGGACTGTGCGCCTCTCGCCGCTCGTGAGGATCGCGATACCTCCGATCTTCGTCGCTTCCCTGCCCAAAAACGCGATAGGCTTCTCTTTCGAGGGAGGTAAGCCCGGCGCTGTCACGGGGGCGGCGATTCTAGCCTCGGCCTGCCTACTAGGCGCGCTACTTTACGGAGTCGCCGGCCTCGCAGGACTCGTCCTGCCCGCGTGGCTCCTAGGGACCACAGGCGTGGCGATGCTCTACACGAGCGCTCGGGGACTCGCGTTCGTCAAGCCTTACTGCTCGCGCTGCAGACTCCTCCCCCTGATCAAGGAGCACGAAGCCGCGCACCTCTCGGGTGCCACTGGCGACGAGGAGATCTGGGAAGGGGCGCGCGCCGAGCACGCCGCAGTTAGGCAGTCGCTCATCGGAGACCCCGCGATCTGCTCCTTCTGCCCGATCCCGAAGCGCCTCGAAGAGCACTGAGGCGACTGGTCGTGGTGCAGAGGGTCGCGGTAGTGGACAGAGACCTGTGTCAGAGCAAGAAGTGCGGGCTGGAGTGCATCAAGGAGTGCCCGGTCAACATCAACGGGCAGGAGTGCATTCAGCTCGACGAGAAGAAGAAGTCGCTCATCTCGGAGGAGCTTTGCATAGGGTGCGGGATATGCATCAAGGTCTGCCCCTTCGACGCCATCAACATCCTCAACCTGAGCGAAGAGCTGAAGACCGACAAGGTGGAGCAGTATGGGGTCAACCAGTTCCGTCTCTTCAGGATCCCTACCGTGAGGAAGGGGAGTGTTGTCGGTCTGGTCGGCAGAAACGGGATAGGAAAGTCGACGGCGCTCCGCATTCTCGCAGGGAGCTTGATACCGAACCTGGGGGACTACGAACACGAGCCCTCCTGGGAAATGATCCTGCGCTATCTGAGCGGGAGGGAGATGAAGGAACACTTCGAGAGGATAGCCGAGGGCGAGATGAAGGTCTCGCTCAAGCCTCAGGCCGTCTACAAAATCCCCGAGGCCTGGAAGGGCGGGGTCGAGCCCCTCCTGCGCGAGATGGACGAGAGAGATTCCTTCGACGAGGTCGTTGGGGAACTCGGACTGTCAGAGGCTCTGTCGAAGGAAGTCCCTGACCTTAGCGGGGGAGAGCTGCAGAGGGTCGCGGTGGCCGCGGCGGCGCTGAAGGACGCCGACCTCTACCTCTTCGACGAGCCGTCCTCGTACAACGACGTCTATCAGAGGCTGGCCGTCTCCAGGCTCATCAGGAGGATTGCTGGGATGGGGAGGTCGGTGCTGGTCGTGGAGCACGACATCGCCTTCCTCGACTACGTGACAGACTACGTGCAGATAATCTACGGAGAGCCGGGCGCATACGGTATCGTCTCCGGTCTGTACTCGTCCAGGGTGGGGATCAACGCGCTTCTGGACGGTTACCTCTCCCAGGAGAACATCCGGTTCAGGGAGCGCCCCGTCGCCTTCGGCCAGAGAAGCGCGACGGAGTTCACCGAGAGCGAGGTGAGGATAGCAAGCTACTCCCCTCTCGAGAAGAGGTTCGGCGAGTTCGCTCTGGAGACATCGGGAGGTTCCCTGACGCAGGGGACGATACTGGGCGTCGTGGGAGCAAACGCCCTCGGGAAGACGACGTTCCTCCGTATGGTCGCGGGGGAAGAGAAGCCCGACAGAGGGGAAGTCCACATAGGGGCCAAGGTGTCGTACAAGCCGCAGTATCTGTCGACAGGTCTGGAGGGCACCGTCGAGGAGTTCCTCTTCTCCCTGGGGACCAAGTACGAAGACCCCTTGCTTCAGGAAGCGCTCGTCGCCCCGCTGAAGATGGAGAAGCTGATGGCCAGAAGCCTGAAGGACGTCAGCGGGGGGGAGCTGCAGAAGGTGGCGATAATAGCGTGCATGGCTCAGGACGCGGAGGTCTATGCGCTGGACGAGCCATCGGCGTTTCTCGACGTCGAGGACAGGTTCGTGGTCTCGAGGGCCGTGGGAAGGCTCGTCAAGGCGAGGGGGAGAGCCGCGATGGTCATAGACCACGACCTCCAGGTCATAGACGCGGTGTCGGACCTGCTGATGGTCTTCTCCGGGAGTCCAGGAGTCTCAGGTAGAGCCACCGAGCCGATGCCCAAGGAGGAGGGGATGAACGCGTTCCTCAAAGGCGTGGGGCTCACCTACCGCAGGGACGTCAACAGCGGGAGGCCCAGGGTCAACAAGCCTGGGAGCAAGCTCGACAGGGAGCAGAAGGCGTCTGGGAAGTACTACTACGTGGGAGAAGTGAGGTCGGAGATTGCCGAGTCTGATCAGGAAGATACTGGAAGAGACTAGCGCTAAGGCCCAGGCAGAGTATGTAGCGTCGGGGTTGGACGTCGTGGGGGACCTGGCGGTCCTTAGGCTTACAGACCTCGACGAGAAGGCCAAGGTCGAGGTCGCCGAAGCCCTCCTGAAGGAGGTCAAGAACGTGAAGGGCGTCTACGAGCAGGAGGGGGGGATCGAGGGCGAGTTTCGGCTCAGGAGGCTCAGGCACCTCGCGGGGGATCGGAGGACGACGACGGTCCACAGGGAGAACGGATTCTTCTACGAGCTCGACCTGGCGTCGTGCTACTTCTCGCCGAGGCTCTCGACAGAGAGACTCAGGGTCTCGATGCAGGTCAAGGCGGGCGAGAGGGTGCTCAACATGTTCGCGGGGGTCGGTCCCTTCACGGTTCCGATCGCAAGGAAGAACCCGGTCGTCAGCTGCGAGCTCAATCCAAGCGCGTTCGAATACCACGAGCGCAACAATGCGAGGAACAAGGTCTCAAAGAGCGTGAGAATGCTCAACGCAGACGCCAAGCTACTGCCAGAGCTAGTCTCGGAGAAGTTCGACAGAATCATCATGCCTCACCCCTCGAAGGCGGAGGAATTCCTCGGAGCAGCTCTGGCCGTCGCCGGCGAGAGTGCAATCATACACTACTACAGACACCTTCCGGGCATGGACGAGTCAGAGGCGGGAGAGTCGATCAAGAAGGAACTGAACGAGTTGCTGCCTCGGAAGTGCAGCTACGCAGTCAGGAGGGTGCGCGCGGTAGGACCCAGATGGCTGGAGATGGCGGCTGAAATCTCACTGGGCGCTCAGAACGGCAGGTTCTGACCGTATCTGTACAGGTGCGCGATGACTCCGAACGTGACAAGAACGGACCCGGAGTCGAACAGCGTCATGCTGTAGAACCCTCCGGAGTATGCGACCACGGCAAGAAAGTCGAGGGCTATCTGCGCGACTATCAGCAGGACGAATATCACGTAGACCCAGGACCTGCTCAGGATGGGCCCTAGAGGCCCTGCGGCCTTCCTCACGCGCTCCCGCGATTTTATGTATCCGAGGAAGGCGTATGTCATGACGAAGCAGACGAGCGTGATGCCTATCATCGACGCGAAGTAGTCGGCCGGAGGCACGAGGAGCCTCGAGAGGGTCGGGAGGGAGAGGTTGGGGTTGATGTAGAAGCCCCACGCCGTTGTGACCAGTATCTGGGCGATGCTCGTTATCCCCAGTGCGGTGAAGAAGGGCCTGTCCTTCCAGTTGAGTTTCTTGGATGTGTCGACGAACGGGATGACCAGGGCCATGAGGAACAGGAGGGCGGGCATCAGTCCCCCCATCACGAACTTGTCGTACTCTGTCCTCAGCAGCGCGTAGATCCCCGTCAGGTACCACTCGGGTATGGTGAGCGTAGGGTTGCTCGGGCTGTACGGGGTGCTCAGCTGGACCGGGAAGATGCCGGCTATGATGAGTATCCCTCCGACGACCGCCGAGATCACTGGGAGGTCGAAGACGAGGTAGCGTGGGAAGTGGATGAACACGAGAAGGATCATTATCATCGGGAGTATGAAGACGTGTGCGGCGTAGAGCCTGAGGATGAAGTCAGTGAAGCCCGACCCAAAGATTGCTATCCTCAGCGCGCTCCCGATTAGAGGCGACGCGTTTGCGAGGGACGACCCTATCTCGATTGCCAGGCCGGCCCTCTGGTTGAAGATCAGGTCGTACCCACTGTAGGCTTCCACACCCGTTATCACTCCGAGTATGATGCCGGTCACCCACAGGATCTCGTTCTTGATCTTGAACCTGCCGCTGAAGTACTGGTAGTACATGTGGAGAACCGCCAGGAGCACCATAGCGTTGGAAGCGGTGTAGTGTATGTTCCTGATCAGGTAGCCATACGGTATCACGTCGTTGATTCTTTGGACGCTCGAGAACGCGCAAGTGAGCGTCCCGCATCCGGTGAGCGTAGGTTGATAGAAAATCATGAGCAGCCCGCCCGTCACGCCCAGCACGAGGAAGACGATCCCCGTGAGCATCCCGAGGTAGCCCATCGGGCTAACGAACCGCTTGGGGAATGTGTACTGGACTCCGCGGTAGACCGTCCTCTCCAGGCCGTCTACGACCCAGTGGTAAAGCTTCGAAATCAGGTTCCTCTTGGGCGGGGGCGAGGGTGGCTGTGCCATCTATTCACCCTGTGGTTGTCTCGGACGCCTGGTACGTCTGCTTCGCGGTCGGGAGTATGAACTGGTAGTAGGAGGAGTAGAGCGGGTTAGTCGGGTCCGTCACCTTGTTGTCCATACCGCTCTCGACCCGGCCCACCCCTATGATGCCGTTCTGCTGAATGTCTGTGAGCGTCCCACTCTGGGGGGCTTTGATGTACAGGGTCCCATCGGAGCCCGCCTGCAGCGTCAGCATGGGTATGGCGTTGTCTGGGGGAGGCTGCTCCGAGGCCGGTCCCGCCTTCGCCTTGCCGTCGGGTACCTCATAGATGCTGCCGTGGCATGGGCATTCGTAGTCCTCCCTGTTGACCGGAGGATTCTGGTTCTGGCTCCCGCCATAGTTGGGACTGCACCAGAGGTGGACGCAGACCTTGCTGAAGGCGACGAAGGCCGAGGCGCTCGCTGCGTTTCCTCCGAGGTCTGCGGGAAGGCGGATCAGCTCAAACTTCACGAACGTGTCCGGGTTCTCAAAGTCCTGTGTGGAGTTTCCTGAGGATGGGTAGGTTATCACCCAGTGACTGTTCGGGGGGAACGTCGTCATGTCGTTGACGTTCACGGTCGCCCCTGCGGCGGGACCGTAGACCGGATTAGCGTCGATGACCACCTTCTGGTCGATGAGCTTCCCCGAGCCGATAAGAGAGGCCGACAGGAACTTCCCCCATGGCACGAAGGAAAGCATGGAAGCCACGACGCCGCCGACGAACAGGAGAGAAAGGAACCATCTTCTTCCGCCCTTCGTTTGCTGAGGCCTCGAGGGCGGCACGGGTGGAACGATTCTTGGGGGCGGTTGCGGGGGTCTCGGGACAGCTGCGGGTGGTGTGGGGGGTCGTTGCGGGGTCGGAGGGGCCGTTGCCGGGCGAGGAGCCGCAGGCGCGGGCGTTGAAGGCTTCTGTTCTTCGGAGGAATCTTTAGAGGAAGAATCGTCAGCGTTGCCCTCTGACATCTAGTCCCCGCGAAACGGATACGGCCAGAGGCCTATTTTACCTTTGGTCGGCGGCGGTTCGACCGAGACAATCGCGGAAAATCCTTATAGTCTCACGTGGCTGGTCGTGTCAACGACGTTGAGCAAGCCCAGCTCCAACACCGCGGTGGCGGGCGTAGTCATCTCCGTAATCGTGATAGCGGCAGTCGCGTCCATAGGGTACTACCAGTTCAACTTCGCGAAGACCGCCGACACAAACACCTCGCTCAGCAGCCAGCCAGTCTGCAATCCCTCGAGCTGCGTCAAGGTGAACATAACCTCTGGAGCCTCCGGAGGCCCCCAGGACGCTCCCGGATACTCTCCCGAGAACATCACGGTCGTGATCGGGGTCAACAACACCGTCCAGTGGACCAATCAGGATGCTGCGGGCCACTCCGTTACGGGGAAGGGAAACGCGATCATAGGGAGCCAGGCGCCCATGGACCAGGGAGACACCTACGTCCTTGAGTTCACCGCGCCGGGGACCTACGACTACGGCTGCATCTACCACGCTTGGATGCACGGGTCGGTGACAGTGCTCGCCGGCAACTCCACGTCGAAGGGCTAGCTCTGTTCGACGATGTTGAAGAAGACGGTCGAGGGCCCTGCTCTGGAAGAGGTATCCGTCGATGCGGGAATCATCAAGCTACGCCCCCTGATTGTCTACGAGGCAGAGACGGAGGACGACGCCGTCAGAGCCGTCGGGCTGTCCAAGGACGATGGTCTTCCGCTGACGCCCAGAGGTGCGGGGACCTCGATACCCAGCCAGGCTGTGGGTTCCGGGGCAGTCCTCCTCCAAAGAAGGAGCGCGATTGTCGTTTCTGCTTCGCAGGTCGAATGTGAGCCAGGAGTAGTCAAGGCAGACCTCAACTCGCGACTCGAAGGGACAGGCGCGTGGATGCCCGTCGACCCGTCAAGCTACAGGTCGTGCACAGTGGGTGGGATGGCCTCGAACAATTCGTCCGGGGCCAGGACTATAAAGTATGGTTCCACCATCGACTATGTCGTCGGTGCCCGCGTGGTCCTTCCCGAAGAAGGGCTGAAGGTCTTCTCTCCAGTTCCGCTGGAAACAGCACTGAGTTCCGGTGGGCTCACTTCTCATCTCGCTAGCCTTTTGCTGGACAACAGGACCGCAATAGAGAGCGAGGTACCGAAGGTGACGAAGAACTCGTGCGGATACAGGCTTGAAAGGACGATACACGACGGCGTGCTCGACGTCCCTCGGCTTCTTGTCGGGTCTGAAGGCACCCTGGGGGTAATCACAGAAGTGACGTTCAGGACCGCCCCCAAACCTCACCACAGGGTTCTCCTCGTAGCAGAGTCATCCCTGGGAGAACTGGGACCTCTTACTGCGGCGATGAGGCGCCACGGACCGAGCGCGGTCGAACTCGTAGACAAGTCGATATTCGTCAGAGCCGGGAGGGGAGCACGGCTCAAGAGACTTTCGAGGACCGAGAGACAATTCTTGGTCTACTGTGAGCTAGACTCAACGTCAGCCGATGGCGCTTCGGAGAGGGTCGGGGAAGTGGCATCCGATGCACTCGTCTCACGATACGAGCCCGTGATCATGACCGACCCCGCGTCGGTCTCGGAGGCATGGGACGCACGGAGCGAGATCCTTTCGGTCGCATCTGAGATCAGGTCTGGAAGAAAGACTCCTCTTCCAGGCGTCGAGGATTTGATCGTGCCTCCAGACCGATTCGCAGAGCTGATCGCTTTCGTTACGGGCGTCTTCGAGCGACGTGGGCTTGACTTCGTAACATATGGCCACGCGGGTGACGCAAACCTGCACATGCGTCCTCTGCTCGACCCCGAGTCCACTGGCGACCTCAGGATCCTGACGGAGTTGATGCAAGAGTGCTTTGAGAAAGTCTGGGAGATGGGAGGTTCCATCACGGGCGAGCATGGGGACGGGATGCTCAGGGCCGCGTTCGTACAGTCGCAATATCCCAAGACGTTCGAGCTGATGAAGGAAGTGAAGCGCCTCTTCGACCCCAGGGGAATGATGAACCCTGGCGTGAAGATCGTCTAGCTCAAGTCTTCGGGGCCGCCCGCGAAGGGACTGAGCTTGGACGAAATGAGGTCCGAAATGTACTTCGGCTTCGGGACGTCCTCGAGCTGCTCGGCTACGCCTCCGCCCATCACATGGACGCTCCCGCCTCCTCCCGATTTCAGGAGCATGAAGACGGTCCCGCAGTCGAACCTGCGGGCCAGCATCCCCTGGGAGACAGAGATGTCCAGGATGTCCAGATAGCGGACGATCGACTTCGGCCTGAAGAGCCTCTTGACCGTCAGGCTCTCATCTCCTATCTCTATCTTGGTCTGGTGCTTCAGAGCGACGACCACGGAGACGAGCCCGACGGAGAGGGCTAGGAAGATGAGATAGTTCGTGAAGGTCGCTGGGTTAATCTGGAGAAAGATAGAGAACGCTCCGATCGCGATCAGGCCCTTCAGGAAGGTCTTAGAGACGGCCGGCCTGAGCACAAGGGCTCTCCCCTTCTCGGCCTGCACGCTACTTGTAGAGCCAGCAGGCGACATCTTCGTCTCCGACCCTCCTCGCGTCAGGGTCCTTCTCCTTGCAAACGTCCATCACGAAAGGACACCTCGGATGGAACCTGCACCCGCTCGGGAGGTTGATCAGGCTGGGGACCTCTCCGCTCGGCGGCGCGACCTCCTTGGTCTCCAGAGAGGGGACCGATTTCAACAGCGCCTGGGTGTAGGGGTGCTTGGGGTTGCCAATGACCTCCTTCGTCGGCCCGAGCTCCACTATCTCACCGGCGTACATGGTGGCAGCCCTGTCGGAGATGTAGCGGGCAACCGCTATGTTGTGCGTCACGAACAGGTAGGTCAAGTTGAGCTCCCTCTTCAGGTCGAGCAGCAGGTTGAGCACCTGCGACTGCACTGAAGCATCCAGGGCTGAGGTCGGCTCGTCGAGGATAACGAGCTTGGGGGTCGAGATTATCGTCCGAGCCACTGCGACCCTCTGCCGCTGGCCGCCGGAGAGGTCGCGAGGTCTTCGCTCGGCGAAGACGGTGTCCAGTCCTACTGAGCTCAGGACGCTGTCCACAGCGGCGTCCTTCTGGGACTTCGAGTATCCCAGCTTCTGGAGGGGCTCGGTAACGATCGTCTTGACCGTCGCTCTCGGGTCCAGACTCTCGAACGGGTTCTGGAAGACCATCTGAATCTCACGCCTCACCTTCTTCATGTTTCCCCTGGACAGCTTCTGTCCAGAATACCTGATCTCCCCGGCGGAGGGTGTCTCGAGCGTCGCGATGAGCCGGGCTAGGGTAGTCTTGCCGCATCCGCTCTCACCGACGAGAGCAAGGACTTCCCCTTCTCGGATCTTGAGGTTGATGTCGTCCACAGCCTTCACCTCGGGGATCTTTCGCCTAACCAGGGCGTCGAGGATGCCGGTCTTCCCGGCCTTGAAGTACTTCTTGAGACCTACGGTCTCAACTAGCGGTTCCGCCGTATAGGAAGCACCTCGCTGCGTCGCCGTCTTTTTCGACCTCTGGCGGCGCCCTCTCTCTGCACACTTCCATCACGTAAGGGCAGCGAGGATGGAACCTGCAGCCCTTCGGCGGGTTTAGCATGTTCGGGGGTGCGCCCGCGATCGCGGTCAGCCTGCCTTCCTCCTTGGTCGCCTTGGGCACGCTCTGGATGAGAGCCTGAGAGTACGGGTGCAGGGCCTTCCTTGTCACGACGTCCGAGGTTCCCTCCTCCACGACCTGTCCCGCGTACATCACGACCATCCTGTCGCAGATTCCGTAGGCCACGTTGATGTCGTGGGTGATGAAAATGATCGACATGTTGTACTCTCTCTGAAGCTCTCTCATCAGCTTGAGGACCTGCGCCTGGACCGTGACGTCGAGCGCGGAGGTCGGCTCGTCGGCGATCATGAGCTTGGGCCTCATCAGGAGCCCCATAGCGATGACGATGCGCTGGATCTGTCCCCCAGAGAGCTGGTGGGGATACCTTCTGATTATCGAGTCCGGATCGGGCATCCGTATGTCGCCCAGCTTGTCCACGGCCTCCTTCAACGCATCGGTCTCCGAAAACGCGGTCCTCTCGTGCTTGCACCTGGACCTGATCGCCTCTAGCATCTGGACGTCGATCCTCTTCACCGGGTTGAGCGTGTTGAGGGGGTCCTGGAAGATCATGAACGCCGTCGTCCCCCTCATCGCGAGAACTTCGCGGTCGGACATCATTGCGACGTCGTTCCCATCCAGCATGAGCCTGCCGGCCGCGTATCGTGCGTTCTGAGGGAGGAGACGGACTGTTGCGAGCCCGAGCGTGGACTTGCCGCATCCGCTCTCACCGACGATCGAGACGCTCTCACCCCTGGCCACTGAGAGGTCGATCCCGTCCAGCGCCTTCAGTGTCCCGTACACGGTCCTGTAGGTGACCGCGAGATTCTCTACGCTGATGATGTTGCCGGTGTCGGAAGAAGACATCTAGTAGGTTATTCTTCCCCCGATCAAATCTTGTAGTCTATCACCAACCAGAGTGAACGAAACCACGATTATCCCGATCAGCAGCCCTGGCATTATCGCGTACCACCACTGCTGCGGGAAGAACTGAAGACCGGCGGAAGACTCGGCACCCCACTCCGGATAACCCGAGCTCACCCCAATTCCTAGGAAGGCGAGCGCGGCGATCGTGAGTATGACGGTCCCCATGTCGAGCGTCGCGTACGCTATCACAGGGTCGACAGAGTTGGGGATTATGTGCTTCACAAGAATCTTCAGCGAACTCGTACCGTTGAGCTTCGCGGCCTCGACGTATCCCTTGTTGCGGAGGGTCAGCGCCTGCGCCCTGAAGAATCTCGCGTAAGTTGGCCACCAGATCAGCGTGAGAGCGTACAACAGCGCTGTGAAACCGCCCCCTATCAGGACTGCGACGGTGATCGCGAGCACGAGCCCCGGGAGCGCGAGGAACGCGTCCGTCAATCTCATCATCACCTCGTCTACCCAGCCGCCAAAGTACCCAGAGGCAGTCCCCAGGAACATGCCGACCAGTATCGCGCTCCCGACCACCACGAGCGAGGCTGCAGCGTCGTGGGGCGTCGCGTACATGAGCCTGGATAGTATGCTCTGGCCTTGGAAGTTCGTCCCGAGGACGTTCGCGGGGAAGTTCACTAGCGAAGGAGGCTGGAGGCTGCTCTTGAAAGTCGTCGCCGTAGAAGACAGCGGGTCCGAAGGTAGAATCGCCCAGCCGAGAGCTGTGTCCTTGAACAGAGAGCCCGCGTATTGCAGGATGCCCTCGACGAGGCCGAAGGCCAGGAACGCGACTATGACTACCATGCTGCCCAGCGCACCCTTGTCCTTCCTCATGTAGTCGAAGTAGAAAGCTGCGCCCTCCTTGACCTGGACCTCCTTCTCTTCCTTCTTCTCCGTCTGTTCGGAGACCTGGCCCGTCGCCCTGATGGGCCTCCTCATCATGTGGTCTACGAGGTCGGAAAGTCCCATGCTAGGTCAGCCTCACTCTCGGGTCTGCGGCGGCGTAGAGTATGTCCGCTACGAAGTTGGCGCCTATCACTGCCAGCCCCGTGACGAGCGTGAAGGCGAGTATCGCTGTGTAGTCGAAATTGAATATCGCGTTCACTGAGAATGCACCCATTCCATAGTATCCGAACACGTCCTCGACTATCACAGCTCCCGCGACCGAGAAACCGAAGAGAAGCGCGATCAACGTGATTATCGGTATCAGCGCGTTTCTGAAGGCGGTCCCCCACACCACCGTCCTCTTGCTCAGCCCCTTCATGTACGCGAGCTTCACGTAGTCCCTGTCGAGCGCGTCGATCATTGTCGCTCGTCCCAGACGGGTCACGAGACCGAAGCCAGTGACGGCGATGGTCAGGGCGGGCAGGACGAGATGCTGGACGGCGCTCCAACAGTATGACCAGTCCGCGGAAAGGAGACCGTCGATCACCGGAGCGCCCGTGAACACGTGCGGCACCGGGAGAGTCGGGTCCACGACTCCCGTGGCCGGGAGCAGGCCCAACCAGTAAGCGATGACCAGCTGGAAAATGAATCCAACGAGGAAGGTCGGGGCTGACCACGTCGTCAGATAGATCGCCTTCATCCCGTAGTCTGGAGCCCTGTTCCGGTTCGCGGCGGCGATCGCACCCGTGTACAGTCCGATTACGACCCCGATAATCTGCCCAGTAACCACTAGCTCCAGTGTGATGGGGAGATAGAGCTCAAGCTCTTGCAGCTCTGGCACGTGCTTGAAGGTGTCCATACCGAAGTTTCCGTGAAAGACGTTGACTACGTAGTTGAAGAACTGGACCCAGATCGGGTCGTCGAGCCCATTGGCCTTGATGGTCGCTGCGATGACTCCTCCGTTCGCTCTGGGATTGCCGCTGATTATCCTGGCCATAGCTTCTGGCGTCGGTACCAGGATGTGCAGGAGGCCGAAGACCAGACCGAGAAGCAAGACCACGGTCACGACCGCGTTTATCGCCCTTCGCGCGATGAAGAACCCGAAGTTCGAGACCAAGTCTTAGTTCGGGAATCCAAGTATGCGAGTCACGATAATAAGCCTTTCAGGACGAGAATCTGAGTATAGTTCGTGGCTCACGCTCGAGCTGAGAAAAAATGAAAAGGGAATCCTGGACTTCAGCCCAGGATCCTTCTTAGGTTGCTGTTTGGTATGACAGTAGGTTGTAGAATATACCGAATTGGAACGGCGAGTAGACCAGGTTCTGCACGTACGGTTGTACGACGAAGAGACTGGCCTGGTTCGGCAGCTGAAGTATCGTGGATAGCTGTGTGAATATGTCGTATGCCTGCTCTGTCTGGTCCAACTGCTGCGCTGCGTTTGTCTCGAATGGAATCTTGGACAGGAGCGACGTCAGAGTTGCGTTGTTGACCCAGTTGGCCTCGTGCGCGACCTCTGTGCCCATGTCGTAGAACTGCTGGAAGATCGGGTCTGGCCAGTCTGCGCACCATCCTACGCCCGTTATGGGCGCGGTGGTCGAAGCTGAGGCCTCGTCGGCCTCGTACTGACCTTCGGTTATGCCCGTGGGCACGATCCTGATACCGACCTGAGCCAAGTCCGTAGTGAGTATGTCGTTGATTGTCTGTTGCTGTGGAGTCAGCGGTACGATGTAGTCGTAGTCGATTGATGGTAGCAAGGTGCCGTTCGTGTCACCAAGCTCGGTCCCGTTGGTCATTACCGTGTAGTAGTGACCCTGTAGACCAGCTTCGTTGACGTATGTCGCGGAAAGGTTGACGTTGTATGAGTAGAGAGGAATGTTCTGTGGGTTGTCCAGAGCACCCCAGCCAGGAGGAACCGGCGGAAGGTTCAGCTCAGCGAGGGCTTGTCCGTTGTATGTGTACAGCTCATCGAGTATCTGGGTGTAGTTCACCGAGTGGACCATCCCTTCCCTCAGCAGAGTGCTGTTGGTCGGGAAGACCTGAGTGTTCAGGCCGTTCGCGAGGTCGCAGAGCGGGTACCCAGCGTTGTCGAGGAGTTGGTTGAAGGTGAACTCCGACTTGTACTTGAACGAAGAGTACAGGTTGCCGAACTCGGAGACCGTCGGGAAGACGATCTGCGCGTTGTTCGAATCGAAGTCCTGTATCTCGACGCTCGGTTCCAAGCCGAACTTCATGATTATGGTCGGAATCTTCGCCGGCTGTATGACGGGTGCGAGACCTGACACGCCCTGTGCCCAGTAGTTCTTGTTGGCATTCAGGACGAGCTCCGCCTCGTTGGCGCCCACTGTTCCGTACTGGTATGGGCCGCTGCCGATCATTCCGTTGGTGCTCAGGCCTGGAACAACAGTGTTGTTGTCCACCCCTCCGTGAGCATCGATGTAGGCAGGGTCAACCAGCGAGCCCCACTGTGGGGGCAGCGCCAGTAGGAGAGATCTGTAGGGCTGTATCAGGTTCATTTGGAAGCTGCTTGCGTTGACGGCCACGAAGGCCTGGTCTGGGAACTGGGCGAGTGCCTGGATGCTGGAGTTCGTCGGGTTGAAGTTGCTCAGCACGTTGTTGAGCGCGTTCGTCAACGCTGCCTCATTGTTGATGGGCAGGTTGAACGTCTTGCTCACAGCTTCCTGAAGACCCCAAGGCCACACGTTCCCGTTCGCATCGGGCATCGCTTGGCATTGGCTCGCTGCAGAGTTCGCGGGGCAGTCTGCAGGAGGAACTGAACCCGCGTAGAAGATGTCGACCCAGTTGGAGTAGTAAGCTGTAGATGGCGCGTTGATCCAGTTTCCTCTGACGAAACTGAACCACGCCGTGTAGGCGGTGATTGGGTCCTTGTTCGAGAACCATGTGTTCGCTCTCATCGCGAACGTATAGTTCTCGTAGGTGTTCGATACAGTCCAGCCCGAAGCTAGCGACGGCACGACCGCCGTGCTGTTCGTGCTGCTGTACTGGACCAGACCCTGGAAGACGTTCTGGAAGTACCCGTCCGTTACGAAGAAGCCTACAGCGGGGTCGAGCGAGTCGTACTGTGCCGTAGGAGACTCGTCTACGAGTTGGCTCTCGTTCGCCGGATTGAGGGTGAATGTCGCTGTGGAGCTTGTGCTTGTCGAAGTGGTTGAAGAGCTAGAAGAACTCGAGCTCGAAGAACTCGAGGAACTTGATGAAGATGACGACGTAGTAGTTGGTGAGGATGATGATGAAGAAGAAGTGCTGCTAGTGGATGGGGTGGTAGTAGTTGTAGTTGCCTTGCTCGTCGTGGAGACGTAGTAAACGCCTATGGCGGCGGCAATGACTAGTATCACTACAATTCCTACCGCTGCACCCCTGCTAACTGCGCTTCTAGAAGTGCTAACGGTTGTCTTCATTTTCAGGGTTTGCCCCCACCTCCGCAGTTAAAAGCCTTCGCATGAAAACGGCCAACTGTGCTGGAACGTGCGTCTCACTCAGTGAGAATTGTATGAATTTGCGGCTCGAGCGAAGAGGTTTGCCACTTTCACGGGCTCCGGTACGGAGCCCTGCAGCGTGAAGTCACTCAGCAGCGCCGACGCTTCGCTAAGAGATGTGTACGAAAGCCTCACGAAGACCTGGAAGCCAGTCTTCAACAGGCATCTCTGACGTCTTCCGAGCTTCCTGTACGCAACGAGCTTCCTTTCCGCTTCATCGCCTTCGAAGCGACTAGAAATGGCGCCCTCAATCCCAGAGGTTTCTTTGTAAGTCAGGCAGACTACTGGAATCTTCAGTTTCTCGCCGAGGCGGTCTACGTCTACAATGTTGTACTTGCTGATTATGCAGCCAGAGACGATCACAGCGTTGACGTCACTACGCTTTTGCTTACGGAAAAGACTGACGATAGCCTTCGTGGCATCGTCTCCACCCACTCTGGCGAGCGAGAGGGCGCATCCGTCTATCACGAGGTCCCTCCTCATGACGACCCCGGCGAGCGTAGACCACTTGTCAGTCTCCCTAAAGCTCTCCGCGACACCAAGGACTCTGATTCCGGGCTTGTTGAGGTGCACTCTCACAGCTGCACGCGGCCATCTCTAACAGAGAGACCACACTTTTAACCACAGCACAGTGTCCGCAAGGCATGGCGAGGATCTACAGCCTGGAAACTGGCGCCAATCTGGTCGAGGAAATTCTTCGGATAGCCCGAAAGGAGAAGATCAAGACAGCGAGGTTCGAGGCGATTGGAGGCGTCAACAAGCTGAAACTAGCTTACTTCAACCACAAAACCAAGAAGTACGAGGAGCACGACTACGACGAGTTCCTCGAAGTGACTGGACTGCTCGGCAACATAACGCGCAAGGACGGCAAGCCGTTCGTCCACGCGCACGGAACCTTCGGGAGGCGAGACATGAGCGTGATAGCCGGTCACTTGATGTCAGCGACCGTCTTCCCACTTCTGGAAGTGGTCATCACCCCCACGAAGAACAGGGCGACGAGGGAGTTCGACAAGGAAGTCGGACTCAACGTGATACAGAAGATAGACGAGTAGAGTCAGAGTTGCATGCATGAGGCTCAGACAAATGCCTTCTCTTCATAGTTTTGACCAAGTCGTAACTCTGAGTCATCACAGCCCCGAGTTAGTTGCAACCTGGCTAGAGTATTAACCGTTCTTCCGTCCGTGGCTGGGACCGGAAAGTGGCAGTTCTAGTACGGTGATCAGTCCAGGCCTGGCGAACGCAATCCTCTCCGCGGCGCTGACCGTGAGCGCGACCGTGGCCGAGTCGCCGAAAACGCCGTTTTCGAACCTGAGTTTCAAGTTTGGGTCGCCCTCAACCTCTATGAGGTCAAAGTCGGAGGAGGTCATCGACATCTCAAGGTCGAGCCTTATCGTGCAGCCGCCCGCCGTCGACTCCGCAAACTGCCTGGCCCCCATGACGTAGTCTTCCGAGCCCATGATGGGCTCGATGCCCTCCCTCACGTGAGGCGCTTCCTTCCCGAGCGAAAGCGCGATCAGGCCTACGGACTCGGCGAGCCCCACGTGGCCCAACGAGCCTCTCTTCACGCCGTCATCGAAGGCAGAACGGTTCAACCCAACTCCCATCTTGGTCTGCAACTGGTGCCTCCTCCGCCCAACGTCCAGGCTGCGCGTAACGTGAATCTTCCTCGGATTCTTCGAAGCGGAAGCGACGACTGACGGTATCCAATCCATGACAAAGCCAGGATTGACTCCTACTCCCACCACAGAGACTCCTCCTCCCGCCGCTGCTTTCTCCAGACGTGCGCCAGCCTTCTCCGAAGGCTTGACGAACGCGAGCTCCTCGCAAGTGCTCACCACATCGACTCCCTGCAGCAAGACGTGCTCCATGTCATCGACCACATCAGCGAGCCTCGACCTCGAAGCGAAGATGGCGACGTCGACTCCCTCCATCCTCACCTCCCGGACGTCAGAAAGGATGTGAACGTCGCAGTTGGCGTTCGAGATCTGCCGGGGGGACTTCCCAACCTTCTCTTGGTCCTTGTCAACTATCGCAACGACGTCTTGGCCCCTCTCCAGGCAGTAAGCTAGAATGCCTCCTCCGATCGCCCCGTAGCCCACCAAGGCGACTCTGAGCAAGGAGCGGAGACTGACACGAGCGTCTAATAACCGAATCTGTCTTGTGCCTAGTATTGCTCGAACCTGCCAGTCTTCCTCGAGAGGTTCTCGAACCCCGTGAAAAGAAGATATCCGATCACCAGCACTAGGAGCCCGTCCAAGGCTTCAAGCCCTAATTCTGGGAGGAGTTGGATGAGGGACGAGCCGGAGATCGCCATCCTCAGCGCCTCTGTGCCATAAGTGAGCGGGATCGCCCAAGACACCGGCTGGAGCCATCCTGGCAACACGGAGACTGGGAAGTTTACTCCGCACAGAAGGAGCGTAACGAAGAGGAAGATGTTTGCGACCACCATGGCATCGCGGAGGTACAGTCCGAGGGCGGATATGAGGAGGCCGAAGCTTATCATCGCTCCGCTCGTGAGGAGTATGACAAGCGCTACCCCGATGAAGTCGGCGGAAGCAAAACTGACACCAAAGAGGGTGGCAGCGTACACCAGTCCTGCGACAGAGATAAGCGAGGACAGAATGATCTGGAACATGGCTCTTCCGACAAAGAGGGCCAACCTGTTCGCCGGAGTCACGATGGTCCCGGGCAAAGTGCCCTGCCACTTGTCCTGGGTCGTGATGTTTGCGACCGCGAAGACCGCAGCGAATGACATCGCCTGCAGGGCGTTCCCCACCACGATGAACTGGGTGACCTGAGAAGAATAGCCGAGGTATACAGAAAGGAAAGCGAAGAATCCTATCTGGGCTATCGGCGTGATCGCGATCTGCATCACCCACATGTCCCACGAGTCCCACATGACGAGCCCCTTCCGGCCGAAGAAGAAAGCGCCCTTGAAGACCCGGAATGCCTCCCTGAACCGTTCCGCGCCGCTCGGTCTTGTCTCAGTATTCTTCAATCGTACCGGTCCTCTTGGCATAGGCTTCGACCCTCTTGAAGAGCACGAAAGCCAACCCCAGGTAGACGATGGTCTCCGCCCAGAGTATCAGAAGGTCCGTCCAGTAGCCCGTCCCCAGACCCGTGTATCCCTTCAGGGCGCTCAGCCTGATCGCCTCTATGCCCCACGTGGGGGCGAGCATGAACGAAAACGGGAGAGTCACTAGTGGCAGAAGTATGACTGGGAACATGGTGCCCGTCGCGATGTAAACCGGAATCTCCATGGAGTTGGTGATGAAACCCCCCTTCCTCGTCAGCACCAAGACGGTGCAGAGAATCAGGCCGAACGCCGAGAGAGAGACGAACGTTGAGAGCGAGGCGACTATGAAGAGCGCCGGGTTGACCAGACTGAAACCGACCCTGAACCAAGCGAGTCCGATGACCAGAATCACGAAGGCGTTGAACACTCCCTCGACTGTGTTGAAGAGCACCCTTCCCAGCGCTATCCACGTAATCGGTATCGGGGCCGCGAGGGTGGACTCCATCGTGCCGTTCCACCGGTCGAAGTTGATCGAGTTGGCCGAGGCGTATATCGTGGTCCCCCACATGCCCATCAGCCCAGCCCCCAGAACCAGGTATAGGAGAAAGGAGCTGGAGCTGGTCTGTCCAGCGAACAAGAAGAAGGCGACCATCGTGAAGACGAATGGCGCAATGATCGTGGGTACCAACCAGGTGGGATCGGCGAAGAAGAGCTTCATCGTCAGCCGTACCGACGCGCCGACTATCTGCAGCCTCCTCTTGGCGTACCCGTCCACTCTCACCACGCCATCCGAATCGAAGCCCATCTATTCCTCGACCAACCTGAGGTAAGCGTCCTCCAACGTCGGCTCTTTTATCGTTCGGTCTATGAGCTTTGCATCCTTCGGCAGCAGGTCCAAGACCCGTGGCAGGAGCTCCACGGCCATCGGAGTCTGGATTCTTATCGTCTGAAGCTCTGAATCCAGCTCTGCGACCACCCTCACGACGTTGGGGAGAGTCTTCAGAGAGTCCACGAACTGCTCCGTCCCTCCGTACGTCCTGAGCTCGATGACGGAGATGTCTCTGACCCTGTTCTTCAGTGCCGATGGCGTGTCGAGCGCGACAATCTTGCCCTTGGAGATCACGCCGACCCTGCCGCACAGCTCTTCGGCTTCGAACATGTAGTGGGTCGTGAGAAGGATCGTCTTGCCCTGCTCCTTCATCTGCTTCACCATCGCCCTGATGTCCCTGGCTCCGCCTGGGTCGAGTCCTATGGTCGGTTCGTCCAGGAACAGCATCTCGGGGTCATGAACGAGCGCCTTGGCTATGTGGAGCCTCTGCTTCATTCCCCTGGAGTACTTCTCGACCCGCTCGTTCTCCCTTCCCTTGAGTCCCACTAGTTGTATGAGCTCTGGTATCCTCTTCCTTGCGGA